>DASUGM010000231.1:0-4380 GCA_036274055.1 Vicinamibacterales bacterium | reverse complement strand
AGGGCCTAGTGCCGAGGGCCTAGCAATTCGCGCACCCGCCGCGCGACCCTGGTGCCGAACAGCTCGATGCTGGTCATGAGTTTGTCGTGCGGCAGGGTGCCGCTGCTGTACTTCATGTCGAACCGATCGAGGCCGAGCGTCTGGACCGTGGCGGCGATCTTGGTGGCGACGGTCTCGGGCGAGCCGACGTAGAGCGCGCCGTCCGGCCCGGCTTCACGCTCGAAATGCTCGCGGGCCATCGGCGGCCAGCCGCGCTCGCGGCCGATGCGCGTCATCATCGCCTGGTAGTGCGGCCAGACGTCGTCACGTGCCTGCGCATCCGTCGCGGCGACGTGGCCCGGCGAATGCGCGGCGATCATCTGCATCGGTTTGCTGAAGCGCAGGAGCGACTGCTTGTAGAGCTCGACGAACGGCAGGAACCGCCGCGCGCTGCCGCCGATGATCGCGAGCGTCAGCGGCAGGCCGTGCCGTGCCGCCCGCACGACTGATTCCGGGCTGCCACCGACGCCAATCCACGTCGTCAGTTTGCCCGATTCGATCGGCGGATACGCCGTGACATTCGTCAGCGTGGCGCGCGTCCTGCCCGACCACGTCACCGGCGCGTTGTCGAGCAGCTTGGCGAAGATGTCGAGCCGCTCTTCGAACAACTCGTCGTAGTCGTTCAAGTCGAAGCCGAAGAGGGGATAGGACTCGGTGAACGATCCGCGGCCGAGGATCACTTCGGCGCGGCCGTTCGAGATCGCGTTGAGCGTCGAGAAGCGCTGAAACACGCGCACCGGGTCGTCGGTGCTGAGCACCGTCACCGCCGAACCGAGGCGAATCTGCGACGTCCGCGCCGCGATCGCCGCGAGCACGACCTCCGGGGCCGACACGGCGAAATCCGGCCGGTGATGCTCGCCAACGCCGAACGCGTGCAGTCCGACTTGATCCGCGAGCACACCTTCCTCGACGACGTGACGCAGCGTCTGGGCTTGAGAGATGAGCTTGCCGTCAGCGTCGACGGTGACGTCACCAAAGGTGTCGATGCCGAGGTGGAGCGAGTGAGGCATCTCACTGGTGTATCACACGGGGTCGGGCCGCTCTTTCCGCGACGAGGCGAAAAAGCCACCCGACGGCTTTTTCGCTACCCGTCCGGGTGGACGCGGCCTGCGCCTCCGAGGGTAAGATCGATCTTCGAGTGTCCGACACCCCGAAGGACAGCCAGCCGAAGGGCCCGTTCCGCGCGCTGATGGAGTGGCTCAAGGGTGAAGCGCCGCCGGGCGGCGGCGTCGCCGAACGCACGCCATCCGGCGTGATCCCGCCCACGGGCGTGCCGGCGCTACCGTCGCGTCGAAGCCACGTTCCGGCGCTGAAACGGCTCGGCCACTACCAGATTGAACGCAAGCTCGGCGAAGGCGGGATGGGCGTCGTCTACGCGGCGCGCGACGAGAAGCTTCGCCGCGCGGTCGCGTTGAAGACGATGTCGTCGCTCGCGCAGGACGAGAACGCGCGCAAGCGTTTCTGGCGCGAGGCGCGGGCGGCCGCCGCCGTCAACCACCCGAACATCTGTCAGATCTACGAAATCGGCGAAGACGACAACGTCCTCTTCATCGCGATGGAGTTGCTCGAGGGGGCACCGCTCTCCGAGCGGCTCAAGAGCGCGCCGCTCAGTGTCGGCGAAACCGTCTCGACGGGTCTCGGCATACTCAACGCGCTGTCGGCGCTCCACGCCCGCGGCGTGATTCACCGCGACCTCAAGCCGTCGAACGTGTTCCTGACGCCGCATGGCGTGAAGCTGCTCGACTTCGGGCTGGCGCGCCCGACCGTGCACGAGCAGGCGACCGGCGCCGCAGATCTCACGCGCGCCGGCGCGGTGATGGGAACGCCGCGCTACATGTCACCCGAGCAGGCACTCGGCGAGACGCTCGACGGCCGCACGGACCTCTTCTCGACCGGCGCGATCTTGTTCGAGATGCTCGCCGGCCGGCCCGCATTCACCGGCAACACCGTGGTCGCGATTCTGCACGCGACGGTCTACGAGCAGCCGCCGGCGTTGACTGGATCGCCGGCGGTCGCCGCAGTCGATCGTGTCATTCGCCGCGCCCTCGCGAAGAAGGCGTCCGAGCGGCCGCGGACGGCAGACGCGATGGCCGACGAGCTTCGCGACGTCCCGACCGCCGACGATGCGACCGCGACGATGACGCATCCGATGACCCGTATCGTCGTCCTGCCGTTTCGCGTGCTTCGCGCCGATCCGGACACCGATTTTCTCGCCTTCAGCCTGCCGGACGCGATCACGACGTCGCTTGCGGGCATCGGTTCGCTGGTCGTGCGGTCGAGCGCGACCGCGGCGCGGTTTGCCAACGAAGCGCCCGACTTCAAGGCGCTGGCCGCGGAAGCCGGCGTCGATCGCGTCGTCAGCGGCACGATCCTGCGCGCGGGCGACGAGCTGCGCACGCACGTCCAGCTCATCGAAGCGCCGGGCGGTACCGTCATCACTTCACATTCGGTCCAGGCGCCGTTGGGCGATCTCTTTCAGCTCCAGGATGACCTCGCGCGTCGCGTCGTCGAGGCTCTGGCGCTGCCGCTGGGCGGTGCGAACGCGTCGCCCTCGCCTGATGCGCCGGCGAGCCCTCGCGCCTACGAGCTCTACCTGCGCGGCAACGAAGTCGGCCGCGGCTACAGCGGCGTCATCGAGGCGCGCGATCTCTACGAGCGGAGCGTCGCGCTCGATCCGACCTACGCGCCGGCGTGGGCGCGGCTGGGCCGCTGCTATCGACTGATCGGCAAGTACATCGAATCCTCGCCCGGCAGCGTCGAGCGCGCCAGGCAGGCCTACGATCGCGCCCTCGAACTGAATCCGAAGCTGACGATCGCGCACAAGTTCTACGCGAACCTGGAATCCGACATCGGCCAGGCCGATCGCGCCGTCGTCCGCCTGCTCAACGCTGCGACGCGGCACGGCAACGACCCGGAGCTGTTTTCGGGCCTGGTGCACGCGTGCCGGTATGCCGGCCTTTACGATGAGTCGCTGGCGGCGCACGCCGAGGCGCGCCGGCTCGACCCGAGCATCCCAACCAGCTTCGAACAGACGCTGATGCTCACCGGCGATGTCGAGCGCATGATCTCAACCGCGTTCGAGGCCGACGCCTCCGGCGCCGACGACGGCATCCGCGTCATCGCGATGGGACTCCACGGGCGGCGGGACGACGCGAAGGCGGCGCTGGCGCAGATGAAAGAGCAGCCGAAGCTGCCGCTGTTCAAGACGTGGACGGAACATCTCCACGCCTGGCTCGATCGTCGTGCCGCGCAGATGCTCGAGGAAATCGCGAAGCTCACTCAGCTCGCGATCTTCGACGATCCCGAAGCCATCTTCCAGGAGGGCTGGTTGCTCTGCGACGTCGGCGCGCACGAGAAGGGCCTGCCCTTTCTGGAGCGCGGCGTCGAGCGCGGCTACCTCGCGGCGCCGGTGTTGAAGCGCGCGCCGCAGTTCGATCCGCTGCGAGGGACGCCGGCGTTCGAGTCGCTGCTCGCCGACGCCGAAGCGCGCCGCCAGCGCGCGCTCCACGCCTTCCGAGAGGCCGGCGGCGAGCGCCTCCTCGGCCGGCGCGACGCGCGGTGAAGTCGCTGGTCAATCCTCGCGACGTTGCCGGACTGCGTCGCCGGCTCGAGCTGTCCTGCACGTGGATCATCATCTGCGACAGTTCGGGCACTGATCCGGCGTCAAAACTTGAAGCCGAACGCGTTCGACCAGCCGTAGTCGTTCTTTGAGAACCCTGTCGGCGGCTGGCTGTCGTAGTTGTCCCAGAACCCGGTCCGCAGATACCAGTCGCCCGGCAGATTGAAGTCGAAGTCGAACCGATACGCGAGGCGGTAGCGGTTGTCGATCGTCAGGCTGGGGTAATAGGTGAACCGGGTGATGAAGTCGGTGACCTTCAGCCTCTCCGTCATGAACTCGCTGGAGATATAAGCCTCGCCCGAGTCCTTCGTCGGCGTCGCATCGGTGTAGTTCTCTTTGGTCCACGCCAGCCCGCCACCGACGGCCAGGTGTTCCGACGCCGAGCGCATCAGGTAGCGCCCGGCGCCGCCGCCGAAGGTCGTCCGCAAGTCCAGACCCTGTTCCTCGCTGTTCAGGAAATCCTGGGTCGTGTTGACGTACCAGCGGCCGCCCAGGAAGCGGCGGAAGTCATTGGACACGTCCCAGCGCTGCGTGTCTGGCGCGTTGTCCTGGGTGCTGCTGAAGACGTTGGCGAATAGGAGGTCGTAGTACTGCGCGTCCCGATATGACAGGTTTGCCCCGAGCGTGAGCTGCTTCGCCGAGTTGGTGCGCGTCATGCTGTACCCGAAGTCCAGGCCCGAGTCGAACCGCGCCCAGAACCTCCGCTCGACTGGCTGCACCGC
>DASUGM010000230.1:0-5357 GCA_036274055.1 Vicinamibacterales bacterium | reverse complement strand
GCTCATGCGAGTGCCGGCCGGAGGCGGCGTGCCGACGACGCTGACCACCCTCGACGCCGCGCGCCGAGAGGCGCTGCACATGCTGCCGGCGTTTCTGCCCGACGGCCGCCACTACGTGTTTTCATCTGTCGGCGGCGACCGCGGCGGCGTGTATCTGGGCGTACTGGATTCGGCGGAGCGAACCTTGCTGGTGCCAGACGCCGGCGCGATTGGCGTCAGCGAACCGGACCGCATCTTTTTTGTGCAGAAGCACAAGCTCATGACCCAGCGCGTCGACGTCGCCGGCCGGAAGGTCGTCGGCGATCCGATTCTGGTCGCAGAGAACATCGCCACCTCCGGTCCGACGCCGGCCGCCGCAGTCTCGCCCAGGGGAGACATCGTCTACTGGTCGGGCATTCAGGACACGACGCAGCTGACGTGGATGACGCGTGACGGCACGGCGGCGGGTCTCGTGGGATCACCAGGCCCGTTCATGAACGTCGCGATCTCGCCGGACGGGCGGCAGGCGGCTGTCGATCACCTCGATACCGACTCCGGCATCTGGATCGTTGATCTCGTTCGCGGCACGACAACGCGCGCGACTTTCGGCGAAACCTATGAGTCGACGCCCGTCTGGTCGCCCGACAGCAAGACGTTTGCCTTTGCCGCGGCGCATCAGGCGCCGCCTAATCTGTTCATGAAGCGGCTCGACGCCCAGGTTGAAGAGCGGCGCCTGGTTGAGAGCACCATTCAATCGTTTCCGCAGAGCTGGTCACGCGACGGCCTGATCGCGTTCACGTCGATCGATAACAAGACGCGCGGTGACATCTGGGTCGTTCCCGCGTCAGGTGAGCAACCGCCCAGACCTATCCTGCAGACGACATTTGCCGAGACGCACGCGCGAATTTCTCCCGACGGCAGATGGCTGGCCTACGACTCGAACGAGTCAGGTCGTCCGGAGGTCTACGTCACGGCGTTTCCGCAGCCGGGCGCGAAATGGCCGATCTCCGTCGATGGCGGCGCCTGGCCGGTGTGGCGAGCCGACAGTCGTGAACTGTATTACCGCGCGCCTGGCGGGCGACTGATGGCAGTCGGCATCACCGCGGAGCGGGAGTTCAAGGCGGGTCTGCCGATGCCGCTGTTCCAGCTGCGGACGAACACGGGTGGGTTGGGAGCCGGTACCTTCTACGATGTCGCGGCCGACGGCCGCTTCCTCGTCAACGTCTTTGTCGATCGAACGATTCCGCCGGCCGCGGTGATCTTGCACTGGACGCAGGCCGCCCGCTAGCGCCACGATCGCCACGCAGGGCGCGTGCTCAGCGCGGCCCGGGCACGTCCGGCCAGAGCCGCGACGTGCCCGGGACCCCGCGTCTAGAACTTGGGCGTGCGACGACCCAGACGTGAGCGGCGGCGCATGATGTACAGCGTCAGGACCGCTCCGGTCACCGAGGCGAACGCAACGAACGCAGCGACAGGGCTCAGGTACATGTCTACCTCATCGGTATGACGGCCGCCCGGCTTTAGGAGCGACAGATTTGAAATGACACCTTTGTTAGCCGTTGGATTCTCGAGCTTTCCCTACTTTCCCGGCTTGATGTTCTGATTCACCCGGAAGAAGTTTTTCGGATCGTACTTCTTCTTGATCTTCGCGAGACGCGGGTAGTTCTTGCCGTAGGTGGCGCGCACGCGATCGTCGCCTTCCTCCATCATGAAGTTGACGTAGGCGCCGCCGGCCGAGTGCGGATGGAGCGCATTGAAATAATCGCGCGCCCAGGTGACGAGCTTGTCCTTGTTGGCAGGATCCGGATCGACGCCGACCATCACCTGCGCGAACAGCGCATCGCGATACGCCCACGGCGTCGCGCCGTTCTTGATCTTCGCGGCCGCGCCATTGATCGGATAGAGGTGCATCGTCGATTGCCAGGTCGGCATTTTGGCGCCGTGCTCGACGTGGCGCGCGATCGCGTCGTCGTTGAGCTTGTGCATGAAGTCGGCCTTCCAGTACCACTGCAGGCCGGCAGGGAAGATCGGATCGAACATACCCTGCAGCGCGGGATGAGGAATCGGGCCGACGAAGTCGAGCACCGGTTTCTTGAACGCGCGAATCGGCTTGAAGACCTTCTCCGCCTGCTTGAGCGGGCCGGTGTAGCACCAGACGACGCCGCACATCTTCTTGTTGTGCAGCTCTACCGGAAACGGCGGGCCAGGCGGCACGGTGAGAAGGGCGAAGAAGCCGTTGAGGTTGTTCGGCGCCTTGGCGATCAGCGCCTGGTACCAGCGCAGGACTTCCGCGGTGTCCTCGAGCGCCCAGAACATCGGCCCGGCGTAATCGGTGTGAATCGGATGCGCGCGGAACAGGAACGACGTGACCACGCCGAAGTTGCCGCCGCCGCCGCGCACCGCCCAGTAAAGGTCGGCGTTCTGTTTGGCGTTGGCGGTGACGACGCGTCCGTCGGCGAGCACCATTTCGACTTCGAGGATGTTGTCGATCGTCAAGCCGCAATTGCGCGTGAGATGACCGATGCCGCCGCCGAGCGCGAGGCCGCCGACGCCCGTCGACGCGATGATGCCGGCCGGCACCGCGAGGCCGAACGCGTGCGTCGCGTGATCGACCTGGCCCCAGGTCGTGCCGCCGCCGACGCGGACGGTCCTCTTCACTGGATCGACGTGCACGTAGCTGATGTGGGACAAATCGATCACCAGACCGTCGTCGCAGACGCCGAGACCGCCGGCGTTGTGGCCGCCGCCGCGCACCGCGACGAGCATCTTCTGATCGCGCCCGAAGTTCACGGCGGCGATGACGTCCGCCACGTCGGCGCACTGGACGATCAGCTTCGGCCGCCGATCGATCATGCCGTTGTAGACCTTGCGCGCCTGATCGTAGCCGGCCTCGCCGGCCTGAATCACCGCACCGCGCACGTTGGATTTGAGAGTGGTAATCGCCGCATCGTTCGCCATGGGCAGCCTCCGGACTCGTTTGGGGGAAGGATTCTAACGCAGGCGGCGTGCAGGAGCGTTAAGAGTTCTTAAGACCGCACGCCGCTGGTTCAAAGAGCCTTCAACATGAAGGAATGAAGAAAACCTTTTCCTTTTTGGAAACCATTGCGAAATGCGAACCGGGGAAAGACCGCCGGGAAGGCGGAGCTCATGGAGGAGACCCTCATTACCTGCGGTACTCCGCTCCATGCCCTTCATCCGAATCTGCGATTCTCCCTCAGGCGCATCTCGCAAAGGTTTCAAAAAGAGAAAGGGTCTTCTCCACTTCCTTCATGTTGAAGGCTCTTTGAGACAGAGGCTTTTCACTCAGCCAGAAAAGGCGCAGGCGGCTTCCACCTCAGCGATCGCCTTGGGTATCCCGGGGCCGAGCACTCGTCCTCCCGTCGCCGTCACCAGCACGTCGTCTTCCAGCCGGCAACCGCGGGCATCACGGAATTTTTCGACCTCGGTCCAGTTGATGAACGCCGCGTGCCGGCCCTCCGCTTTCCACTGATCGATGAGCGCGGGAATGAAATACAGCCCGGGTTCGACGGTGATCACGAAGCCGGGCTCGAGCGGGCGCGCGAGCCGCAGGTAGCCGAGGCCGAACTGCGTGCTCCGTTCGTAGCCCTGGCCGTAGCCGACGATGTCCTCGCCGAGATTTTCCATGTCATGGACGTCGAGGCCCATCATGTGGCCGAGGCCGTGCGGGAAGAACAGGGCGTGCGCGCCGGCGGCGACCGCTGCGTCGGCATCGCCCTTCATCAACCCGAGCGCCGTGAGATCCGTGACGAACGATCGCGCCGCGCCGCGGTGGACGTCGCGATAGGGCACGCCCGGTTTGATCGCCGCCAGCGCGCCGCTCTGGGCGCGCAGTACGCACTCGTAAATCGCGCGCTGCTGCGTTGAGAAGGTTCCGCTGACCGGGATCGTCCGGGTGATATCGCTGGCGTAGTGCGCTGGTGTTTCGACGCCGGAGTCGAGCACGAACCAGTCGCCGGCGTTGAGCGTGTTCCGGTAGAACGGATTGTGCAGAGTCTCGCCGTGAACCGAGCAGATCGGCGGGAACGCGTAGTTGCAGCCACGCCCGATCACGACCCTGGCAATCTCGCCGACGATCTCGTGTTCCATGCGGCCGGGCGCGGCCGCGCGCATCGCCGCGAGGTACATGTCGCGCGAGACGCCGACGGCGAACTCGATTTCGGCGACTTCTTCGGGCGTCTTGTAGAGCCGCTGAGCGGCGACGGCTGCGTGCAACGTCTGCGAACGCCGATCCTTGACGGCCGAGGGCGTGATCCCCAGGAGCGCCGCGATTGTCACTGTGTGGTCGCCGCGATACGGCGCCAGAAAGTGTACCGGCCGGCCCTGTGCAACGGCGGCGCCGACGTGGTCCGCCAGCGCCGACTTCGGCGCCGTCGCGCCGACCGCGGCTTCAGCCGCACGATCCGCGATCGATGGTTGTGGTCCGGACCAGACCACGTCCGCCATCGTCACGTCGTCGCCGAAGAGCGTCTCGGTGCCGGCGTCGACGTCGATGACCGCGGCGAGGCCCGGCTGATCGACGCTCCAGAAGTAGAGAAACGTGCTGTCCTGCCGGAACGGGTAGACGTTGGCCATGTAGTTCATGCCGACTTCCTCGTTGCCGAGAAGCAGGATGAGCCCGGAGCCGACATCCCTGGCCAGACGGCGGCGGCGATCGCGGTAGGTTGTGGCAGGGAAGAGAGCGCGGCGTTCAGACATCGGCATGAATTATCTCGCGAGTCGATCGGCAACGGCCGAAAGATCGGTGGCGCGCTCGCAGTCCAGCGGCGGCCAGTCGCCGTACGGGTCGAGCAGCAGCGCGTGCAGGCCGGCGCCGCGCGCGCCGACGACATCGGCGTGGTAGAGGTCGCCAACGTACAGCGCGCGCCGCGGATCGGCGCCGCAGCGAGCGACGGCAATTTCGAAAATTCTCGGGTCCGGCTTTTCGACGCCGACCTCGGCCGAATCGATGACGACGTTCATGTAGCGGAGCAGACCGGCGGCTTCGAGGCTCGCCGCGCAGGTGCCGTCGGAGTTGCTGATCACGGCCAGCGTCAGGCCGTGTTGTCGTATCCGCTCGAGCGCCTCCGGGACCCCTGGCATCACCATCCGCCAGAGCGCGCTGGCGCGGCCGTCTGGTCGCAGAACGGGCGCGAGTTCGGTCACCAACGCATCGCACTCGGCCGGCGACAGCGCGGCCAGGCTGTCGGCCTGTTCGAAGATCGCGCACAGATACGAGTGAAACAGGCTCCGATCGGGACGAGCGCCGCCGACGAACACGCGATGCGAATAGCCGGGACGCGCCGCGGCTTCCGCGCGCCGGAGCGCGTGTGGCTTGCACGGCCAGCGCCGGGCGGAGAGCTCGGCGGCGACGCGATCGA
>DASUGM010000229.1:0-16623 GCA_036274055.1 Vicinamibacterales bacterium | reverse complement strand
CCAGAGGCCGATGCGCCGGCGTCCGGCGTCCACCCGACTCCCTCGGGTAACACGATCCGGTCCGGTGGCGTCCACGACGACAACCGGGCATGTTCTGCGGCGCGAGCTGCCACGAGCGCCGCGACCGCCCCCGGGAACATCGCGCGGCCCGAGACGAGTTCGTCGATCTCCTGCCAGCGCAGCATGAAGACGTCGTCCTGGCGTTCGATCGTTCCCGCCTCGGCGAGCCGGCGCCCGATGGCGCGGACGACGTGGCGGCAGCGCGTGTAAAGCAGAGCTTGCTTGAGTCGGGCCCGTTCGCGAAACGCGATGGCGGTTTGAGTGGCCCGCAAGATCGTGAGCACCGCGACGGCCTTGTGCGGCGCACGCCAGATCAGCGATTGCCAGAGTGCGCGGGTTTCATCACGACGTTCCTGCGCTTGACGCGCCATCGTCATGGCAGGCGCCTCGCTGTCCGTGAGCACGTACTGCTTCAGCAGATCGATCGCCGGACCAGGCGATTCGTCCAGCGTCGGCGACGTCAGCATCAGCTCTCGTGACGATCGAAAGCCCCAGTCGGCGAGATAACGAGCGAAGTCGCGTTTCCAACCAGCGAAGTGTGGGTCGTTCGTGACGGTGTCGAGAATCACGTCGGCGTCATGTTCGGCGAACAACGTAAGAAGCGTGGCGTCCGATCGAATCTGGCGTGAGAGCTCCCAGAGGCGCAGCGGCGGTTGACTTGACGGCACGCCGGGCAGGGCGCGGAGCAGCCGGTTGTGCAGCGACGGCGCGGCCCCACTCCATGCGAGCGTGCGCTGGAGCAGCGAGTAGCAGACCATCGCCGCGGCGTCGGCCAGCGAGGCGTTCTTCCATCGGTCCCGGCGGATGTCGAGAAAGGCGACGAGGTGCCGATTGAGATCGGCGAGGGATCGCGACTCGAGGTCCGCGGGCCGCGTCCGAGACGCGTAGTCGTCAGCGTCGTCTTCGAAGCTTCTGATGCGGCGCCGCAGCCACGCGTATTGCCATGCCGTTGCGGCGACGATGCGGGCGAGCTCGAAGGCCTGCGCGACGCGGCTGCGACGCCCGTGCCATCGCGCGTCGCGGTCGAGCGGCGCAGCGACCTCGTCGGCGCCCACGAACTCGTTGAAAGACGCCGCCAGCGCCTCACCGCACGGCGCCATGCGCAGGACCGCGTGGACGCTGGTCAGGTTGTAGTACATCCGCGCGCCGTGGACGGCGATGATCGATCGGAGCGGCTGGTCCATGGCGCGCAGGCGCGCCCGCGAGACACCGAAGGCGAGGCCGAGATTCCGGAAGTAGTGGTAATAGCCGGACGACGCGATCGAGTAGAGCAGTGGCGACACCGGCTCGGGAAAGTTCTCGTTGATGTTGGCGTTGGAGAACAGCACGGTTGGTACGCACGTCGCACGGCGCACGTCGCACTGCGCACGGCGGCCGGTGATCGGCCGCGTCTGCACGATCCAGACGCGGTCGTCGCCGTCGATCGCCCATTCGATATCCTGCGGCGCGCCGAACGCGTCGGCGATTGACGCGGCGATATTCACCAGCGCGAAAAAGCCGTCGGGTGGCTTTTTCACATCTGGCGGCAGTTCCGGCCGGACTGCCGCCGCCGGGGCGAAAAAGCCACCCGACGGCTTTTTCGCGCGGACGCTCCACGGTTCAACCCGCCCCGACACCAGCCCGTCGGCCAGCCCGTCGCAGCCCTCGATGAGCATCTCGTCGGCAGCGCCCGTCGGCGCCTGCGTGAACAACACGCCGGCGCGGACGGCCGCGACCTGGCGTTGGATGATGACGGCCATGCCGCCGGCGGCGATGCCGCGCGCGGGCCGGTAGAACTCCGCGCGCGGACTCGCATAGGACGCCCAGCACCGGCGAATCGCCTGCAACAGTTCATCGCGCGTGCCGACGTGAAGAATCGAGTCGAACTGCCCGGCGAACGACGCGGTCGCGCCGTCTTCGCCAATCGCCGAGCTGCGAACGACCAGCGGCGCGTGAGTCAACCATCGGTCGGCCAAGCCTTCGACGGCCGTCGCGACATCGTCCGGCAGCACCGGCGACGCATGCGCGCGCGCGAAGGCCTCGGCGGTCAGCACCTCGCCGTCGGGAACGGCGATGCCAAGCGCGATCAGCCGCGCCAGGTTCGCGGCCTTGCCGCCGACACGCGCGGCCTCAGTAGCGCATGACAGCGAGACACAAAGCTCTTCGCACCTCGCACGGCGCACCTCGCACGTCGCACTGCTCTTCACGCCATCCGTCCTTTTCCACCGAGCGCGAACATCAGCGCGCTGAAGCCGAAATGCACCATTGGCCCGATCACCGCGACGTACGCCCATGTCATCGCCGGCACGGAGACGACGCACAGCAGGGCGAACATCAATCCGGCGATCGAGTCGAGCCGATCGACGACGAAGCCGATCTGTCGCCACGCGCGACGTGCGGGCGGGCTGCCCGGCGCGATGTCGAGCTGCCGCTTGAGGAAGGAGTTGGGAAGCTCGCCGGCCATGAAACCGAGACCGGCCCAGGCGCCGAGCGCCCCGTATTGCGCGGGTGTGAGCGGCCACAACCCGGCCGCGGCCGCGCCGCCCGGTATCGCCGCGGCGCCGAGCGCGAAGGCCGCGCCGGTTGCCGGCGCCATCACGACGACCCCGCGCCAGGTCTTGTTGTCACCGAACAACCGCCGCCCGCGGAGCCGGCGCTTGCCGTCAATTGGCGCGGCAAACGCGCACGACGCCGGCGACGCCAGCCACAACGATTGACAGAGACCGGCGAGCGACACCGTCGCGAGTAGAAACAGCGCGCAGGCGGCCGCGTCCAGAGACGTGCTCATAAATCGAACCCGGTCTCGTCGCGATTCTGAAAGAACAGCTGCTCGCCGGGCATTGCGCGCGCGGCGGGAATCCATCGCGTCCAGGGCACTTCGTGCGCCGGCGTGTATGGCACGGCGTGAAGCTCGTAGCCGGGCACGAAGGGATACATGTGGTGCAGTTCGTGCGCGTCGAAGTGCAGCAGCGCCCGCGACAGCCACGCCGGCAGCCGCAGCGATCGCGTGAACGGCTCTTGAGCGAGCGTCGGATACGGATCGACCGCGTGACCGTGGCTGAGGCCCATCGGCACGTGCGTGTGCTGGCTGACGATCAGAACGTCCTGGGCGATGAACGACAGGAACAGACTGACGAGGACCAGGCGTGCCGTCATCGTCGGCCCAAGCAAAATGATGGCCGCGACGTAGACGCCTGCCGTCGCCATGACGCTGACGACAACGCGCGTCCGCGTCGCCGGCGCCGTGAACAGCCGCAGCAACCGCGGTACGTTCCAGAAGTTGTTGAGCCGATAGGCCGCGGCGAACAGCGGAATCCACAGGCGCCAGCACAGATTGACGACTACTCGTTCGAGCCGGCCCAACGGCCGCGGAGCGAGGACCGCGGTGGTTGGATCGAGGTCCTGCCAGCCGGTCCACTTGTGATGGCGTCCGTGGATGCGCCGCCAGCTGTCGAAGGGAATCAACGCGGCGACGCCAGCCACGTGCCCGGCGACGACATTGGCGAGGCGATTCCGGAACAGTGTGCCGTGGCCACACTCGTGCAGCAGCACGAACCACTCGACGAAGCACGCGGCCAGCACGATTTGGCCGAGCAGCCACGCGGCCGGGCCGGTGTGCACCGACAGCCACACGCCCACGGCAGTGGCGACTGCCGTGAGACCGACGTAGGTCGCGCCGACGAGGTTCGAGGCGCGCAGATGCGCGAGCACGGCAGGCGATGGCGGCGTTGCGGGTCGGTGCATCGAGTCCATCGATCGATGCGACGATACGGCGCCGGCTTGCGAGGTGTCGTGAGAAAACCCTGAGGAACACTGAAACCTTCTGAGGGCTCGTCTTTCGCGGCGAGCGGAGTACACTCCTCGCCGGCGTATGGCGGTCAACGTCCTCTATCGCTTCGGAGCGTTCGTGCTCGATCCCGCGGCGTATCGCTTGGTACGCGGCGCCGATCCGATCGCGCTGTCGCCAAAGGCGATCGACCTGTTGCTGTTGTTCGTCCAACATCCGTCGGAGCTTTTAACCAAAGACGAGATCTTCCGGCTGCTGTGGCCGGATGTCGCGGTCACCGATAACGCGCTGACACAAGTCGTCTCGGAACTGCGTCAGGCCCTCGGCGATCAGCCGGCGCAGCCGACGTTCCTCCAGACGGTGTCGCGGCGCGGCTATCGATTCGTCGCCGCGGTCGAGGTCGGCATCGCCGGTGCACCGGCCGGCGCTGCGCCACCGGCGCGCGCGCCGTCGTCGTCACTCAGCGGCCAGCGTGCGGTGATCGTCCTCGACTTCGCCAACGTCACTCGCGATGCCGGGATTGCGTGGCTGCAGGCCGGCATCGCCGAAACGATCACCAACGACCTCCGCGCGATCCGCGAATTCCGCGTCATCGATCGACTTCCCGCCATGCCGTCGGAGGGCGATCCCGTGGCCGAAGCGGCGCGGACTGCTGACATCGATCTTGCCGTCGTCGGCAGCTTCCAGCGCGTTGGCGATCAGCTGCGAATTACGTCGCGCGTCGTTGATGTCAGAACTCGCGAGGCGCTGGCGCACGCGAAGGCTGACGGACCGCTGGCCGAGGTGTTTGCGACGCAGGACGCGATCGTCACGCAGCTCGTGGCCGGTCTGAAGATGACGATGACGTCGGCGGCGACGGCGCGGATTCACGCGCGCGAGACGTCGAGTCTGGACGCTTACCGAGCCCTGACGGAAGGCCGGTTGCGGCTCGAGTCACTCGATCCCGCGCTGATTCCCGAGGCGATCGCCGATTTCGAGCGGGCACTGGCCGGCGATCCGGGCTACGCGCTGGCACACGTCGGCCTGGCGCATGCGCGCTTCTGGCAGTTTCAGGCGTCGCGGGCCCGCGCGCAGCCGGACCGCGCGCAACTGGCGGCCGCCATCGGTCACGCGCGGCGCGCCGTTGAAATCGACGCTGAGCTTGCCGAGGGCCACTCCGCGCTCGCGTTCTTCCTGGCGAGCGCCGATCGGCCGCGTGAAGCGATCGCGGCGGGCCGCCTCGCGGTCGCGCTCGAGCCGGGTAACTGGCGCCATGAATTCAGGCTCGGTATTGCCGCCTGGGGCAGCGAACGCGTCGACTGTCTGGGGTCGGTGATTCGCTGGTTTCCGCGGCTGGCGTATGCGTACTTTCATATCGCGATGGTGCACATCGCCCGCGGCGATCTGGCGCGCGCCGCCGCCGCGCTCGACACCGGCATCGCGCACGCCGAGGCGGGCCAGGGGCCGCGTCGCTTTCCGGCGTCCGGACTGCACTGGCTGCGCGGGCTGATTCATCTCGCGGACGGCGACGCAGAAGCCGCCAGCGGCGCGTTCGATCGCGAGCTGGCATCGACCGCCGGCCACCTGTTCGTCGACGAATTCGCGATGGATGCGTGCGACGGTCACGGTTTCGCGCGCCTCGCCGCCGGCGATGCCGCCGGTGCGGCGGCGATGTTCACGAGCGCGCTGGCGCGGATGCCGCGTCATGCGCGATCGATCGTCGGCCTGGCGGACGCGTCGGCCCGACTCGGCGCTCGCGATCGCGCGGCGGCATTGCTCGCCGACGCCTTGATCGCGATCAACGAACTGGTGCAGGGTGAACGTCACGGCGAAGCCGCGATGGCGCGCGCCTATGCGCATGTCGTCGCCAACGACCATGCGGCCGCGGTGCAGACGCTGTCGACGCTGCTCGAGCAGGCGCCGGCCGGCTCCGCGGGATGGACGCTGCCGGTCGAGCCGTGGTTCGCGGTCTTGCGGGATTCGGCCGCGGGACGGGCGTTGCTCGCACTGCTGGCCTCGCGCGCGGCCTAGCGAAGTTGATAATCTGGAGGCCTTGTTTCCTCGTCTCCTCGTTGTCGCGGCGCTCTGTGCCGCAACGATCTCCTGCGGCACCACGGCTTCGACGGCGCCGACCGACGTGTATCACGGCACCTGGAATGGGACGCTCTCCGATCGCGTCGCCGGCACCGGCACGCTGCGTCTGGTGATTCCCGGGATTGGCACACCGGGAACATTCACCGTCGCGTTTCCCGGAGGTGCGTCACTCAGCGGCGACACGGCCGCGTATCAGATTCTCAGCGGCCGTCTGAACATCGCCTTCGAGTGTCCGCCCGGCAGCGGCGTGTTCAATGTCGCGCTGGACGGCGATCGCCTGAAGGGCACGTACTCGGCGCCGAACTGCACAACGCTGACGGACGGGACGGTGGATTTGGCGAAGTGAGGAACGCTTGTCGACAAGAGCCTTCAAGACAAGAGCCTTCAACATGAAGGATATGAAGAAGACCTACTTCTTGGAAAACCTTGCGAGATGCGTCCTGAGCGAAGAACGCAGCAGAACGTGAAGCTCATGTAGAGCCTGACAGCTGTGGTCAGTACTCTTCATGCTCTCTATCCGAATCCGCTCTTTATCTCAGTACCGATCTCGCGAGGTTTTCCAAGCTGACGGACGGGACGGTGGATTTGGCGAAGTAGGAACGCTTGTCGACAAGAGCCTTCAACATGAAGGACATGAAGAAGACCTACTTCTTGGAAAACCTTGCGAGATGCGTCCTGAGCGAAGAACGCAGCAGAACGTGAAGCTCATGAAGAGCCTGACAGCTGTGGTCAGTACTCTTCATGCTCTCTATCCGAGTCTGCGATCTATCTCAGTACGGATCTCGCGAGGTTTTCCAAGAAGTAGGTTTTCTTCATGTCCTTCATGTTGAAGGCTCTTGTGACAAGTGCAGTGTCTACGCAGCCCTGAGCCGCTCGACGATCGCTTGCGTCGCGGGCGCGTCGGCGTGGACGAACTGGAAGCGGGTGACATAGATCACTTTGCGTCCCCGGACCGCGAGCCAGTTGCTCTCGACCACGCGGACGCGCAGGCGCGGTGATAACTCGCCGGCCGCGCGGAATGCGACGTCGAACAGTTCGCTCGCCACGAGCGGCCGGGACATCTCGGCGTCGAAGCCTTCTTGACGGAGATCACGAACTTCGACGTCGAGGCGCAGGTCCAGCGCTTCGCGGCTGGTCAGCCGCGCCTCGATGTGAACGGCGTCATCTGTCGCGACCTGGGTCGCGGCGGACGTGGATAACAAGGTGGAACCCGACATACGCCCCTCACTTGAGCAAGCCGGATGCCAAGCGGGCGGCGGACCGAAAACGCCGGAAATCCCTCGACATCAGGCCCATTTTGACGGATCTGTCGCGATCGTCCCCTAATCAGACCCTACGCTTCTGTGGCCGAGTTGCGACTCTGTCCGGGAGCGGTTTCGACGTCCGTGGGGGACGAGATGGGGAAGATTCGCACAGGACGGGGACGGGGGTCGCTCGCGCGAAGCACCCCCGTCCCCATCCTGTGCAAATCTTCCCCATCAACTCCGCACGTTACCGACAAAACCGCTGGAGCCGTTTTCCCGACGACCTCGGATCGAAAACGGCTCCAGCCAGCCGAGCACGCCCAGCGGCAACAACGGCGCGATGAGCAGGCCCCAGTAGTAGTTGTCGGGCCGGCCGATCACCATGAACGTCACGAAGTAGGCCGTGACAACGATCGGCAGCGCCGCATCGGCGTCCCGTCCGCGCCACAAGCCCCACCACAGCGCGGGCACGAGCAGCGCGTGGATCCAGAAGGGCCAGAACAACAACGCGACCTGACCGCGCGCCGCGCTGAGCACGAACGGCCATCCGCCGAGAGCGACCCAGGAATTTTGCAGCGGGTTCGGCGGCAACGACATGTAGGCCGCCGACCAGTGGAGCAGCAGGACCACCCCGAACAGGGCGAGCAGGCCGACCCACAGCATGAACTGGCGCCAGCCGCGGCGTCGCAGTTCGAGCAGCGCCATGATCACCACATAGATTGCGGCCAACTCGCGCACGGCGAGCGCGCCCGCGGCGGCGCCGAGGCTCGCCCGCGGCCGGCCGGCGATCCACAACGCCAGCGACAAACTGATCAACTGCCCCGCCCAGAGCTCATGAAACCAGCTCGCTTTGACCGACGCCCAGGCCGGGAGCATCAGCAGTGCAAGACCCGCAGCCCACGCGCCGCGACCCCGCGACGCGCCCGCGCGGTGCCACGCGAAGACCCCGAGCAAGCCGAGGGCGACGAGCGGAATCGGCTGCAGGTTCGACGCCGGCAATGCCGCTTCGAATATGGCCAGTGTCGGCAGGCGCCAATTCGTCACCGGCAGCGTCGCGTAGCCTTGCGCAGACAACTCGGTACCGGCGGCGCGATAGTACGGTTCGCCTGCGCGCATGCGTTCGACGATGGCGGAGTACAGGTCCGTGTCCGCGCCGTTGGCGACGGCCGTCGCGGCGTTGCCCGAATCGTGGGCGCGCGACGTCAGCCCCCACACCGCCAGTACGGCCGCGATGACGCCGACGACGAGATCTTTTCGTGTCAGCACGTCAGGCCTTCACGCCACGGCGTCCGGCGGCGACGGCGACCAGCAGCAGCGTCATCACGCACCAGAAATTGAGCGAGCCGACGGTGAGTGTCAAGACGGAGGACGGTTGCCCTGCGAGCGGCAGGGTTGACGGCAGCCAGAGCAGGACTGCGACCGACGAGAGTGCGGCGCGTTCGAAGCTGCCGCCGATCAGCCACACCGCAACTGCCGGCGCGATCAGCCACCAGGCGGCGAGAATCCATCCGATTGGTGAGGCGAGCAGCGCCGCGCTCAGCACGGCGAGTAGTGCGGCGTCGGCGGCGCGCCGCGGCACTGTCACCGCCAGCGTCGCGACGAGCCCCGCCGCTGCCGCCCAGATCGGCCGCACGAGCCCGGCCGCGTCCGCTATCGGCACGAATTGCATCGTCGGTGTGAGCCAGCGCAGCAGCGTCTGCATGATCGACGCGTCGTGAAACTGGCCGCTCATCGGCGCGCGCGACAGCATCTCGAGCCACGCGGCGTAGGGCGCGCTGCCGAAACCGGCGACGCCGATGGCGACGATCGCCGCCGCCGTGCCGACCATCGCCAGCGCGGCTCGCCAGGCGCCGTGGACGACGAAGTAGAACAACGCGAGAAACACCAGCACCTTGCACGAGGCGATCACGCCGAGCCAGACGCCGGCGATCAGGAGATTGCCGCGCCGCCACTGTCGCCAGGCGGAAACCGCGGGCCAGGCCAGGAATGCGTAGATATTGCCGCTCGTGATCAGCGATTCCATCACTCCGGAGCTGCCGACGACCGCCGCCGTGGCGAGCCAGGCGAGCGGAGTCAAAACCAGGCCGAGCGTCCGGGTCACCCGCCAGGCCTGCATCGCCAGCACGACGGTGCTGCACAGCAGGAACACGATGTATGCGACGGGCTGCGCGAGCGGGAGCAGCGGCGTCACCAGCATCAGCGCATGCGGCGGCGCGAGGTTTGGCGCGACTTGTTCGGTCGCCGGGTAAGCACTGCAGCCGCCACGGACGACGCAGCCCGCGGAGCGATAGAAGATGCCGAAGTCCTGCTGATCGTGCACGGCGTTGTCGGCGAGCGCGGCCGAGACGCGCGGAACGAGCAGCGATGCGCCGAGGATCAGCAGTGCCAAGGGTCGCCACGACGACGACTTCATGAGTTGGCTCGTGCCCGCGCGATCACACCCAGCGGCAGCAAGGGGCCGATCAGCAGTCCCCAATACCAGTTGTCGGGACGGCCGGCGATCGCGAACATCACCATGTAGATGGTCACGATTGAAGCCGTGACCCGTCCAGCCGTCGACCGCCAGTGCCAGAGCATGACGATGGCGGCGTTGCTCGCAAGCGCGGCGACCCAGAACGGCGCCGCGATCAGCAGAGCGTTGACCTGCGAAGTCTTGACCGCAAACGCCCAGCCAAGCGTTGAGCCCCAACCTTTTGTCAGGCCGTCAGGCGGCATCGCTGACAGAACCAGCGTTGCGTGCACCACGAAACCGATCGCCGCGGCGATGAGCAAGCCGATCCACGGCGCGGCACGCTTCCACGATCGCATGGCCTCAACGGTCGCGACGATGACGACGAACAGGACGGCGTGCTCGCGAATTGCCAGCGCGCTGGCGGCAGCGAGCAGAGCCCAGCGTGACTCGCGCAGCCAAAGCGCGAGCGCGACCGCGATCAGCTCGCCGGCCCAGAGCTCATGGAGATACACAGATGGAGCGTCGAAGGCCAGCCACAGCGGCGCCAGAAACACCAGGCCGGGGGTGAGATACCAGCGCGGCTGAAGGATCGGCGCCCATGCGGCGATGGCAAGCGCGCCGATCGTCCACAGGCACACTGCTGCCCACGCCGGCGTCAGTGCGGCGAGGAGCCAGGCCAACGTCGGCAGCCGCCAGTGAAACAATGGTCGCACCGCGTAACCGCGCGCCGGCAGTTCCTCACGCAACGCCGCGTAGTAGTTCTCGCCGGCAGCGATGCGGGAAACCACGGCGGCGTAGAGATCCGGATCCCTGATGTCAGGACGCGGACCGCTTCGATTCGCGCCGTCGGCGCCGACAAACGACGCGGCGAACAGCAGCGCGCCGAGAACCAGGAGGCGCACGCTCGGCAAGACGCGATGATTATGCGTGCTCATCAGCGCGCGGCCACAGAATGATCGCCAGCAAGGCCACGCCCGCCGCGCAGGCAGAGAGCGAGAACACGTAGAGCGGCGTCTGCCGCGTCGCTGACGCCAAGCCGATCAGGATCGGTTCGGTCAGGAGTGCCACCGCGGCAGCCATCGGCCACGAAAAGCGCGCGTGGCGGAGGATCAGCCCCAACCATAGGACGACGTAGTACGCCCAGCCGAGCGGATTCAACCACACGCCGCCAAACGACGCTGCCAGCCAGCGCTTGTCCCAATCGGACCGATATGCCAGCCGGGCAATCGCCAGCCCACTTGCTACCCACAGGCCCCACCAGGCGAGCGAAAGCCCAGCCACCGGCGCCTCGCCGGTCAAGCCGAACTGGAACCGTGCGGCGATGCCGAGCAGCGACGCATTGGCGGGCTCGCGAATCGTCGGCGCGCCAATCGCCGTGTCGAGCCAAACGCGCCAGCGCGGTAGGCCCACGACCGCGATGTGTACCGCCGCCGCGGCCGCCGAGACGAGACCGGCGCTCAGCCACGTTCGGACCGGGAGCAGCAGGGTCATCAACGCGAGCGGCGGTTTGATCAACACCACGGGCGCCAGCCAAAGCCCGGCGGAGATTTCCGCGCGCGACAACCACGCGCGCGTGACCGGATAGAGAAGTACCCAGCCAACTTGCCCTTGTGTCCAGGTTTGGATCGCCGGCAGCGACAAGCCCACCGCTCCGACGATCCATGGCCACGCCGCAGCG
Source organism: Vicinamibacterales bacterium (assembly GCA_036274055.1). GTDB lineage: Bacteria > Acidobacteriota > Vicinamibacteria > Vicinamibacterales > SCN-69-37 > DASUGM01. The sequence goes on along the minus strand of DASUGM010000229.1, from coordinate 5,350 downwards.
CGGATCGGATGCGCGCGATGCAACCGCCGGAGACTCGCGATCAGACTGACCAGGCCAATCGCGTTCCACGCGTAGTATGCGGCGTGAAGCGGCAGCAACGTCAGTGGGGCAATCAACGTGTTGAACGTTGGCGGATTGAGATTCGGCGTGAAAACCGAGGCTCCGTCGGCCCACGCCCGACCCGTCCGCAGAAGAAACCCACTTGCGTAGAAGCCATGAAAGTCGGTCGAGGCGGGATCGACAGCGAGAAGCGAGAGCACCAGTCGGGCTACACCGGCGCACATCCAGATCAGGCCGGCGGCTTCTCTGAGGCGCTTGCTACTCTTGTGGCGAGGCACGGCGTTGACCCGATTCCGTATAGAGCGTTGCTGCCAGGGTCACCAATCCGATCGCGCACTGTGAGAGCGCCAGCAGATTCAGGGCAGGCATGCGCGAGGTGGTGACGGCCGTCAAAATCAGGACCGGTTCGGTGAGGAGCACCACCGACGCGATCGACACCGGTGTCGTTCGCCAGACGGCAAGCATCGGGCCCAGCCACCAGACGATGTAGTACGTCCATCCAAGCGGCTGAAGGAATGTCCCGGCACTGAGCGCGACAATCCAGCGGCGCAATGGCGTCTGCGCGCCGATGGCAAGCCATACGGCAAGCGCGCCTAGGCACCCCCAGCCCATCCACCACCAGACGGACACATCAGCCAGCGACACCGTAGCTTCGCTCCACCCAAATTGGAGCCGGGATGCGACACCGAAGTAAGAAGCGTTCGCCGGTTCGCGAAGGCCTGTGGCTCCAAGTGCGTCTGCCACCCATTGCCACCAGCGCTGAAAACCGAAGAGCGCAGCGTCCGTCAGGCTGATCGCAGCCGAGACTGCCGCCGCAGTCAGTGCGGTTCGTAGCGGTAGCAGCACGGCGATCAATGCGAGCGGCGGCTTCAACGCGATCACGGGAGCCAGCCAGAGGCCGCTGATGATCGCAGACCGACTCAGCCACGCGCGAGTGATCGGATAGAGCAGCAACCAGGTCACCTGGCCGTGCCACCATGTCTGAATCGCTGGTTGACACAGGCCCAGCGCGCCGATCACCCACGGCCACTGTGCAGTCCGGATGAGGCCTGCGCGCCAAAGAGTCCAGAGCGTCAGCGTCAGCGAAAGCGCGCCCGCCAGTGTCCAAATCCACCACGCCGAGGCGATCGGCAGAAGGGAAAGCGGCGCCAGCAAGTCCGCGAACACTGGCGAATTGAAGTTCGGATATGGCGGGTCGCCCGCCCACAGCTGGCCGGTCCGAGCGACGAAGCCACTCGCGTAGAAGCCGTGAAAATCCACTGTAACCGGGTCGACGACGCAGATCGTCTGGACGACCCTTGCGATCCCCAGGCACATCCACAGCAGTCCTGCGGCTTCTGCCAGGCGCTTCGTCACTTGCCGGACACCAACCCTGAAATCCACCAGCAGCCCCACGCCATCAGGCCTCCGACGTAGCCGTCGATGGCGTAGTGCCAGCCGAGCGCCACGGATCCGATCTGGATGCCAATCGTCAGGATCCAAAGGACGACGCCGAGCGAACGCGAAATGGCCGATGCCAGCAGCGCCGCGAAGACCGCGCCGGCGACGTGCATACTCGGCATGGCCGAGACGCCTGCGAATGGAACATGCAGGTCTCGCGTTTGGATGGTCCACAGATCGATCTGGACGGAACGCGCGAGAACATGTGTCTGGTCGAGGCGGGCCAGGAGCGGCGCGAAGCGGGCATCGCCGGTAACCGCCTCGAAGTAGGCCGGTCCGGCGCTGGCACCGAGCCATGCGCCAATGGTGCCGACCACAATCCAAACCAGTACCCATCCGAAGCGCGCGCGGCGCGCCAGCGGATGCGTGGTCCAGGCACAGAACGTGGTCACGGCGAGCGCAATCAAGAACCAGAAGGCGTACAGCCCGTCAATTGTGCGGAGCGCAGCGTTGGACAGCCAGCGATGGAGCCATGCACCAGGATCGCCGCCGTGTAACGCAGCGTCGATGGTCATCCAGACCCGATCAAGCGGAAAACCGACCGTGTGTCCGAGCGTGAGTTTGAGGCTGTGAAACGCACTCTGCATCAACAGCACGGTGATGAGGAATGGGAGGGCTTCGCCCGCACTGACGCAAGTCCTGCCGCGCCGGAGCTGGAGGAGGAAGAAGGCGGCACTGGAAACCAGGAGGCCGATGCCAAACGTCGGAATGCTGTCGAACAGGTGCATCGGCCGGCCGAGCCACACTTGCACTATCCACGCGGCGGCCACATAAGCGACGGCCACCGTCATGATCGGATCGAGACGCGAAACGCGAGAGCGTGGGGCGAGCTCGGGCTGGGCGCCAAGCTGCTTTGCTTCCATGGCCGATTAAGTTATCGGTCGACGGCGATGCTGGTTGTTGGGCCGGGCGAACGATCGGGGATGGTGCGGAAGGGGGGACTCGAACCCCCACTGGATTGCTCCAACAAGCTCCTGAGGCTTGCGCGTCTGCCAATTCCGCCACTTCCGCCTGCAACGTCGCGCCTGGCGGGCTCGCGACGTCGACCAGAACGTCCAATTATAGCAGCCGGGAGCGGTTTTCGATTCTGCAAGGCGCGAGAACCGGCTCCGAACGATTTCCGGGACTCGACGCGGCGCTCCATGGCCACATCGGACTCGAAATCGCTCGGGCAAAAGTTTACGCACCTTCGTGCCATTGCACGCTCTCAGGGAGTACCAGAATATCCGCCCATCGGAGGCATTTCTCCCCAATGCCAATCCAACACGAACTCGACCGTCACGAACGTCTGATTCGTACTACGGTATCCGGGCCCGTCACCCTTGCGGACGTCCGGCAGTACGTGGGCGACGTCCGGCGCGCCGGAAAGCACAGCGTCCCAGAATTGATTGATGCCCGGAACGTCGAACCGGCGGGACTCTCCGCACGCGACATGCTCGCGGTGGCCCACTTTGCGCGACGCACGTTCGACGATCACAACGTCGCGCGTCGAGCGGTGATCGTCAAGGACGACTCGACGTTCGGCATCGCGCGGACCTTCTCGTCTCTGGTCGCCGGCTGGCTTCGACTCGGGGTCTTCGACGATCAAACCGACGCCGAGACCTGGCTCAGACAGGCTTAGAACCTGCGCTTGGTTTTGGGCTCTCGGTCTTGGGCGATCGGCTTCAGGCTCCCTTCCCGATAACGCCAAGTTATGATTCGCGCATGCGCCGGGTCGCGCTCGCGCTGATCTTCTTGACGGCCCTGATCTCCGTCGCCTGCACCGCCCAGGCCCCGGGCGGCGCCCCGCCATCGACCGGCGAACTCCAGGCCCTGCTCGACGCCGACTGGTCGTACTGGATGGCCCAGCATCCCGAGCTGGCGACTTCGTTCGGGCATCCCGGCCGCCACGCCGGGTGGACCGACTACTCCGCGCCGGCGATTGCCGCGCGCGCGACCTACGTCCGCAGCACAGCTCAGAAACTGGCCGCGATCAATCGCGCCACGCTCACCGCCGCGGACCAGCTCAACTTCGACCTCTACAAAGACGTCGTCGACGCCGCCGTCGCCGGGCTCGAATGGGACAACGAGGCGGTGCCGATTCGCGGCGTGATCCCGCACAACTTGCGCATGCCGATGAACCAGCTCGAAGGGCTGGCGCAGGACGTGCCGCTGGTGATTTCGCAGATGCCGGCGGCGTCCGTCCTCGACTACGAGGACATCGTCAAGCGACTCGAGGCTGTGCCTGCGTTGGTCGATCAAACGATCGCGCTGATGGAGCAGGGAATGAAGCGCGGCTGGACGCCGCCGAAGATCACGTTCCGCGATGTGCCGTCGCAAGTTCAGGGGCAAATCGTCGACGCGGCGAAGAGCCCACTCCTCGAGGCGTTTCGCAAGATGCCGGCCGCGATCGCCGCCGCGGATCAGCAGCGCCTCGCCGCCGCCGCCGACGCCGCATTCAACACGCGCACCAGGCCGGCGTTCCAAAAACTGTTCGACTTCCTCACCACGACGTATCTGCCCGCATGCCGCGAGACCACGAGCGTCGCTGCTCTCGACGGCGGCGACAAGATGTACGGGTACAACGTCAGGTGGCACACGACGACGGGTGAGACGCCGCAGCAAATCCACGAGATTGGCCTGGCCGAAGTGAAGCGCATTCGCGCCGCGATGGACGCCGTCATCACGGAGACGAAGTTCAAAGGGTCGTTCGCCGACTTCGCCACTTTTCTTCGCACCAGCCCACAGTTTTTCTACAAGGACGCGCCGGCGCTGCTGACTGGCTACCGCGACATCACCAAACGCATCGAGCCCGAGCTGGCCAGGCTGTTCGGCCGGCTCCCGCAAACGCCATACGGCGTCGCGCCCGTCCCGGACGCGATCGCGCCATCACAGACGACGGGGTACTACCAGCCGGGCTCGCTCCGCGCCGGCCGTCCGGCGAACTTTTTCGCCAACACCTACAAGCTCGACATGCGCCCGCGCTGGGAAATGGAAGCGCTGACGATGCACGAGGCGGTGCCGGGACATCACCTGCAGATCGCGATCGGTCAGGAACTCGAGGGTCTGCCCGCATTTCGCAACAACTCGAGCTACACCGCCTTCGTCGAAGGCTGGGCGCTGTACTCCGAGAGCCTCGGCTACGAGATGGGCTTCTACAAGGACCCGTACGCGAAGTTCGGACAGCTCACCTACGACATGTGGCGCGCGGTGAGGCTGGTCGTTGACACCGGGCTCCACTCGATGAACTGGACGCGCGATCAGGCGATCGATTTCTTTGCGTCGAACACGCCGAAGACGCGTCAGGACATCACCGTCGAAGTCGATCGCTACATCGTCTGGCCGGGCCAGGCGCTCGGCTACAAGATGGGGCAGTTGAAGATCCGGGCGCTGCGGACGAAGGCGGAGCAGACGCTCGGCGCGAAGTTCGACGTCCGCGGGTTCCATGATCTCGTCTTGAGCCAGGGCGCGCTGCCCATGGCGGTGCTGGAGCAGCGCGTCGACGAGTGGATCCGCACGCGCTGAACTGACGCCGACTATTACGTCCTGAGCGCCTGCGTCATCGCCGCGGCCAACGTCTCCCATGACCGCGTTTCTTCGCGGAGCTGCTTTCTGCCCGCTGCCGTCAGCTTGTAGTACTTCGCTCGACGGCCGTTGTCGGATTCGCCCCACTCGGGATCGAGCCACCCGCGCTCGGCGAGACGATGGAGAGCGGGGAAGAGCGACCCGGGTTTCACCTGGAAGGTTCCGCCGGTCATCTGGTCGATGCGACGGGAGATACCCAGCCCGTGGTTCGGCTCGAGGACAAGGGCGCGAAGGATCAGCAGGTCAAGCGTGCCGGGTAAGAGCTCCATGTATAGATAGACTATAC
>DASUGM010000228.1:0-23241 GCA_036274055.1 Vicinamibacterales bacterium | reverse complement strand
CCCGGACTCGGAGCTTTACGCGGGCCTGTCCGCGCGGCTCGCGCAGGAACCGGCGTCGCAGTGGGTGGCCCCGCAATGGTGGGGCTTCTGGGAACGCATCGGCGTCGAGGGCCCGTTTCTCGAACATCCGGCCGGGACGTTCCTGTTGCCCGCGGCGCTGGCGCGGCTTGGCGTGCCGGCCGAACAGAGCGCGTATGTCGTCGGCGTCGCCATCAACATCGCGGTGGTGCTGCTGATCGCGATCCTGGTCCGCGACGTCACCGCGCGCGACGACGCGCGCGCGGCGATGGCGCTGATTCAGCTGATGCCGGTGGCATTCATCTTCCGGTTGCGGGCGAACCAGGAGTATCCGCTGCTGGCCGCGCTGCTGATTACGCTCGTTGGCATCGATCGGGTCCGCGAGTCCTGGATCTGGCTGACGCTCGTTGCGCTTGGCCTGGCGGCGGGCCTCTGGATCAAAGGCGCGTTCGTGATCATGCTGCTGCTGGCCGCCGGGGTGTGGGCGGTGATCAATCCGACGCGGCGGCCGGGCACGATCGGGCGTCCGATCGTCGCGATCGCCGCCGGCGTCGCGGCGATCGGCGGCGCGATGTGGCTCTACGACACCTGGCATCACGCCGCCACCGGGCTGCCGTTCTGGTCGCGCTATTGGGAGCGGCAGATGGGCGACGTGACGGTGGCGACGCCGCTCAACAACCTGATCGAATTCGCGACGCATCTCGGTTTCTATCTCAGCCGCATCCTCTGGCATCCGGCGCCGTGGAGCGTGGCGCTACTGGTGTTCTTGTGGCGGCACCGCGCATCGGCACGCAGCTGGCTGACGGCGAGCGGCAGCACCACATCGCGCGGCCTGCTGTTCGCGGTCGCCTACGCGGCGTTGCTGATGTTGATGATGAGCCCGGCGAGTCGCGTTGCCGAGCGCTACGTCTTCCCGGCGACGCACGCGATCGCCGCGGCCGGCGCGGTGATCGCGTGGCGGTCGTGGCCGCGGATTCGCGCGTTCATCGCCTGGCTCGACGCCCGCGTGCCGGTGTGGCCGGCGACGCTGTGGCTGGCGTTGATGCTGCTGCGGCTGATCGCGGGGCCGTACTTGCCGCGCATCCAGTGGAACTAGGCTCAGGGCTCAGGGCTCAGGGCTCTGTGCACAAAGCTTGTGGCGCTGAGCCATGAGCCATGAGCCATGAGCCTACCGAGGCGTTTCCCCCCTGCGCCACGCGTCGGGCCGCCGTTCACCGACGATGCGATAGTCCTTCTCGTCGATCGCGCGCATCACCAGCGGACGATTGACGTAGAGCGAGCGCTCCCTGAAGTTCCTGATCGCGAGCGCGACGTGCGTCACCGCGCCGGCGACGAGCAGCGCCACGGCCAGCGCGCGGATGCGACGGTCGCGCAGCAGTCGATCCCACCAGTAGAACGCGTAGATCTCGACGACCGGCAACATCACGTAGAACGCGTGCGACGCCGGCTCCTTGATCGAGAAAGCGAAGGCGAGACACAGCATCGCCAGCAGCAGGATGGTGGCGATCTTGACGGCGGGCCAACCGCGCTGACCACTGCCGGGCCAGATCAAGCCGACGATCAGCACTACGGTTTGCGCGATGCCGCACAGCGCCGCGAACGCCGCAAACGGGGCCGCCCACCAGTAATGCTCGAGGAACGCAAGGCGTTCGTCGGTGCTCGCCCCGACGAAGCGCGGCAGTTCGAAGCTGCCGAACGAGAAGAACTTGGCGGCGACATCCGGCAGCCGTAACAGGTTTTCCGGTTCGAACGCCATGTTGGCCCGCGTCGCACCGGCGACGCCGACGACGCCGGCAGACATCAGTGTTGGCAGCAGCGTGGCGCCCGCGAGTGCGGCGCCGGCGGCGAGAAACGGAACGCCGCGGGCCACGCGTCGCCAGTCCTCGCGCGCCGCCAGCACAACGACGACCACCGCGATCGGCCCCAGCAGCGACGCCGACAGATGCAGTTGGTAGACCCAGAGCATGCCGAAGCCGAGGCCGAAGTACGCGGCACCGGCCGGCAACGCGCCGGTTCTCAGCGCCGGCACGAGTTCGCAGGCGCTGACGAAGAACAGCACCGCTCCGAACAGCACGTACGACGGGTTGGTGATGTGCGTCGACAGATCGAGCGTCCACGGACTGAAGAAGATCCACGGCCACAGGAACCAGCGCGGCACCGACGGCAGGCGCTTCCCGATGTACCACGCGAGCAGCGCCAGCGCCGCGAACGACAGCAGATTCAGCAGGACGTACGGCGCTTCCGGCACGGCGAGCAGACGCATCGGCCCGCCGATGAGCAGACCCTGCAGCCCGCCAGGCACTTGCGTCTGCGTGTAAACGACGTCCGGACCGTACAGCGGCCACTGCCCGGTCGTGTAGTACTGCAGCCCGATGAGAAAAATCTGCAGCTCGTCAGGTCCCCAGAGCTCGCCGGCGAGACCGAACGCGAGGCGAGCGGCGAACGCCGCGGCGAGCAGCACGAAGATCCAGCGCGGCATCGCGCTCATCGATTGCTGATCAGGATGACACGCTGCAGGCGCTTCGGATCGGGTGATCGCAGTGAATCCACCCGCTGCCATGCCGCCGAGTCGAGATACGTGACTTCGGTCAGGCGCGGAAACGACTTCCCCATTCGCGTCTCGACCTGCGCCAGCATCTTCGAATCGATGGCGGCGAGGACGCGATCGCTCTTCGAGAGAAAATCGACGACCTCGTCCTCGGTCGCGCCGACGACCGTCGGCACGTGGGTGTAGAAGGTCAGGCTGCGAGCGAACGCGCCGCACGCGCAAATCGCCGGCACCGGACCGGCCTGCCGGGCGGCAGCCGCGACCACCTCCACCGGCTCAGGCCGGCCGAGGACGCGAACCGAACTCTCGAACGCGATCACCGTCACCGCCGCGCAGACGGTCAGCGCCGCCAGTGCGCGCCGCGGCGGCATGATCCAGGCGGCGATGATCGCGGCGGCGCCGGCAGCGATCATCAGCGCCGGCTCGATGTGCGTCCACGACGGGTTGGCCGCGACGAGCAGCGGACGCGCCCGCCAGACCAGCGCGCCGAGCAGCACCATCACCGCGCCCGCCGCCAGCGCGGTCAGCGAAAATGTCCTGGCGCGCGCCTGCACGTGTGTCGAGATGGCGCGAGCCAGCAGCACGGCCAGCGGCACGAGGCACGGCAGGATGTAGCGCGGCTGGCTCCCCACCGACGTCATGAACACCGCGAGCGGACCGAGCGCCCAGCAGGTCAAGCGGCGCTCGGCCGGAAGCATCGCGCGCGCGCGGCCGACCCAGCGGATCAGCGGGCGCAGCCACAGCGCGCCGAAGACCGACCACGGCAGCAGCCCGCCGGCGATGATTGGAAAGTAGAAAAACACCGAGCGCCGTTCGTTGTAGCGCGAGGTGCCGAAACGCTCGAGGTTCTCTTCGAAGAAAAACCGGGTCAGATAGCCGGCGCCGAGCCGCTCGGTGATCGCGGCGAACCAGGGCACCGCGACCGCCAGGAAGATCGCCGCGGCGATCGCGAACTGCGCCGGGCGGATCGCGGCGGCGAACGTGGCGCCGCCGCCGTCGCCGCGGCGTCGCTCCCAAATCAGCAGCGGCAGCAGGACGGCGCCGGGCAGCACCACCGCGAGCGGGCCCTTCGTCAGCATCGCGAGTCCGGCGGCGGCCGACGCGACATAGAGCCATCGCCCGCTTGCGCGCGGCGGCGCCAGCGACGCTTCGATCGCCGCCCAAATGGTCACGCTGACAAAAAACGCGAACGGCACGTCGGGGAGCGCCTGGCGGGCGATCGGCACGAAGCCGAAACTCGTCGCGACAATGGCTCCGGCAATCAGGCCGGTCAACTCGTCGTACCAGCGCCTCGCCGCCGCCCACGCGATCAGCGCCAGGCCGAGTCCGGCTGCGCCCGCCCAGAAGCGCGCTGCCGCTTCGGAGACGCCGGCGACGGCGTAGGTCGCCGCGGTCAGCCAGTAGTACAGGATCGGCTTCTGAAGTCGCTCTTCGAAGTTGTCGTGCGGCACGACCCAGTCGCCGCTGCCGACCATCTCGCGCGCGGCCTCGGCGTAGAACGCCTCATCGGAATCCTGAATCGCCGAGTGTCCCAGTCCCCAGAGGAAGGTGAGACCACCGAGCGCCAGAAGGATCAGCAGCGAGCGGCGCATCAGTGTCGGAAGTGTCTCCGTCCCGTGAAGACCATCGCCAGGCCGTGCTCGTTCGCGGCGGCAATCACTTCTTCGTCGCGCACCGATCCGCCCGGTTGCACGATCGCGGTGGCGCCGGCGGCGGCCACGGCGTCGAGGCCGTCGCGGAACGGGAAGAACGCATCGGACGCGACGACCGAGCCCTTGAGTCGCCCGCTGGCCTTCATCACCGCGGTTTTCACGGCGTCGACGCGGCTCATCTGCCCGGCGCCGACGGCGAGGGTCGCATCACGGCCGGTGAAGATGACGGTGTTGGATTTCACATGGGCGCAGACTCGCCACGCAAACCGCAGCGCCTCCCACTCCTCCGCCGACGGCGCGCGGGACGTCACCACCCGGGGCGCGTCGCCCTCCGGCCACGGGGCGCTGGCTTCGGCGACGCGATCGCGCGCCTGCACCAGCCAGGCGCCGAGAATCGATCGCGCGTCGCGCGCGTCGTCGAGTCCGGCGAACGACGCCGTGACCACCCGCAGATTCTGTTTCGTCGCCAACTGGGCGCGGATGTCGTCGCCGTCGGCGATCGCCGGCGCGATCACCGCCTCGATGAACGTCGAGGTCAGCGCGCGCGCGGTCTCGAGATCGATCGGCCGGTTGAGACCGACGATGCCGCCAAACGCCGACAACGCGTCGGCCTCGCGCGCCCGCACGTAGGCGTCGGCGACCGACGATCCAGTGGCGACGCCGCACGGATTCGTGTGCTTGATCACGACCGCGGCCGGTTCGTCGAATTCAAGGGCGATTCGCGCGGCGGCATCGAGATCGAGCAGATTGGTGAACGAGAGCTCCTTGCCCTGATGCACGGTCGCGGCGCTGAAGCCAGACTGGCCATCGGCGTACCAGGCGCCACGCTGGTGCGGATTCTCGCCGTAGCGCAGATCGCGGATTTTCGTCAGCCGCGGTGACCACGTCTGCGGCAGCGCGTCGCTGGATGCCGACGGTCGCGCGAACGCGCCGGTGGCATCGTCGACGCTGACGCCGGCCAGCGTGGACGCGATCACCGTGTCGTAGGCCGCGGTGTGGGCCAGCGCGCGCCGCATCAGATCGAAACGGAACGACAATGACGGTCCGTCGGGCGACGCCAGCGCCGTGAGCACGCGATCGTAGTCGGCCGGCTCGACGACGACGAGGACGTCGCGAAAATTTTTCGCGGCGGCCCGCACCATGCTGGGACCGCCGATGTCGATCTCCTCGACGAGGTCGTCGAAGGCGATGTCGGTGCGCGCCGCGGCCCGGGCGAAGGGATAGAGATTGACGACGACGAGGTCGATGGTCCCGATGCCGTGGGCCGCCAGCGACTCGAGGTCGGACGCGACGTGGCGGCGCGCCAGAATTCCCCCATGCACCTTGGGGTGCAGGGTCTTGACCCGGCCGTCCATCATCTCCGGGAAGCCGGTGACGTCCGAGACGTTGGTCACGGGCAGTCCGGCGGCGGTCAGCGCCCTGGCCGTGCCCCCGGTCGAAACCAGCTGCCAACCGCCGGCCACGAGGGCCTGGCCAAGCGGCACCAGGCCGGTTTTATCGGACACGCTGAGCAGCGCGCGCTTTACCACTTCTGGGCTAAGTCTTGACAACTTGCGGGACCTCCACTAATGTCTCCGGTTGACGTTGGGCGAGCCGGCGTCGAGCTGAGACCGCATGTTGCGGTCTTTTTTTGTATCCCGTCGCGTTCGCGTTGTTGGTCGACGGGGGGCAGGGCGGCGAACTTCGTCGCAATTCGTAAGGAAGCAAGTGCATGCGTATCACCGGCAAGGTTAAGTGGTTTAACAACGCGAAGGGCTACGGATTCATTGAGCGCGAGGGAGGCAACGACGTGTTCGTTCACTTCTCCGCGATTCAAGGCTCCGGCTTCAGGACGCTCGAGGAAGGCCAGCAGGTCGAATTCGAGATCGTCGACGGTCCGAAGGGACCGCAGGCCGGCAACGTCACCAAGCCGAGCTAGTTGACCACCTTGGGGGACCGGATCGCGTTTCCGGTCCCTCAACCTCCCGCCCGCGTCACCTTCCTCGATCGTCGTCCTCACTTAATCAGAAACCAGACCAGCGGCAGCCAGAGCTCGCGCGCGTAAGGCACGGGCCGATCGTCGATGAGCACGTCCGTCTCCGGTACTGGCGCGACCAGTTCGTAAAGGTCGCGAAGCCGCGATGCCGCCGGGCCGGGAAAGAACCTGGCGCGATGGCGCGTCGCGCCGGCTGCCGTGAACTCGGTGTACTCGTCCGAGGCCCTGGCCAGCGCCAGGGCGCGGGGAAAATTCTCGCCGCCGAACACCGGGAAGACGATCGAGATGTTGAACGGGCGCGATGGCGCGCCAAACAGCACTTCGCGCAGCTCGGGGTGGAGCTTGGCCAGCTCGTCCTCGCTCGGCTGTTCCTCGAGCTCGGCGTACGGCCAGAAGCGCTCGAGCGGGCGGTATTCCGGCGTTTCCGGCAGCACGCGATCGGGCACTTCCGGCAGGGGTTTGGGCTCGGTCACGCACCGAAATGGTATCCTCTCGTCCCCGACCGGGCAACTCACGCGATGGCCTCAGCGCGACACATTCCTTCAATCGACGCGCTGCTGAAGCGCGCCGCGTTGGCGGACGCGATCGCACGCGAGGGACAGGCTCGCGTCACCGCGGCTCTCCGCGCCGCGGCTGATCAATTCCGCCAGCGGCCAGAACAAATCGACGGCGACGCGGTCGCGCGATGGATCGAACAGGCGGCGTTGAGCCGGCTGGCCGCTGACGCCGCGCCTTCCCTGCGCCGGGTCATCAACGCGACCGGTGTAATCCTGCACACGAATCTCGGCCGCGCGCCATTGGCGGAAGTCGCGCTCGATCGAATCCGCGACGCCGCCGCCGGCTACGCCAATCTCGAATATAACCTCGACGCCGGCGCGCGCGGGCATCGGCACGTGCACGCAGAATCACGCCTGCTCGCGCTCACCGGCGCCGAAGCCGCGCTCGTCGTCAACAACAACGCCGCCGCGACCATGCTCGTGCTGGCCGCGCACGCCGCCGGCCGCGAAGTGATCGTCTCGCGCGGCGAGCTGGTCGAGATCGGCGGCGGTTTTCGGGTACCCGATGTCATGGCGCAGTCCGGCGCGACGCTGCGCGAAGTCGGGACCACCAACCGCACCCGCGCCAACGACTACGCCGCGGCGATTTCGGACCGCACTGCCATGATCCTGCGCGTCCATCCGTCGAATTTCCGGATTGACGGGTTTACCGAGCGTCCGATTCTCGGCGAGCTGACCGCCCTCGCCCGACGCTTCAATCTGCCGCTGTTCGAAGATCTCGGCAGCGGCTGGCTCGGCGTGGTCGAGGCGGAGGCAGTTCCTGCGCTGCGCGACGAGCCGACGGTCATCGCCAGCGTCCGCGCCGGCGCCGATCTGGTCGCGTTCAGCGGCGACAAACTCCTCGGCGGACCGCAGGCCGGGATCGTCGTCGGTCGCCGCGAAGCGATCGAGCGCGCGCGCAAGCATCCGCTGATGCGCGCGCTGCGCGCCGACAAGCTCACTTACGCTGCACTCGACGCGACGCTGGCGCTCTGGCAGCAGGCGCCGGCGCGTGACCAGATTCCGGTTTATCGGATGCTGACGATGACCCGCGACGACATCGCGGCCCGCGCTGAGGCGCTGGCGTCCGCCCTGAAAAAAACGCCCGGCGTAATTACAGACGTGACCGACGGCGTCTCCACGATCGGCGGCGGCAGCGCGCCTGGCTCGGCGCTGCCGACGGCGCTGGTCGCGATCAGGAGTGACGACGTTCCGGCCCTGGAGCGGACGCTGCGGTGCGGCACGCCACACGTCATCAGCCGCATCGAACAGGACGCGGTCAGGCTGGATCTGCGGACGGTCGATCCGGCCGACGACGACCAGCTGGCGTTCGCGCTCGAGAGGGCCCTGACACCGAGCCCTGGAGCCGTAAGTCGTAAGCCGTAAGCCGTAAGCCGTAAGCCGTCAGAAGATCGACGCGACCGATTCCTTCGCGAGATCGAGCAGCTGTCCCGGCAGGACGCCGAGATAAAACACGGCAATCAGCGCGAGCAGGATGCCGACCATCGCCACCGCGGGCACTCCTGGACGATGGCCGGGCGCCTTCTCTTCCGTCATGTACATCTGCACGACGATGCGGAGGTAGAAGAAGACCGAGACGACGCTCGTGAGCACGCCGAGCACTGCCAGTGCGATCAAGTTCTCCTGCACCGCGGCGTTGAAGATGTACCACTTGGCCACGAAGCCGACGGTCGGCGGAAAGCCGCCGAGCGAGAGCAGGAACACCGTCATCAGCGCCGCCAGACCGGGGCGTTCGTAGCCGAGGCCGGCGAAATCGCGAATGTCGTCGTGCGGTCGATCGTTGGTCGTCAGCGCCGCGAGCACGCCGAAGGCGCCGAGGTTGGTGACTGCGTAGGCGACGAGGTAGAAGAGGATCGCGGCCTTCCCCGCCGAGTTCGCCGCGACCAGGCCGACCAGCAGATAACCCGCATGCGCGATGCTCGAGTAGGCCAGCATGCGCTTGACGCTCGATTGCGCGACACCGACGACGGCACCGAGGATCATGGTCAGGCCGGCCATCGCCGAGAGGATCGGCATCCAGTCGAGCCGCATCGGCTCGAGCGCGGCGAGGAACACGCGCACGAACGCCGCGAACGCCGCCGCCTTTACGCCCGTCGACATGAAGCCGGTGACCAGCGTCGGCGCGCCCTGATAGGCGTCCGGCGTCCAGGCGTGAAACGGCACGGCCGCGACCTTGAAACCGAAGCCGACCATCAGCATCGCCATCGCGAGAAGCAGCAGCATGCCCGGCTGCTGCGCCGAGCCGGCCACATGAAGGCCGATCGCGTCGAGCTTGGTCGATCCGGTCGCGGCGTAGGTCAGCGCGATGCCGTAGAGAAAGAACGCGCTCGAAAACGCGCCGAGCACGAAGTACTTGAATGCCGCTTCAGCGCCGGCTTCGCTGGTGCGCTTGATGCCGGTCATGACGTAGACCGCGAGCGACATGATCTCGAGCGCGACGAAAATCACCAGCAGGTCGTTGGTCGCGCCCATCAGCATCATGCCGACCACCGAGAACAACATCAGCGCGTAGTACTCGCCGGTCGGCAGGTGGTCGCGCTCGGCGGTGCCCGACGAGATCAGCACCGTCAACAGCCCGATCGCGCAGATCATCACGTTGAAGAAGATCGTGTAGTTGTCGACGACAATGACCCCGAAGCCGACGGCATTGCGGCCCCACAGGAACACCGACGTCGCGATCCCGCCGACCAGGCCGATGATGGCGAGGATCTCCATCGGCATCCAGTCGTCCTTGCGGCGGAACGACTCGGCAATCAGCACCGCGCACGCCGACAGGGTGACGATCAGGACCGGGATGACGGGGACGATGTCTTTGAGCATCACTACTTCCCCGCCTCTGGCGTGCGTGCGAGTTCCGCACTCGGCGTCCCGGCGCTTCCCGGCGTCCCGGCGCGATTCTGAGTGTTCTGCGTCCGGTTGGCGCCGACGACTTCTTCAATCACCTTGCGCACCGACGGCTCCATCGGCTTCAGGAACCAGTTCGGGATGAC
Organism: Vicinamibacterales bacterium; assembly: GCA_036274055.1. Lineage (GTDB taxonomy): Bacteria > Acidobacteriota > Vicinamibacteria > Vicinamibacterales > SCN-69-37 > DASUGM01. The sequence goes on along the minus strand of DASUGM010000228.1, from coordinate 13,501 downwards.
GCCCATGACCACGCACATCGCGCATATCGGCGCGATGACGATCCATTCGCGCAGGCTCAGATCGCGGAGGCCGCGGTTCTTGTCGTTGGTCATCGGTCCGTAGTTGACGCGCTGGAACATCCACAGCATGTAGACGGCGGAGAGAATCACGCCGGTGGCGGCAACCGCGGTGTAGACCCGCGCGCCGCCGATGGCGGTGCTGCCGAACGCGCCGAGCAGAATCAGGAATTCGCCGACGAACCCGTTCATCCCCGGCAGCGCGACCGATGCCAGGGTGATCAGCAGGAACGCCGCGACCAGCTTCGGCGTGACGCTCTTGAGGCCGCCGTATTCGGCGATCGCACGCGTGTGCCGCCGATCCGAGAGCATGCCGACAATCAGGAACAGCCCGCCGGTCGAGATGCCGTGCGCCAGCATCTGATAGACCGCGCCCTGCACGCCGTTGACGTTGAGCGCGCAGAGGCCGAGGACGACGAAGCCGAGGTGGCTCACTGACGAGTAGGCGACCAGCTTCTTCATGTCCGGCTGCACCATCGCCACCAGCGCGCCGTAGACAATGCCGATCACCGCGAGCAACGCGATCCACGGCGCGAACTCCAGCGCCGCCGCCGGGAACAGCGGGAACGCGAAGCGCAACAGACCGTAGGTGCCCATTTTCAGCAGCACGCCGGCCAGAATCACCGAGCCGGCGGTCGGCGCCTGCACGTGGGCGTCCGGCAGCCAGGTGTGGAACGGGAACAGCGGCACTTTGATCGCGAAGGCGACCGCGAACGCCAGGAACAACCAGGTCTGCAGCGCGCGCGGGATGTCGAGCGCGTAGAGATCGACGAGGTCGAAGCTCGGCACGCCGGTGACCGACTGGTGGTAATACGCGATCCACAGGATCGCGATCAGCATCAGCACGCTGCCGGCCATGGTGTAGAGGATGAACTTGATCGCGGCGTAGATGCGGCGGTCGTAGCCCCAGATGCCGATCAGGAAGTACATCGGGATCAGCATCGCGTCCCAGAAGACATAGAAGAGGAAGAGATCGAGCGAGACGAACACGCCGATCATCGCCGCCTCGAGCGCGAGCATGAAGAAGCAGAACTCGCGGACGCGGTCTTCGATCGACTCCCACGCGCACAACAGCGAGATCGGCGTCAGGAACGTTGTCAACACGACCAGCAGCAGGCTGATGCCGTCGACGCCGACGTGGTAGGAGACGCCGAAGTCCGGCAACCAGGAGTGTTTTGCTTCGAACTGATAGGCCGCGGAGGTGGCGTCGAACTGCCACCACATCACCAGGCTGAGGATGAACGTCGCCAGCGAGACGGCGAGCGCGACCTGGCGCGCGAGGTTGTCGCGGCCGCGGCCGGTCACGAGCGTCAGCGCCCCACCGACGAGCGGGATGGCGATGAGCGCCGTCAGCATCTCAAACCCTACCGCCACAGGTAATACCCCACAATCACGACCACGCCGGTGAACAGCGACATCGCATAGGCACGCACCGATCCGGTCTGCATCCGGCGCAGCACCGCGCTCCAGCCGCGCACGACCAGGCCGACGCCGTTGACCGTGCCGTCGATCAAGCCGGCATCGACGCCGCGCCACAGCAGGCCGGTCGAGGTCCTCTTGATCGGCTGCACCAGCGTGGCGTCGTAGGCCTCGTCGACGAAATACTTGTTGTAGAGCAGCGTGTGCAGGCCCTTGAAGCGCGCCGCCAGGTTCGCGGCAATCTGAGGATTCCTGAGCCAGATCATCGACGCGACCGCGATGCCGGCGACGGCGACGAGCACGGAGAACAACATCAGACCGACTTCCAGACTGTGGTTCTCGTACGCCGTCTCGATGATTTCCGGCCCGCCGATCGCGCGGAAGCTCGGGGCCAGGTAATGCTCGATGGCATTGTTCCCGCGGAGCACCGCCGGGATGCCGAACAACCCGGCGCCGCCCGAGCCGAGCGCCAGCAGCACCAGCGCGATCGCCATCGGGGCGGGCGCGTCGTGTAAGAGACCGTGCCCAGTGCCGTGTGCGGCGTGCCCAGGTGCGGGTGCGGCGTGCCCAGTGCCGTGTGCGGCGTGCCCAGGTGCGGGTGCGGCGTGCGACGGCGCCGTTCGGCGTTCGCCGTAAAACGTCATGTAAAGCAGGCGGAACATGTAGACCGCGGTCAGAAACGCGGTCAGGACCGCCATGCCCCAGAGCACGGTGTGCCCGGCGGCGAACGTCTTCCAGAGGATCTCGTCCTTCGAGAAGAACCCTGCGAACGGCGGCAGACCGGCAATCGCAATCGTGCCGACCAGGAACGTCCAGAAGGTGATCGGCAGGTGCTTTTTCAGGCCGCCCATGTGGCGCATGTCCTGTTCGCCGTGCAGCGCGTGGATGACCGCGCCCGAGCCGAGGAACAACAGCGCCTTGAAAAACGCGTGCGTCCAGAGGTGGAAAATGCCGGTGGCGTAGGCGCCGACGCCCATCGCCAGGAACATGTAGCCGAGCTGCGAGACCGTCGAGTACGCGAGCACGCGCTTGATGTCGTTCTGCACCAGGCCGATGGTGCCGGCCATCAGCGCGGTCAGCGCGCCGACCACCGCGACGACCTCGAGCGTGAACGGCGCGTGGCTGAACAGCACGGCGTTGCGCCCGATCATGTAGACGCCGGCGGTGACCATCGTCGCCGCGTGGATGAGCGCGGAGACCGGCGTCGGACCTTCCATGGCGTCCGGCAGCCAGACGTAGAGCGGCAGCTGCGCCGACTTGCCGGTGGCGCCGAGGAAGAGGAGGAGCGTCGCGCCGGTCAACAGGCCGGCGCCGGCGATCGACGCCGGATCCGCCGGCAGCGCCGCGACTTTCGACGCGATCTCCTGGAAATCCAGCGTCCCGAACGCCCAGAAGAGGGCGAACATCCCGAGGATGAAGCCGAAGTCGCCGATCCGATTGACGACGAACGCCTTCTTGCCGGCGTCGGCGGCCGACGGCTTCGTGAACCAGAACCCGATCAGCAGGTACGAGCACAGGCCGACGCCCTCCCAGCCGATGAACATCACCGGGAAGTTGGCGCCGAGCACGAGCACGAGCATGAACGCGGCGAACAGATTGAGGTACGAGAAGTACCGCGCGTACTCGCTGTCCGACTCGTCGTGCATGTACGCCGTCGAGTAGAGGTGGATCAGCGTCCCGATCCCGGTAATGACCAGGATCATCACCGACGACAGCGGATCGAGGCGGAACGCCAGCGGAATATTCAACCGGCCGGATGAAATCCAGGTGAACACCGTCTCGTCGATGGCGCGGACGCCGTCGATCGGCGTTTGATGCAGCATCGCCCAGACCTGGCTGAGCGCGACGCCGAATGCCGCGCCGATCGCGCCGGTGGCGATCCAGCCGGAAACCGTCTTCGGCGCGCGCCGGGTGACCGTCGAGTTGGTCAGCCAGCCGAGCAACGGGAGTAAGGGAATCAGCGACAGCAAGCGATCACCACTTCAGGGACGTGAACGCGTCCGGGTTGAGCGATTCCTTGTGGCGGAACAGCGCGATGATGATCGCCAGGCCTACCGCCGCTTCCGCGGCCGCCACGGTCATGACGAAGAAGACGATGATCTGCCCGTCGACGACGCCGCGGAACCGATCGACGGCGACGAAGGTCAGGTTGACCGCGTTGAGCATGATCTCGACCGACAGCAGAATCGTGATCAGGTTGCGGCGCAGAAACACGCCGGCGGTGCCAATCGCGAACAGCACGGCCGACAGCAGCAGGTAGGCGTTGAGGGTCGGGTCAGGCAGCACTAGCGTGGCTCCCTTCTCGCCAGAATGATCGCGCCGACCATCGCGACCAGAATCAGCACCGAGGTCGCTTCGAACGCGAACGCGTAGTCACGGAACAGGCGCAGGCCGATGTCATGGACGGTCGAGGGCGGCTGCTGCGCGTCGGTCGGCAGCGGCGTCATCTGCAGCGTGCGCAGCACCAGGAACAACTGCACGGCGAGCAGCAGCGACAGCACCGCGCCGAAGCGCCGCGGTCCGGCGCCACCGAGCAGCCGCGCATGGTAGCCGTGCACCGGATCCTCCGTCGGCACGTTGAGCAGCATGACGACGAACAGGAACAGCACCATGATCGCGCCGGCGTAGATGATGATTTGAATCGCGGCGACGAACGGCGCGCCGAGCAGGACGTAGAGGCCCGACAGCGCGCAGAACGAGACGATCAGCAGCACGACGCTGTGCATCGGGTTGCGCTGGAAGATGACGCCGACCGAGGCGAGCACGGTGCCCGCCGCCAGCAGCCAGAAGAAAATCGCGTCCATCAGCAGCGCCCTAGAATCCGCCGTACACGACCACCGCGGCCGTGACCAGCAGGTTGATCACCGCCAGCGGCAGCAGCCACTTCCAGCCGAACTCCATCAGCTGGTCGTAGCGATACCGCGGCAGCGTCCACCGCATCCAGATATAGAAGAACAACAACAGGAACAGCTTGACGAAGAACCAGATCCACTCGAAGCCGGCCGGCAGCGGGAACGGCCCGTGCCAGCCGCCGAGGAACAGGTCGGTCGCGACCGCCGAGACCGTGACCATGTTCACGTACTCGGCGAGGAAGAACAGCGCGAAGCTCATCGAGCTGTATTCGGTGTGGTAGCCGGCGACCAGCTCCTGCTCCGCTTCCGGGAAATCGAACGGCGCGCGGTTGGTCTCGGCGATGCCGGCGGTCAGGAAGATGAAGAAGCCGACCGGCTGCAGGAACAGATACCACTGCGGGATGAACCCGAACCAGTAGCCGGCCTGGTGGTCGACGATCTCGCGCAGCGACAGCGAGCCGGCGAGCATGATGACCGCGGCGAACGAGAGGCCGTAAGAGATCTCGTAGCTGATCATCTGCGCCGACGAGCGCAAGCCGCCGAGCAGCGAGTATTTCGAGTTCGAGGCCCAGCCGGCGAGGACGATCCCGTAGACGCCCATCGAGGTGATCGCGAAGATCACCAGCAGGCCGACGTTGACGTCGGCGGCGGCCAGGTGCACCGGCCGGTCGAGCAGGCCGAAGAACGTGGTGTCGGCGCCGAACGGCACCACCGCAAACGCCGCGAACGCTGCGGTCGCCGACAGCACCGGCGCCGCATAGAACAGGAGCGTGTCGGCCGACTTCGGCCGCAGCTCCTCTTTCATGATCAGCTTGAGAATGTCGGCCAGGGGCTGCAGCGCGCCGCGCGGGCCGACCAGGTACGGGCCGTAGCGCTGCTGCACGAACGCCGCGACCTTGCGCTCCATGTAGACGAGCACGGCCGCCGAGATCTGCAGCGCAAAAAACACCACCCCGATGATGGTGATCTGCGCGATGAGTTCAGGCGTGATTCCGAAAGGCATCGTCTAGTGCGCGTGCGCGGCGTGCGCGCGGTTGGCGGATCGCCAGGACGCCGGCAGCGTGCAGCGGCCCTCGCGGATGTGGGCTTCGTATTCGGCGCGAAACGTCTTGACCGTCGACAGCACCGGCGTCGCCGCGGCGTCGCCGAAGGCGCACAGCGTCTTGCCGAGGATGTTGTTGGCGATCGACATCAGCAGATCGAGATCCTTCATCTCGCCGTCGCCGCGCTCGATCTTGCCGAGAATGCGGTGCAGCCAGTCGCCGCCTTCGCGGCACGGCGTGCACTTGCCGCACGACTCGTGCTTGTAGAAGTGCAGCAGGTTCTCGGCCGCCCAGACCATGCAGGTGGTCTCGTCCATGACGATGATGCCGGCCGATCCGAGCAGCGAGCCGGCGGCGGCGATGCCGTCGAAGCTCGCCGGGATGTCGATTTGATCCGGCAGGAGCACCGGCACCGACGAGCCGCCGGGAATCACGCACTTGAGCGCGTGACCGCCGCGGATGCCGCCGGCGAACTGCTCGCCGTAGATCAGCTCCTTCAACGTCGTCTTCATCGACGCTTCGAAGGTGCCGGGGCGCTTGACGTGGCCGCTGACGCAGAACAGCTTGGGTCCGCCGTTCTTCTCCGGCCCGGTCGACACGAACCACTCCGCGCCGCGATCGATGATCAACGGCACGTTGCACAGGGTCTCGACGTTGTTGACCGCGGTCGGGCAGCCCCAGAGTCCTTCGACCGCCGGGAACGGCGGCTTCAGGCGCGGCTGCGCGCGCTTCCCTTCCAGCGACTCGATCAGCGCGGTCTCTTCGCCGGCCTCGTAGGCGCCGGCGCCGCGGTGCACGTAGATCTCGCAGTCGAAGCCGCTGCCGAAGATGTTCCTGCCGATGAAGCCGGCCTCGCGCGCCTTCTTCAGCTCCGCCTCGAGCACCTGCTGCACGTGGTAGAACTCGCCGCGGATGTAGATGTACGCGACCTTCGCGCCGATCGCATAGCAGCCGATCAGGCAGCCCTCGAACAGCAGGTGCGGATTGCGCTCCATCAGCACGTGGTCTTTGAACGTGCCGGGCTCGCTCTCGTCGGCGTTGCAGCAGATGTACTTCGGCTTCGGCGACTTCTTGTCGACGAACTGCCACTTCATCCCGGTCGGAAAGCCGGCGCCGCCGCGGCCGCGCAGGCCGGACGCCTTGACCTGATCGATGACACCGTCGGGCGTCATGGCGAGGGCCTTCTTCAGCGCGCCGTAGCCGCCGCCCTTCTGGATGTAGTGATCCAGCGTGTGGCTGTTGGCCTCGCGGATAAACGGTGTCAGCACTGGATCCATGCGGTTGCTCGTCGTCAACTCAAAACTTCAAACTCGAAACTCTAAACTCTTGAACCTGCATTCGCATCCACGATCTTCCCAAGAAACTATTGGCCAGTGAAACGGGTTCCACTGTTTGAAGTTTCCAGTTTCCAGTTTCAAGTTGATGCGTTCTTTTCCACGTGCAGGTAGCAGCCGGTGAGCGCCGCCTCGCCTTTCGTTCGCATGGCCTCGACGAGCGCCTTGACCGCATCCGGATCCTGCAGCTCCTGCCACCCGTCGTTGACGCCGACCACCGGCGCCCGATCGCAGGCGCCGAGGCACTCGACCTCGAGGAGCGTGAACTCGCCCCGGGCGTCGGTCTCGCCCGGCGCGATGCCGAGCGCCTTCGAAAACTCTTCCGTGACCCGTTCGGCGCCCATCAGCGCGCACGACAACGTCCGGCACACCTGAATCACGTGACGGCCGACCGGCCGTGTGTAGAACATCGTGTAGAACGTGACGACGTCCTCGACTTCCGCCGGCGTGCAGCCGATCACCTCGGCGACGTGCCGCATCGCGTTGCGGGTGATGAATCCCTGCTGGTGCTGGGCGAGATACAGCGCCGCGAGAATCGCCGACTTCCGCCGCTCCGGCGGATAGCGCGCGCAGATGTCCTCGAGCTGGGCGCGGTTGTCGGCGGTGTAGACGAACGCCGGACCTTCTTCAGGCAGCTGGCGCGCCGACTGGTGCCGGCCGCGCCCGTAGTCCATTGCCGGGTGAAAGCTCATAAAGTGACCGTCGCGGGCGTCGCGGTGTTATCTGTCCACATCACCCATCACCACGTCGGTGGATCCGATCACCGCGATCAAATCCGCAATCAAGCCGCCGACGACCATCTTCGGCAGCGCCTGGCAAGCGAAGAACGACGGCGCCCGCGCCTTGATGCGAATCGGGCGATTGCCGCCGTCGGACACGATGTAGAAGCCGTGTTCGCCGCGCGGGCCTTCAACCGGCACGTAACACTCGCCCTTCGGGACGTTGAAGCCCTGCGAGTAAATCAGGAAGTGCTGAATCAGCGCTTCCATTTCGGTGTAGACGCGATCCTTCGGCGGCGGCACGTAACGGAAGTCGCCGCAGTCGTAGGCCCCGGCCGGCGTGATCCGCGACAGCGCCTGCTGCGCGATCTTGACGCTCTCGCGCATCTCCGCCATCTTGACCGTGTAGCGCGCGAAGACGTCGCCTTCGGTCGCGGTCGGGACCTTGAAGTCGAAGGTGTCGTACTTGAGATACGGGAAGGTCTTGCGGACGTCGTAGGGAATCCCGACGGCACGCGCCAACGGGCCGACCAGGCTCATGCCGATCGTCTCTTCCTTCGAGAGCCGGCCGACGCCCTTGGTGCGCTTGGTCCAGACCTGGTTCTTGGTGAGCAGCTTTTCGTACTCGTCGAGCTTGCCCGGAAACTTGTCGAGAAACGCCTTGACCGCCTGGTGGAAACCGCGGGGCAGATCCTCGCGCAGGCCGCCGATGCGCAGGTAACTCGGGAACATGCGGAAACCGGCGAGCCGCTCGTTCAGATCGAGCAACTGCTCACGTTCGCGGAAGCAGTACATCATCACGGAGATCGCGCCGATCTCCATGCCGTGCGTCCCCAGCCAGACCAGATGGCTCGAGAGCCGCTGCAACTCGGCGATCAGCACCCGGATCCAGATGACACGATCCGGCATCTGGCTCTCGAGCCCGATCAGCCGTTCGACCGACAGGCAGAAGGCGAGGCTGTTCGACTGCGGGCCGAGGTAGTCCATCCGCTCGACCAGCGGGACGACCTGCTGCCACTTCTTCTGTTCGGCGGTCTTCTCGATGCCGGTGTGCAGGAACCCGATCGTCGGATCGACCGAGACGAGCGTCTCGCCATCGAGCTCGAGCACCAGCCGCAACACGCCATGCGTGCTGGGGTGCTGCGGCCCCATGTTCACGGTCATCGTCTCAGTTCGAATCTCGGGCATTCCTTCGCTCGTCTCTGTCAGGCCCTGGGCCCTGGGCGCTAGGCCCTGGGGATGTCCACTGTCTCGCGACCCGAACCGCTGAACCCACCAGGGCCTAGGGCCTAGTGCCTAGGGCCTATCCGTGAGCGCCGCCTCTATCACGCCGCAAATGGCATGAATAATGGTGCGCTGCACTTCCTGCACGCGCGCCGTGCTGTCGGACGGCACGTTGACGTGCACCTCCGCCGCCTGGCCCGTCGCGCCGCCGTCGCGTCCGGTGAGTGCGATCGTCCGCAGCCCCCGCTCGCGTGCGCGCACGAGCGCGGCCGTGACATTGGCCGATCGCCCGCTGGTCGTAATCCCAATCGCCACGTCGCCCGTCGATCCCAACGCGTCGATCTGCCGAACGAACACCGCCTCGAACCCGTAGTCATTGGCCACGGCGGTAACCAGCGCCGAGTCGGACGTGAGCGCGATGACCGGCCACGCGCGCCGGTCTTGCTCGAACCGCCCAACCAGTTCCGTCGCCAGGTGCTCGGCGTCGGTGGCGCTGCCCCCGTTACCGAACACCAGCACTTTCCGTCCCGCCGCCAGCGCGTCGACGATCACGTTCGCCGCGGCGACGATGTCGTCGACGCGTTCGGCCGCGATTCGCACGTGCCAGTCGGCCGCCGCTGTCAGCACGCCGCGCACGGTGTCGCGATCGGTCACGACCAGCCGCGGCTACTCCCGGCCCGCTTGCTTGTCGGCGCGCTCACGGGCGGCGCGCACATTCGCCGCGAACTCCTCCGGCGTTAGCTGCACCGGCGACCACGACGCCGTGTCCTTGCGAATCTGGACCGGGTAGTCCTTGCGCAGCGGATAGCCGGTCCAGTCTTCCGGCGTCAGAATCCGCCGCAGATCCGGATGGCCCTCGAACGAGATCCCCATCAAGTCGAACACTTCGCGCTCGGGCCAGTTCGCCGAGGGGAACACGCTGGTGACGCTCGCCACGCGCGGATCGGCGCTGTCGGCAACACGCGTCTTCATCCGCAGCCGTCGCGGCGGCGCCGCCGGGCCGTTCGAGGTCTTGAACGCGTCGCCGAGGCACGCGAGGATGTAAACCATCTCGAAGCGCGGCTCGGCCGGCAGATAGTCGACCGCGGTGACGTCGACGAGGAAGCCGAACTGCAGCTCGGGATGATCCCGCAGCATCCGCACGCTCTCGAGCACGTGATCGCTGTCGACATAGAACGTCGGCATGTCGACCGCGCCGGCGGCCTCGAACGTCGCCTCCGGCAGCTCGCGCGTGAGGACGTCGATGACGGGAAACGGATCCTGAGACATCGACTACGCGCTCATCCGCTGTTGATCGATCTTCCGTTGCAATTGAACGATGCCGTAGATCAGCGCTTCGGGCCGCGGCGGGCAGCCGGGCACGAAGACGTCGATTGGCACCACCTGGTCGACGCCCTGGACGATGGCGTAGTTGTCGAACACGCCGCCGCAACTGGCGCAGGCGCCCATCGAGATCACCCACTTGGGCTCGGGCATCTGGTCGTAAATCCGGCGCAGCACCGGCGCCATTTTGCGCGACAACCGGCCAGCGATGATCATCAGGTCGGCCTGCCGCGGCGATCCACGGAAGACCTCGGCGCCGAACCGCGCGATGTCGTAGCGGCCGCAGCTCATCGCCATCATCTCGATCGCGCAGCAGGCCAGACCAAACGTCACCGGCCAGATCGCCGAGCGGCGCGCCCACTGCACCATCTTCTCGACGGTCGTCGTCAATACGGGGATTTCGAGCTCAGGCATAGGACTTGGCTTGGCAGGCTACCGCGCGCGGTCGCCGCTCCAGTCGAAGGCGCCTTTGCGCCATACATAGATGTAGCCGGTGACCAGCAGCATGAAGAAGGTCACGATCTGCCAGTAGCCGACGACGCCCAGGTCGCGAAACGCGATCGCCCAGGGGTAGAGGAAGGCCACTTCGATGTCGAAGAGCAGAAAAATCATCGCCACGAGATAGAACTTGACCGACTGGCGCTCGCGGGCGTCGCCGACCGCGGGCATGCCGCACTCGTAGGGGGCGCTCTTCTCCGGCGACGGCCGTTTCGGGCCGAGGAATTGCGACAGCACGATGTTCCCGGCGGAAAACCCGACGCCGAGACCAATCATGATGAGAACTGGGAGAAAACCTTCCATGCAGGGTGCACGACGGCGAGCTTGTTCGCCGTCCGAACAAGCTCAGATGCTAGCCGCCCGGAGTGAGACAAGTCAATCACACAGAGGCGCGGACCGACGCCGAGACGCGAAGGATTTTCGCCGTACACTGACACCCGCGTGCGTCTTGCCTGGTTCTCACCGTGGCCGCCCGAACGCAGCGGCATCGCCGGCCGGTCGGCCGAGGTGGTGCCACTGCTGAGGACCCGCGGGCACACCATTGACGTCTACGTCGGCGAAACCAATGCCGCCGCCTTCACGGACCCCGGCGCCTCGGCGAGCCGGGCGCACGAGTTTCTACCGCGGCACGTCACCCGGCCCTACGACGTCGTCGTCTACCAGCTCGGCAACTCGTGGTTGCACGAGTTCATCTGGCCGTACGTCTTCCGGTTTCCGGGGCTCTCGGTATTGCACGACGCCCGGCTGCACCACGCACGCGGCCACGCGTCGCTCTCGCGGCGCGATCACCGCGCCTATCGCGAAGAGTTCGCCTGGAGCGAACGCAGCGTCGCGGCCGATGCCGCGGAGCTCGCGATCTACGGCTACGACGGTCCCTGGTATTACCAATGGCCGATGACGCGCGCCATCGTCGAAGCGTCACGCGTCACCGCCCTGCATACGAAGAGCGAGGTGACACGCCTCGCTGCCGCGCATCCCGATCGGGCGATTGAACACATCGCCCTTGGCGAAGGCGTCGCGTCGCCGCAGTCGCCCGGCGATCGCGCCGCCGCGCGCGCGACGCTGGGACTCGCGCCCGAGGCGGTCGCGTTTGGCGTCTTTGGAGGCCTGAACGTCGACAAGCGCCTGGTCCCCATCCTGCGCGCGTTTGCGGCCACCGCCGCGCGGGTGCCCAGCGCGCGGCTGGTGCTGGCCGGCACGCCGCACGGCTCGGTGGACGTCGCTGCGCTCGCCACAGCTTTGGGCGTGGCCGGGAAGGTCCAGGTCATCGGCCCGCTCGATGACGCCGGGTTTGACGCGGCGATCGGCGCGGTCGACGTCAGTTTGCACTTGCGCTTTCCGACCGCGCGCGAGATGTCCGGGCCGTGGCTGCGGGCGCTGTCAGCCGGCCGCGCCACCGTGATCACGGACCTCGAACACCTTGCTGACGTGCCCGCGCTGGATCCGCGATCGTGGCGGCCGCTGCCGGGCGCGACATCCCGGCCGCCGATCGCGGTCGCCATCGACATCCTCGACGAGGACCACTCGCTGCGCCGCGCCATGGTCCGGCTCGCGACCGACGCGTCGCTTCGCAGGGCGCTGGGAGCGGCCGGCCGCGAGTACTGGGAAGCGACGCACACGGTCGAGCGGATGGTCGCCGACTACGAGCGCGTGCTGGCGCGGGCGGCGGCGACGCCGGCGCCGGACGCGGCATTGCCGGCAACGCTGCGGCCGGATCCGTTCACGTCACTCGATCAGCTTCTGGCCGAGACAGGAGCGACGTGCGGATTACGTTGAATGGCGAAGCCGCCGACGTGCCGCCGGCGCTGACGGTGCAGACATTGCTGCAGCATCTGCGCATCGACCCTCGCGTCGTCGCGGTCGAGCGCAATCGCGTCGTCGTCAAGCGCGCCGAGTACGGGGAGACGACACTCGCTGAGGGCGACGAGATCGAGATCGTCGCGTTCGTGGGCGGCGGCTAGATCAAGCGCGCACATGAAGGAGCGTGTAGGAATCTGTAGGAGCATGAAGGAGAGCTCAGTCTTCAGAAACCACGAATTCTCCTCTACGCCCCTTCAAGACTCCTTCACGCTCCTTCATGTGCGCGCTTGGCGACTCTCAGTCCTTCAGCCCCCGGTCGTGTGGCGTGATCCGGCGCAGCGTGTAGACGTCGGTCGGGCCGAGTTCGCGCCAGCGATCGGCCAGCGTGGCCCACGGGTCCCAGACGGCGCTGAGCAGACGGCCGGTGATGCCGTCGCTCGCGGCTGACGCCAGGTAGACCGCCAGCGCAGCGCCCTTCTCGAGCGGGGTGCCGCCCTGTTCTTTGATCGCCGTCATCCGATCGTAGAAGTCGCGGCCGACGCGATCGGGACCGGCGGCCAGCACTTCGTCGAGCATTCTGGTGTTGAGGGCGCCGGGCGCGATGGCGTTGACGTCGACGCCATGCGGCTGCAGTTCGAGCGCGAGGCTCTCGGCAAATCGCACGATCGCGGCCTTCGAAGCGGCATAGGCGGTGATGCGCGGCAGCGGCGTCGTCGCGCCGCCACCCGAGAGCTGGATGATCTTGCCGTACCGCCACGCCTTGAAGTGCGGCACGAAGGCGCGGCACGGCAGCACCGATCCGTCGATGTTGATCTTCATCGCCCGCGTCCACTCTTCCCAGTCGACGTCCTCGATGGCGCCCATCGGACCGTAGACGCCGGCGTTGCAGACCAGCGCGTGAATCCGCGGAAACGCAGCCAGCGCCGCGGCGGCGAGGCGCGCGACATCCGCCGGATCGGAAACGTCAGCGGCAAGCGTCTCGACGCGCTGTCCAGGCATGACGTGCGCCGCCAGCTGCGCCCGCGCCTGCTCGAGCCGGTCGCCATCGCGCGCGCAAATCATGACGCTCGCGCCCTCTCTGAGAAATGCTTCGGCAATCGTCAGACCGAGTCCCTGGCTGGCACCGGTGATCACCGCCGCGCGTCCGGCGAGCGCCGGCGTTCGCGGCGCGCTCACGGCTGCCCCACTGACAGCAGCCGGAACCTGAGGTCCGCGCCGACGATCGGACCGAG
>DASUGM010000227.1:0-4262 GCA_036274055.1 Vicinamibacterales bacterium | reverse complement strand
TCGCAGCGCCCATCATCGTTCCCGAACGACGACGGCACTGCTGCTGTTACAGACCGCGCTGTCGGTGCTATTGCTCGCCGGCGCGGCGATGTTCGGCGCCAGCTTCTATCGCCTGGCGTCGCAAGACTTCGGCATGCGCATGAACGGCGTCGTCCTCGTCGATTTCGAAGAGGCGCCTGGCAGCGGCAGCGAGGCCGTGCGCGAAGAGGCCTTGACCAACGCGATCGATCCGGTGCGGGCGTTGCCCGGCATCACGCGCGCGACGCCGATCTCGAGCATGCCGTTCAGCGGCTTCAACGTTCCGCCGATCGCCGTGCCCGGCCGGAGTGAGCCGCCCGGCGCGGGCAAACAGCTGCCGTTCCTGATCGCTGCGACGCCGGAGTATTTCGAGATCCTCGGCGTCCAGATCGTCCAGGGCCGCGCGCTCACCGCCGCCGACGAGCGCGGTGCGCCGGTCGTGGTCGTCAACGAGACGATGGCGAAGACGGTCTGGCCGGGCGAGCCGGCGGTGGGGAAGTGCATTCGCATCGGTTTCGATCCGGACTTCGATCCCGCGACGGCGACTGGGCCGCCGTGGCCGTCGGCGAAAGTCGCGTGCCGGGAAGTCGTCGGCGTCGCCCGCGACACCCGGCAGCGATCGCTGGTGCCGACCGAAGGCGAAGAGCACCTGATGCAGTACTACGTGCCACGGACGCAGGTGCCGTTGCCGCCGTTCATTCAGAAATCAGGTCCGCCGATCTGGGGGCTGCTGGTGCAGACGTCGCTCGATCCGGATGCGATCGCGCCGGCGGTGCGCCGCATCGTGCTGGGCGATCGTCGCGATCTCCCGTTCGTCCGCGTGCGTCCGTACACGCAACTGCTCGAGCGCCAACTGCGGCCGTGGCGGCTGGGGACGACGCTGCTGGGGTTGTTCAGCGCGCTGGCGCTCGCGGTCGCCGCCGTTGGTCTGTATGCCGCCTTCGCGCACGCGGTGGCCGAGCGCCGGCGCGAGATGGCGATCCGCATCGCGATCGGCGCCCGGCCCGGCGCGGTGCTGCGGATGATCCTGCGCGAAGCGGTTGTCGTCTCCAGCATCGGCGCGGCGTGCGGCTGCGCCGCCGCAGTGTTTGCCGGCCGCTGGATTCAATCGCTGCTGTTCGGGACGGCGCCGTCGGATCCGCTGGTGCTCGTGTCAGCCGCCGGCATCATGCTCGTCGTCGCGACGGCGGCGACGTTGTGGCCAGCGCGGGTGGCATCGACGGCGGATCCGAATGCGCTGCTGAAGGTGCAGTAGGGAAGTCGCGCCGCCGGGTCGGCCTATTCAGTCGAGCCGCAGCCGCGATACGCCAGGCACGCGGTCAAATCCTTCGTCGAACGTGGCGATGTCGCGGATGTCGTGGTTCAGCATCACCGCGGCATGGACGGCGTCGCGGACGCTGACGCGATCGAGCTTCATGACCAGCGCCCGCGCCCGGTCGGTATCGGCGAGCGTCACCGGCAGGACCACGGGGCAGAACTGCACGAACAGGTCGTAGACGGCGCCGGCGAGGTCGCGGCGGTTGAGCGCCGAGTAGCGATAGAGGATCTCCTGCAGGACCTCGGTGCTGGTGCAGATCTCGACCTCGCCGGCGCGGGCGCGCTCGAGAAACCGCTGCGCCGGCACCCGCAGCGGGTGATCGCGGCCGGCGACGTACATCGGAATGTTCGAGTCGACGAACGTCACTGGCCGCGGCCCGCTTCGATTTCGGCGAGCATCTGATCGAGGTCGGCCGTCGGGCTGCCCAGCGCCTTGAGCCGTTCGAGCGGGTCACTCGCGGGCTGGTCGTCACGGAGGTGGCGCTCGATCGCCTCGCGGACCCAGGCACCAGCGGCCAGCCGACGCCGTTGCGCCGCTTTTCGGATCCGCCGGTCCAGGCTTTCGGGGACCAGGACCTGAAGGCGCTTGGTACTCATATACTCATACTAACGTACTATCCAAGCCGCTTGCTCAATCAGTAAGTCTTCCTCGCCACCCATTCCCGTATCAACGAATCGACAACCTGATATCGCCCGCTGTCCTCCCGCGCGACGATGTCGTCGCGTTGCAGCGCGGTCAGCGCGGCCTGCACCGTCGACGCGCCGCCGAGGCGATGACGTTCGCGGACGTCGGCGGCCAGCAGTTCTTCGCCCTGCTCGAAGACGACGGCGCGCAGCGCGCCGCGTTGCGCCAGGGTCAGCCGCTGCCACACCGCTTCCAGCATCGTGTCGTGTTCGGCGAGCAGGCGATTCAGCGTCGCATGAAGATCGTCGAGCGTCGCGCGCTTTCTCCGGTCGGCGACGACATCGTCCCAGGCCTCGTGCGCGAGCCGCTGCACGTCGTAGGGCAGGTTGCCGGAGAGATCGACGACCGCGGCGCCGAGGCCGGCTTCAGGGGTGATGCCTGACTTGGTGAAGCGGCGATCGACGAAGGCGGCGAAGGTCGCGGCGGGAATTTTCTGCAGGCGCATCACCGGCCCGGCTTTGTAGAACGGCCGTTTCGGGCCGATCATCTGTTCCATCAACGTCGGTTCGGAGCCGGCGAAGACGTAGCCGACCTGGCGCTGCTGCTGCACCGCCGCGCGCAGCGCCTGCTCGACCGAGCCGCCGTTGAACGATCCAATCGCCTGAAACTCGTCGAGCGCGATGACCAGCCGGCGGCCGAGCCCGTCGGCGATGCGTGCGGGCAGCGCGAAGACTTCCTCGGCGAGGCGGGCGGCGTCGCGCTGCGTCCGGACGGCCGGAAAGGCGAGCGTCATGCCGCCGGCGCCGCCGCTGTCGGGCCGGACCTCTGGCTTGGCGGTCGAAAACAGGTCGCGAATCCAGCCGCGCGTCTGCGTGGCGCGAGTCTGGAGACTCACCAGCGCCCGCGCGTAGCCCTCGAGAAAGGCGACGTACGAGCTGAAACTGCTCACCGTGAACTCGAGCGTCGTGATCTTCTGCCGCGCCAGCGCGTGGAAGGTCTGGCGGACCAGCGACGACTTGCCGTAGCGGCGCGGCGAAATCAGGAACACTTTCTGGCCGTTGGCGAGGTCGCCGGCGAGACGCTTCAACTCGGGGTCGCGGCCGACGAAGGCGTCGGCGGGGACGATCTCGCCGTAGACGAAGGGGTTGTCGGCAGGCATTACGTTACTTTACGTAATTGTTGGCTCAGGGCTCAAGGCTCAGGGCTCGGAGTCCAAAGACGCAGAACTGGGAGCTCCCGGGTTTTCGGCCCCGAGCCGTGAGCCTTGAGCCCTGAGCCTGCTAGCATCGACGCGTGCCCGACGTCCGCATCGTCACCGATTACGAGGCCTATCTCTTCGGCGAAGGTCACTGGCTTCGCGCCTGGGAGAAGATGGGCGCCCGGCCGGCGACGATCGAGGGCCGCGACGGCTACGCGTTCGTCGTCTGGGCGCCGAACGCGCAGCAGGTCGCGGTCGTCGGCGACTTCAACGGCTGGTCGGGTGCGGCGCACCAGATGCACTCGCTCGGCGCCAGCGGCTTGTGGGAGCTGTTCATTCCCGGCGTTCGCGCCGGCGTGCACTACAAGTTTCAGCTCCGCACCGCCGGTGTGACCTTCACCAAGGCCGATCCCTTTGCGCTCGAGGCCGAACGTCCGCCCGAAACCGCGTCGGTGACGTCGCACCTCGGCCGGCACCTCTGGCGCGACGAGGCGTGGATGGCGGCGCGGCGCGATCGCGTCCGGCCGCTCGACGCGCCGATGGCGATCTACGAAGTGCACGCCGGATCGTGGCGCCGCAATCCCGAGCAGGGCTTGCGCTCGCTGAGCTGGCGGGAGCTGGCGGCCGAGTTGGTCACGTACGTCGTCGAGATGGGCTTCACGCACATCGAGCTGCTGCCGGTGATGGAGCATCCGTTCGAAGGGTCGTGGGGATATCAGGTCACCGGCTATTTCGCCCCGACGTCCCGGCTCGGCAGCGCCGATGATTTTCGCTTCTTCGTCGACAGCTGCCACGCCCACGGCATCGGCGTGATCCTCGATTGGGTGCCCGGACATTTTCCCAAAGACGCGCACGGGCTGGCGCGTTTCGACGGCACCGCGCTCTACGAGCACGAGGATCCGCGCCAGGGCGAGCATCAGGACTGGGGCACGCTGATCTTCAACTACGGCCGGCACGAGGTGCGCAACTTCCTGCTCACCAACGCGCTGTTCTGGCTGGAGTCGTTTCACATCGACGGCCTGCGCGTCGACGCCGTCGCGTCGATGATCTATCTCGACTACTCGCGGGGCGCCGGCGAGTGGGTGCCCAATCGGCACGGCGGCC
>DASUGM010000226.1:0-2872 GCA_036274055.1 Vicinamibacterales bacterium | reverse complement strand
GTAAAAAGCCACCCGACGGCTTTTTCGGGCCATACAATCACGCCTCATGGACGGCAGGGTGGCGATCGTCGTCGGGGGAGTGCTCCTGGCCACCGGCGGCGTGCTGCTCGGCGCGCTCTTCGGCATCTTCGCGTTCATCCGTACAAATCGACTGGAAGGGCGGCTGCGTGCGCTGGAGGCGCGAGTGGATCGGGCGGGCGCCGAGCCCGCCGCCGGCCCGCCAGCCATTGCCCCGTCGGCTCCGGCGGTCGCCGCTGTTGATCCGGGGCCTGGACCTGCGGCGGCCACCGTCGCGCCGGCTCCAGCCGCCGTGGCGGTCCGCCACGATCTGGAGACCCAGATCGCCGGCCGCTGGCTCAATCGCGTTGGTTTGACCGCAGTCGCGGTCGGCGTGTCGTACTTCTTGAAGTACGCGATCGACAACGACTGGATCGGACCGTCTGGGCAAGTCGCGCTCGGGATCCTGCTTGGCGCGGCGCTGATCGGCGCGGCGCCGATGTTGATCCGGCGCGGCTACGTCTATTTCGCCGACGGCCTCACCGGTCTTGGCGCGTCGATCCTGTATCTGTCGGTCTGGGCCGGCGGCAGCTACTACCGCCTGTTTTCGCCGACGACGGCATTCGCCGGGATGATTGCGATCACCGGCGGCATGCTCGCGATCGCGATCGGTCGCAACGCGCAACGCGTCGCGGTGATCGCGCTTCTGGGCGGGTTTTTGACGCCGATCCTCGTCAGCAGCGGCCGGGACGCCGACCGCGAGCTGTTCGTCTACCTCGCCTTGCTGGACGCGGCGCTGCTCGTCGTCGTCGCTAACCGGGCCTGGCGCCTGATCGAGTGGCCGGCGTTCCTGTTCACCCAGCTGTATTTCTGGGGGACGTTGTTCTCGACGACGGCGCGGACCGACACGCTGGTCTACGCGAGCGTGTTCTTTGCCGAGTTTGCGATCCTGCCGATGCTGGCGGCGCGCAGGCTGCCGGCGCTTCGCATCGATCATGCCTGGCTGGTGATCGTCAACGCCGCGGTTTGCCTGTGGGCGTATCACGGCATCCTCTGGCCAGAGCATCGCTGGGCGCTGACGGGCGCGACGATTGCGATCGCCGTGCTTCATCTCATCGTCGCGCAGGCCGTTCCGGCGGTATCCACCGGCGTGGCGCAGGCGCGCCTGCTGTTTGCCGGCGTCGCGCTATCGCTGCTCACCGTTGCCATTCCGATGCGGATGGACGGCCGCTGGCTGACGTTCGCCTGGGCCGTCGAGGCCGCCGTGCTGCTGGTCACCGGATTCCGCGCCCATGTCGGCCAGATGCGCGTGCTCGGCTATCTCCTGTATTTCCTCGTCGTCGCGCGAATCATCGCGCAGTGGCCCGATGCGACGCGGTTTCTCCTCAACCCGCGGGCCGCGACGATCGCCGCGACGATCGCGTCGATGGCGGCGGTGTTGTGGACGGCGCGGGCGCACCGCGATCAATGGAAAGACGGCGAGTCGCTGTTGCTCGGGTTGATGAGCGTCACGATGAACGTCCTCGCGCTGGTCGGATTGACGGCGGAGGTGTCCCTGTACTTCCGACCGATGGACTACGTTTACGACTACGCCGATCGGTCGGCGATCCTGGCCGAGGGGCTGACGATCTCGCTGCTGTGGACCCTTTACGCGACCGCGCTGCTGGTGGCTGGGGTCCGCTTCCGACTGGCGGGGTTGCGCTGGCAGGGGCTGGCGCTGTTCGGGATCGCGACCCTCAAGGTGTTCCTTGGCGATCTGGCTGAGCTGAGCGGCTTCTATCGCATTGCGTCTTCGGTCGCGCTCGGGATCGTCCTGCTGATCGTCTCGTTTCTGTATCAGCGAACTGTGAAGACCGAGAAGGCGGCGGGGCAGTAATGCGTCGGGGCGCAGTCGCGGGGCTGATGCTTGCGGCGGTGACGCTGTCTGCGCAAAGTGTCGACAACTGGCAGCACTGGCAGTACGGAGCGCCGATCACGACGTCCGCGCCGGCGCCGGGCGGGCCGCGACTGGTCGGCGTCGTCGTGCCGGCCGCAGTGACGGCCAGGGCGCGCCCGCAGTGGGAAGACCTCCGTGTCGTCGATGGCCAGTACGTCGAGCAGCCGTTCGTGCTGTGGGCAGGCGCGTCGACGTTGACGCGCGAGTGGCGCGCCGCGCGCCTGCTCGATCCGGGCTTCGTGGCCGGCGAGTACAGCCAGGTCGTCCTCGATCTCGGTGAACGGCCCGCCGTCCACAACCGCCTTCGTCTCGATCTGGCCGCGACCGCCGATTACCAGACCTGGATTGAGATCGCGGTCAGCGGCGACGCACGGACGTGGCAGGTGGTGCGCGACCGAGCGCCGATTTACGACCTCAATCGTGCCGGGATGGGCGACAAGCGCGAAGCGGCGTATCCGCCGAGCGTGTCGCGCTATGTGCGCGTCCGTCTGCTCGATGGCGTCACGCGTTTCAACATTGTCGGCGCCGCGGTCGCAGAAGAGGTCGAATCGAAGATCGAACTGTTACCCTCGGATCTCGTGTTTGCGCCGTCCGAGGTGGGAGACCGACGCAGCGGCTGGGCGTCACAGGGCGGCGCCGACGGGCTCACCATCGCCGAGATTCGCATCGAGACGACGCAGGCGCAGTTCCTCCGTCCGATGGCCGTCGAAGCCAGCGACGACGGCACGACGTGGCGACGGGTCGCGTCGGGTGAGATCGCGCGGACGCGTGTCCAGAGCGAAACTCGCGAAACGTTGAGCGTCCCGGTGTGGGCCCCGCCAGCGAAGCACTGGCGCGCTATCGTCTACGATCAGAACGACCGGCCGCTGACCGGGGTGACGCTGCGTGCGTTAGTCCGGCCGCGCCGGGTGGTATTTCAGGAGTCACCTGGGCAAACCT
>DASUGM010000225.1:0-8536 GCA_036274055.1 Vicinamibacterales bacterium | reverse complement strand
GGCGAGCACGGCCGTGCTCGCCTGCGCGCTCGTGGCGGCGGCGCGCCTGGCGCGCGCCGCCGACGTCGCCGCGGCGCTGTCGATCGAGGCGCTGCGCGGCTCGATTCATCCGTTCGAGCCGCGCATTCACGCGGCCCGGCCCGTCCCGGGCCAGGCCGCGTCGGCGGCCAATCTCACCGCCCTGGTCACCGGCAGCGCCATCAACGCGTCGCACGCCAACTGCGGCAAGGTGCAGGACGCCTACGCGCTGCGCTGTGCGCCGCAGGTGCACGGCTCGGCGCGCGAAGCCATCGCTTTCGCGCGCCGGCTCGCGGAAATCGAGGCCAATGCCGCCACCGACAATCCGATGGTCTTCATCGAAGAAGGCGACATCGTCTCCGGCGGCAATTTCCACGGCGCCCCGATCGCGCTGGCCGCCGACACGCTCACCATCGGGATCGCCCAGCTGGCGACGATTTCCGAGCGCCGCACGGATCGGATGATGACCCCGCACGAGAGCGGACTCCCGGCGTTCCTCATCCGCGAGTCGGGACTCAACTCCGGGCTGATGATGGCGCACGTCACCGCCGCGGCGCTGACGTCGGAAATCAAGACGCTGTCCCACCCGGCCGCGGTCGACACCATTCCGACCTCGGCGGGACGTGAAGATCACGTCAGCATGAGCATGGGCGCGGCCCTCAAGGCGCTGCGCGTCGTCGAACTGGCGCGCGACGTGATTGCGATCGAGCTGCTGGCGGCGTGTCAGGGCGTCGATCTGCTCGCGCCGCTCGAGACCTCGGCGCCGCTCGGGCGCGTCCATCGGGAAATTCGTCGCGAGGTGCGATTTCTGGATCGCGATCGCGCGCCATCGCCCGACATCGCCGCAATTTCGGCGTTGATCGCGAGCGGCGCGATCGAGCGCGCCGCCGAAGTCACTCTGGAGTGACTTGTCAATGATTGACACGCGCTGAAGTAGTTCCTTAGAGTGGCCACTTCCCCAGTGCGGTTGAAAGAAACGCCGTAGGCACATGAGCACGACGACACGCGTGATTCGCGCCCCACGAGGCGCGGCCCTCACCTGCAAAGGGTGGCCTCAGGAAGCCGCCCTTCGGATGCTGATGAACAACCTGGACCCCGAGGTCGCCGAGCGGCCCGAGGATCTGGTCGTCTATGGCGGCACCGGCCGGGCGGCGCGCAGTTGGGAAGCCTTCGACGCCATCGTCGAAACGTTGAAATCGCTCGAGCACGACGAGACCATGCTCGTGCAATCGGGCAAACCGGTCGCCGTCTTCCGCACCCACCCGTGGGCGCCGCGCGTGCTGATCGCCAATGCCCTGCTGGTCCCGGCGTGGGCGACCTGGAAGAATTTTCGCGACCTCGAAGACCGCGGGCTGACGATGTACGGCCAGATGACCGCCGGGTCGTGGATCTACATCGGCACGCAGGGCATCCTCCAGGGCACCTACGAGACCCTCGCGGCGGTGGCCCGCAAGCATTTCGGCGGCAGCCTGAAGGGCAAACTTACCGTCACCGCCGGCCTCGGCGGCATGGGCGGCGCTCAGCCACTCGCCGTGACGATGAACGAAGGTGTGGCGCTGGTGATCGAGGTCGATCGCTCGCGCATTGAACGCCGCCTGCAGACGCGCTACCTCGACGAAGCCGCGCCGTCCCTCGACGAGGCGCTGGCGCGTGCAAAAGATTACTGCGCCCGAGGCGTGGCGCGCTCGATCGGCCTCGAAGGCAACGCCGCCGAGATTCTGCCCGAACTGGTGGCGCGCGGCGTCACGCCGGATGTGCTCACCGATCAGACCTCGGCGCATGACGCGCTCGTCGGCTACGTGCCCGATGGCCTGTCGCTCGCCGAGGCCGCGGCGCTGCGTCAACGCGACCCCCAGGCCTACGTCGCGCGATCGATGGCGGCGATGGCCACGCACGTCCGCGCGATGCTCGACCTGCAGACGCGCGGCGCGGTCACGTTTGACTACGGCAACAACATCCGGGCACAAGCCGAGCAGGCCGGCATCAGCAACGCCTTCGACATTCCCGGATTCGTGCCCGAGTACGTGCGACCGCTGTTCTGCGAAGGCAAGGGCCCGTTCCGCTGGGCGGCGCTCTCCGGCGATCCCGAAGATATCCGTACGACCGATCGGCTCGCGCTCGAAATGTTCGCGGACGACGAGCTCCTGTGCCGCTGGATCAAGATGGCCAACGAGCGCGTCGCGTTTCAGGGCCTGCCGGCGCGGATTTTCTGGCTCGGCTACGGCGAGCGTGCGAAGTTCGGCCTGGCGCTCAACGACCTGGTCCGTCGCGGCAGCGTCAAGGCGCCGATCGTCATCGGCCGCGATCATCTCGACACCGGATCGGTGGCATCGCCGAATCGCGAGACCGAGGGCATGCGCGACGGCAGCGACGCGATCGCCGATTGGCCGGTGCTCAACGCGCTGCTCAACACATCCTGCGGCGCCACCTGGGTGTCCGTGCATCACGGCGGCGGCGTCGGCATCGGCTACTCGCTGCACGCCGGCATGGTCGTCGTCGCCGACGGCACGCGCGAGGCCGACGAAAAACTGCAGCGCGTGTTGACCGCCGATCCCGGCATCGGCGTGGCGCGACACGCCGACGCGGGCTACCCCGAAGCGCTGGCGACCGCGCGTGAACGCGGCGTACGCATCCCGATGGCCGGCGGCCGGCACGGAGAACGACCGTGATTGTGGAGCGGCCGGCGTTGGAGCGTCGCGTCCTTGCGTCGCTGTCCGCGGGCCGGATTCCCGTCATCCTCGGCGGATGCGGCGTTGGCCGAACCTCGTTGCTGCTTCGCCTCGAGCGCGGCCTCGGCGCCGATCGCGCGCAGTACGTCGACGTCGCCGCCGCCGCGACGACGCCCGAACGCTGCCTCGCGTCGATCACGGGCGGGACCCGCGCCGGACGGGCCTTTGCCGGCCAGACCGCGCCGACGACGGCGCGCGCGGCGTTCGACGCGCTGCTCGCCTTCTTCGACGGCGCCCGGTCCGCCGACGGCAAGCCGGCGACGTTCCTGCTCGACGAGTTCCTCGACGTGCGCACCTTCGAAAGCTTTCCGGGATTGCGTCACGCGCAGCGCGACGTCATCGCGCGATGGGCGGAGAGCCCGGCGCAGTTCGTGCTCGCGTCGCGATTCACCGCCCGCGTTCATCGCCTGCTGCGCGATGCGCCCGCGCGATTCGAAGTCGTGCATGTGCCGCCGATGACCGGCGCCGAAGTGCTCGCGATGGCCGGCCCGGTGGAAGCCGAGCGGCGCCCGTGGACTGCCGACGTCGCGCCGTCGGTGGCGACACTGGCGGGCGGGCGCGCCGGCGCGGTCCATCTTCTGCTCGGCACGATCGCCTCTCAGGGGCCGTCGGCCGATCCCGTGGCCGCGCTCGCCGCCCTGTTCGCGCCCGACGGCCGGCTCACCGCGCGCTGCCGCGAGAGTTACGAGTTCCGGCTGCATCGCGCCCGCGGCTACGGCGCGCTCAAAGCGATCCTTGGCATCCTCGCCGAGCAGGAACCACTCAATCTCACCGAGATCGCGCAGCGGCTGCGTCGCACGCCGGGCTCGACAAAGGATTACCTGTCCTGGCTCGAAGACGTCGACCTGATCAGCGCGCAGGGCAAGCGCTACACCTTCGACGACGCGCTGTTGCGGCTGTTCGTGCGTCTCTACGCGCGCCCGGTCCCGCCGACCGACGACGACGTCGTCCGGGAAGTCGGCGCCTACGCGGCGGCGCGGATCGCCTCAGCGCCGCGCCCGGCGCCGCCGGCGCCCGTTGCCGCCGCCCGGCCAATCGAAGAAGCCGCCGAAGTCGGGCGCGCGTCGGGGATTATCGAGATCGACTGAAAGACCGACAGCACCGTGAAGGTGCGTGAAGGAATCTGGAGGAACACGCAGGAGCTTCCGGTTTGAAAAGCGTGGTTCTCCTTCACGTTGCTGTCGGTTTTTGCCAGTTGCAGCTTCGTCAGCGCTTCCCGCGCCAATCGCCGCCGCCCGGCCAATCGAAGAAGCCGCCGAAGTCGGGCGCGCGTCGGGGATTATCGAGATCGACTGAAAGACCGACAGCACCGTGAAGGTGCGTGAAGAATCTGGAGGAACACGCAGGAGCTTCCGGTTTGAAAAGCGTGGTTCTCCTTCACGCTCCTCAAGATTCCTTAATGCTCCTTCACGTTGCTGTCGGTTTTTGCCAGTTGCAGCTTCGTCAGCGCTTCCCGCGCCGCCTGCTGCTCTGCTTCTTTCTTCGAGCGTCCGACGGCGCGGCCTTCCGGCTGGCCGCCGACCACGACTTCGACGTCGAAGCGCTTGCGGTGATCGGGACCTTCCGCCGCGGCGAGGCGGTAGTGCGGCAGGCCGCGTCCGTTGGCCTGCAGCCATTCCTGCAGCGCGGACTTCCAGTCCTCGGTGAACGTGGCTTCCGCGGCGCGATCGCCGGCGGCGATGATGAGCGGCCCGAAACGCGAAACGATGAAAGCCTGCGCGGCTTCGATGCCGCCATCGAGATAGACCGCGGCAATCAACGCTTCGAAGCCGTCGGCCAGGATGGCGTGCTTGTGGCGGCCGCCGGTCTTCTCCTCGCCGCGGCCGAGCAGCATGTAGCGGCCAAGATCGATCTCTTCGGCGAGCCGCGTCAGCGACGCGGCCGAGACGATGCCGGCCTTGACCTTCGACTTGTAGCCTTCGCTGTGGGTCGGGAATCGCGTGAACAGCATGTCGGCCATGACGAAGCCGAGCACCGCGTCGCCGAGAAACTCGAGCGACTCGTTGTCCATCACGCCGCCCGAGGCATCCTCATGCGCGCGCGACCGGTGCGTCAGCGCGTGCTCGAGCAGGCCGATGTCGTTGAACTCGTAGTTGATCTTTTTCTCGAGCGGCCCGAGGCTGGCGCTCAGGCGGCGGACCTCGGCCGCCGCGGCTTCGTCGAGGTGGCTGGCGATCAGCTCGCGGGCCCGTCCCGCCGCGCCGCTCGGCACGCTGATCCGGAACGCCGTCTGGTTGAACGGAATCAGCGACGTCGACGGCGAGACCCCGGAAACCACGACCGTCTCGATGTCGTGCGCGTCGAGCAGCCCGCGCACGACTTCGGCCTCGATCGACGAATGCGTTCTGAAGACCTCGACCGGCTGGCCCGGCGGGATCGATCGGTCGCGATCCCTCATGGCGTCACTCGCATGCCCGGCTCGGTCAGTTTGAGTACTACCATCGTCATGTCGTCATGCGGTTCCGCCTCGCCGACGAACGCCTTCACTTCACGCAGCACGCGCTCGCGGATGCCGGCGGCATCGAGATCTCTCTGGCTCTCGAGCACCCGGGCCAGCGCGGCGTCGCCAAACAGCTCACCCGCCGTGTCCATCGCTTCGGTGATGCCATCGGTATACAAGACGACGACGTCGCCCGCGGCGATGGGTTGAGAATACTCCTCCAGCATCTGCTCGAAGCGCTCGCTGGCGCCGGGAAGGCGCAAGCCCAGGACCATCCCGTTGGGCACGACGACGTCGGCGCCGCCGCTCGAGACGATGATCACTGGCGTGTGGCCGGCACGTGCGCAAGTCAGCGTCCCGGCGTCGAGGTCGAAGACCGCGTAGGTCATCGTGATGAAACTGCGGTTGTCGAGGTGCTCGGCCAGCAGCCGGTTGACGTTGCACAGCAGCCGTTTCGGCGACCGCTCGGTGTGGCTGAGCGCGAGCATCAGTCCCTTCAGCTCGGCCATGTACAGCGCCGCTGACGTGCCTTTGCCGGACACGTCGGCGATCAGCACGCCGAGCTGCCGTGGTCCGATCTCGAAGAAGTCGTAGTAGTCGCCGCCGACCTCGCGCGCCGGCTCGCACAAGTCGGCGATGCTGAGGCCGTCGAGCACCGGCGGCTGCGACGGCAGGAGCGACTTCTGAATCTCGCGGGCGATGCGCAGCTCGTCGTCGAGCCGCTGCTTTTCGCGCTGCACGTGCAGCAGGTGCTCGATGCTGGCGCTCATCCGGTTGAACGAGCCCGCCAGATCGCCGAGCTGATCCTTCGATTCGATCTTGATGGGATGCGCGAAGTCGCCTTCGCGGACGCGCTCGGTGCCCGCGAACAGCTCATGGATCGCCGACGTGATCGTGCGCGCGAGCAAGCCGCCCGCCGCCAGCGCGCCGCCCTGCACGATCAGGAGCAGCCCGCCGATGACGTAGAGGACGACCACGAACGGATCGCGATCGCCGAGCGGCAGCATCTGGTTGATCTGCTTCTTCTGCGGCGCGGTGATCCGGCCGTACAAACGGCTCAACGGCGCGTCCAGTGTCAATTGCACGCGTCCGGGCGTCCCCGTCGTCCAGTCGATGCAATCCATGAACATCGTGGTGCGGCGCGACCCTCCCGTGGCGGCGCCCGACGACGACAGTGAAGGACCACAGGGGTTAGGTTCGTCATTCGACTGTCCGAGCGGCAGGGAGATCCCGCCCATCCGCACGTCGGTTCGTTCGTGGAGCCGGGCGACGATGTCGGTGTCGATCGGCAGATCCGCGACGACCACGCGTGTTCGATCGGGCGTCAGCACGATCGCGCGAATCAGCAGGTGCTGATCGTCCGTCGTGCTGCCCTTCGTCTGCACGAGCGTGCCCTTGAATCCGGCACGCAGAAGGACCCACTCCGGGAGGATCGTCGGCGGCGGCTCATGCCGCCAGGGGCCCGCGCGCACGATGGGCTCGACCGGCTCCCGCTTCGGCTTCCCGTCGGTCCGGCCGTCGGTCTTGTCGTCGGGCGCCGCTTGCACCGTGGGGTCGGGCGCCGCAGCCGGAAGCGACACCGGCACCACCGCCATCGACATCTGCGGATATTGCGCCGCCAGATTGAGAATCTTGCGCTCGATCGCAGCCTGCGTCACCGCCGGATTGCGCCCGACCTCGCCGGCCGACGTCTCCGCCATCTGCTGCATGTCGTCGACGAGGCCCTGGTATCCCTCGTTGAAGACGTAGGCGGCGACGTTCATGTACATGAGCACCCCGCCGACCAGCACGAACAGCCCGACGAGCAGGACCGGCACCGCGCCGAGCAGGAGATACGTGACGATCAGTCGCCGCCGTACCCGCCACAGAAACGTCCGGCGCGAGCGCGCCACCGCGGTCACGGCCAGCCAGGCCCCCGAGATCAGGAACGACAGGCGCAGGACCCTGCGCAGCGCGAAGAGCAGATCGTTGAGCTCGATGACCCGCAGCAGCGCGTACAGCAGGATCAGCAGCGCCGACGAAACGAGGAACAGCCGGCCCGGAAATGTGCGAAAGAGATGCGCGTCGGTACGAGGCGGGGGTGCGGACATCCGCGAAATTGCAAACGGGATGATAACAGACTATCGTCGTGCTCGCCCGACTATGAAACTCTCCGCACACGCCCGTTTTTCCACCGTCTGCATCCACGCCGGCCAGGAGCCCGACCCGTCGACCGGCGCGATCATCACACCGATCTTCCAGACCTCGACCTACGTCCAGGACGCCCTCGGTGAGCACAAGGGTTTCGAGTACGCGCGCACGCAGAATCCGACGCGGGCGACGCTCGAGGCCAATCTCGCGGCGATCGAGGGCGGCCGTGGCGCGTTTGCGTTCGCGTCCGGGATGTCGGCGATCAACGCGATCGCCGCCCGGCTCGAGGCCGGCGACCACGTCATCGTCACCGACAACACCTACGGCGGGACGTTCCGGCTGTTCGACAAGGTGATGAAGCGCTACAACATCGCGTTCAGCTTCGTCGACACTTCGGACTTGAAGGCCACGGAAGCGGCGTTCACGCCGAAGACCAGGCTGGTTTTCCTCGAGACGCCGACCAATCCGGTCCTCCGCCTCACCGACATTGCCGCCGTCGTCGCCATGGCGCACGCGCGCGGTGTCCTGGTCGCCGTCGACAACACCTTCGCCAGTCCGTGCCTGCAGCGGCCAATCCTGCTCGGCGCCGATCTCGTCGTCCACAGCACGACGAAGTACTTGAACGGCCACAGCGACTCGATCGGCGGCGTCGTCATCGGCGTCCGCGACGACGATCTCCAGTGGCTGAAGTTCATCCAGAACTCCGCCGGCGCGATCCTCAGTCCGTTCGACTCGTGGCTGGTGCTGCGCGGCACCAAGACGATGCCGCTGCGGATGGCGCAGCATTCGGCCAATGGCCTGGCGCTGGCGCAGTACCTCCAGCAGCACAAGAAGGTCAAGAAAGTCATCTACCCGGGCCTGCCGGAACATCCGCAGCATGAACTGGCGAAGCGGCAGATGCCGAACGGCTGGGGCGGCATGCTCTCGTTCGAAATGGAGTCCTTCGAGGCGACGCGAAGTACGCTCAACCGCTTCCGGCTGATGTCACTGGCCGAGAGCCTGGGCGGCGTCGAAACGCTGGTCTGTCATCCGGCGTCGATGACCCACGCGTCGGTGCCGCCGGAGCGGCGGTTGGCGATTGGGCTGTCGGATAACCTGATCCGCATTTCGGCGGGCATCGAGGACATCGAGGATTTGAAGGACGATCTGGCGCAGGCGCTGGACGGCTAAGAAAGAAGGAAAAAGGGACCGGGTCGCTTTTTACGTAAAACGTAAAAAG
>DASUGM010000224.1:0-16681 GCA_036274055.1 Vicinamibacterales bacterium | reverse complement strand
CTTGCGACCGTACTCCCCAGGCGGAATGCTTATCGCGTTAACTACGGCACGGCAGGGATCGATACCCGCCACACCAAGCATTCATCGTTTAGGGCCAGGACTACCGGGGTATCTAATCCCGTTTGCTCCCCTGGCTTTCGTCTTTCAGTGTCAGATGCAGTCCAGAACGCCGCCTTCGCCACCGGTGTTCCTCCAGATATCTACGCATTTCACCGCTACACCTGGAATTCCGCGTTCCTCTCCTGCCCTCAAGCTCGCCAGTCTCAGACGCAGTTCCCCAGTTAAGCTGAGGGATTTCACGTCTGACTTAGCAAGCCACCTACAGACCCTTTACGCCCAGTAATTCCGAACAACGCTTGCCCCCCCCGTATTACCGCGGCTGCTGGCACGGAGTTAGCCGGGGCTTCTTCTCTCGATACTGTCAGACCGGCGAC
This sequence comes from Vicinamibacterales bacterium, assembly GCA_036274055.1. GTDB lineage: Bacteria > Acidobacteriota > Vicinamibacteria > Vicinamibacterales > SCN-69-37 > DASUGM01. The sequence continues at coordinate 16,247 of DASUGM010000224.1, read as the reverse complement.
CTGTTAGATCGCCGGCTTTTCATCTCGGTCGAAAGGAGTTTACGACCCGAAAGTCTTCATCCTCCACGCGGCGTTGCGTCGTCAGGCTTGCGCCCATTGCGAACAATTCCCCACTGCTGCCTCCCGTAGGAGTCTGGACCGTGTCTCAGTTCCAGTGTGTCCGTCCGCCCTCTCAGGCCGGATACCGATCGAAGCCTTGGTGGGCCGTTACCCCACCAACTAGCTAATCGGGCGCAGGTCCCTCTTCAAGCGCCAGGTCTTGCGATCCCCGGCTTTGATGTCCATGTATCCAAACATGGGATGTCATGCGGTATTAGCCCTCCTTTCGGAAGGTTATCCCCCACTCGAAGGTAGGTCACCCACGTGTTACTCACCCGTTTGCCACTCTACTTATCCCTTGCGGGACTTTCGCGTTCGACTTGCATGTGTTAGGCACGCCGCCAGCGTTGATTCTGAGCCAGGATCAAACTCTCAAGTTAAATTCGCTGTCTCCACTCCCGGCCTCACGGCCTCGAGCAGAGCGCAACTCGTTCAACCCGATCAGCCTGTTGAAAATGGCTCTCGGATTCATCCCACCGCCGCTCGCGCTTACGCTCGAGCCGTGGTGGGCCGTTCAAGTATGGATGGGTCTGTGCGCCCGAAGGCGCCGCCCACCCGCTGATACTCGACGGGCTGTGCTTGCACGTTCTATCTAGTTTTCAAAGAACCGAGCCGTGCATTGCGCTCCCTGACTTTCAAAGCGCAACCTTTCAAATTTACAACAGCGCTTACATCGCTGTCAACCCCAAAAACCGCCCGGTTGCACGATTTTTCACGCCGCGCTTCACCAAGACCCGTGAAGAGACGACGCATCCGCCACCGAGGATCTTCCCGACTTCAGGACCGTTCAGGCTCTGGTCGACCGGGGACTTGCTGCGCGGGGCCGGAGGCGACATCGACTTGCCTTGTCGACCGGCGGGACTCGCTCAGGACTTCCAAGAATATAACTCGCTCCCGGCCGTGTCAAATTCTGCACCGTTTTGAGGCAGTGCCAGGGGCCAGGAACGCTTGAAATGCCAGCAAATCCGCATGTTCACAACCGCAGGACTAGCTGAGCACGATCCGCACGGCCCGCCGCCCGACTTCGAGCGTAATCGTGCCCTGCGACGCCAGGATTCGCGTCTTTATATCAGTCACGCGTTCCCGATCGACCTTGACGCCGCCCTGCTGGATCTTGCGCGTCGCTTCGCTCGACGACCCCGCCAGGCCGGCCTCGGCAACCAGCTTCGCCAGGCCAATCGATCCGTCGCTCACCGTGATGCGGATTTCCTCGAGCGCGTCGGGCGCGAGCTCACCTCGGGAGAACCGGGCATCAAAGGCCTCGGCCGCGCGCGCCGCCTCCTGCTCGCCGTGAAAGTCCGCGGTGATCCGGCGCGCCAGCGTCGATTTCGCCTGCTTCGGATGGGTGGCTCCGGTCGCAACCTGCTGCTTCAGCCCATCGATGTCCGTCTCCGACACGTCCGTGAGCAGCAGGTAGTAGCGCCACATCAGCGTGTCGTTGATCGACATCACCTTGCCGTACATCTCCGTCGCCGACTCGGTGACGCCGATGTAGTTGCCGAGACTCTTCGACATCTTCTCGACGCCGTCCAGCCCCTCGAGCAGCGGCGTCGTCATGACGACCTGCGCCTCGAGGCCGTACCCTGGCATGATGTCGCGGCCGACGTTGAGATTGAACAGCTGATCGGTGCCGCCGAGCTCGACATCGGCCTCGAGGAACACCGAGTCATAGGCCTGCGCGAGCGGGTAGAGAAACTCGTGGACGGCAATCGGCTTGCCGGCCTCGTAGCGTTGTTTGAAGTCGCGGCGCTCGAGCATCTGCGCGACGTTGTAGCGCGCGGCGAGGCGGATCAGGCCCTCGGCGCCAAGGGGCTGCAGCCAGCGCGCATTGAAGTCGACGACCGTCTTCTGCGGATCGAGGATCTTGAAGACCTGACTCTTGTAGGTCTCGGCGTTCTGCGCAATCTCTTCGGGCGTCAGCGGCGGCCGCGTCTTCGAGCGCCCGGTCGGATCGCCGATCAAACCGGTGAAGTCGCCGATCAGGAAAATGACGCGATGGCCGAGGTCCTGAAAGTGCTTCATCTTGCGCAACAGGACGGTGTGGCCGAGGTGCAGATCCGGCGCCGTCGGATCGAAGCCGACTTTGACGACGAGCCGGCGCCCGGTCTTCTCCGCCCGCTCGAGTTTCGCCTTCAGTTCTCCGGCGCGGACGACGTCCACGCAGCCTTTCGTCAGATAGGCCAACTGCTCGTCGAGAGTCACCGCCAAAGAATACCTGACAACCTTTTCGGGCTTCGGGCCGTCTATTATTCCGACTTTGTGAGTATTATCAGCGATGGCCGATTGGCTGGGTGAATTCGAGCAGCTCGTCCTGTTCGCCGTTCTGCAGCAGGATGAGGCGTACGGGCTGACGATCCGCGACGTCATCGAGGACCGGACCGGTCGTCGCGCGTCGGCAGGATCGGTCTACACGACGCTCGAGCGTCTCGAAGCACGCGGCCTGGTCAGCTCGCATTGGGGTGAGCCGACCGCGGAGCGCGGCGGCAAACGCAAGCGCTTCTACCGGGTCAAGCCCGCCGGACGCGAAGCGCTGGCGCGATCGTGGCGGGCGATGCGGGCGATGGCCCGCGGCGCCGCGCCGAAGCTGGGTGAACCATGAGGCCGCCCCGCCTCGCCCGCTGGCTCCTCGATAGCTGGCTGGACGCCGACGCGGCGGAGGCCATCGGCGGCGATCTCACCGAAGAATTCCAGCGCCGGATCGCGCGCGGGCGATCGCCGCTGTGGATGCGCGCGTGGTTCTGGCGCCAGACGCTGGTCGCGCTCGCCTGGCGTTGGCGCGCGCCAGCGGCACATTCGGATCAACCAGTTGGGAGACGAGCGATGATCGAGACGCTGTGGACCGAAACTCGACAAACGTTCCGCGCACTCCGGCGCTCGCCGGGCTTCTCGCTGGGCGCGATTGTGCCGTTGGGACTCGCGATCGGCCTCGCGACCGCGGTGTTCGCCGTAGTCCACGCCGTGTTGCTGCGGCCGCTGCCGATTCCGCGACCCGATCGGCTCGTCGCCGTCGGCGAACGGGACCTCGCCGCCCCGGTCAGCAACATCGGCTTCGAGACCTACCTTGATCTTCGCGACCAGGCGTCGAGCTTCGACGGGTTTGCGGCAATCCGCGGCTGGTCACCGACGCTGACGTCGCCGGCGACGACACGCCTGGCCGGCATGCGGGTGACGTCGGGCTATTTCTCGATGCTCGGCGTCAGGCCGGCGCTCGGCCGCGATTTCGGTGCGGCCGACGACACGCCGGAAACGCGACGCGTCGCCATCCTGTCGGACGCCTTGTGGCGGCGCGAGTTTGCCGCCGACATGTCGATCGTCAATCGCGTCATCAAGCTGAACGAGACCGAGTATCGCGTCATTGGCGTGCTGCCGCCATCGTTCGAGGACGTGGTCGGCGCCGCGTTTTACGCCCCCAGCGAGATCTGGTCACCGCTCGGCTACCAGCGCGGCGGCGATTCCACCTGCCGCAGCTGCCGTCATCTGCGAGCGGTCGCGTCGATCAAACCGGGCGTCAGCGAGGCGGCGGCCACTGTGGAGCTCAGCGGTCTGATCGCCGGCTACAAACGGCAGTTCCCCGCCGACTACGACAAGGCAACCGCCGGTGTCGAGAAGATCTCATCGGTCCTCGCGCGGCCGCTGGCGCAATCGCTTTACGTGCTGTTCATCGCGGTCCTGCTCGTGCTGACGATCGCCGCCGCCAATGCCGCGAGCCTGATGGTCGCGCGCGCCGCGGATCAGGCGCACGAGCGGGCGCTGCGCTCGGCCCTCGGCGCCAGCGGCATGCAGTTGATCCGCCAGCGCGCCATCGAAGCGCTGCTCGTCGCGGCATCGGCTGGAGCCGTCGGGTTGGCGATTGGCGAGGGGTTGACGGCCTGGCTGGTGACGCACGCGCCGACGTCGATTCCGCGCGCGGAGCACATCGGCGTCAACGACGGCGTCATGCTGTTCACGCTGGCGGCCGTGGCCCTGGCGGCGCTGATCATCGCGGTATTGCCGGTGTTGTCCGGCGCGTTGCGTCCGGTCGGCCGGGCGGCAGCGACACCGGGCCGCACCACCGACGGCCGCGTCCGAGTCCGTGCCCGCGAAGGGCTGATCGTCGCCGACGTCGCGATCGCGCTGATGCTGGCGATGGGCGCCGGGGCGATGGTGCGCAGCGTCGACCGCCTGCTCGCGGTCAACACCGGGTTCGATCCCGAGAACGTCTATACGATCGGGCTCTCCGGCGTCGGACCGCGCTGGGCCGAAGACGAGCCAGTGCGCGTCTTTCAGCGCGACCTCATCGCGCGCGTTCGCGCGCTGCCGGGCGTCACCGGCGTCGCGATCACCGGCCAGGTGCCTCTCGGCGGCAACTACGACACGCGCGGCGGTTATCTGGAAGAACGGCAGACCGATCGCGCCGAGGACTCCGTTGATTTCCAGCGCTATTCGGTGACCCCGGACTATCTGAAGGTGATGGGCATTCCGCTCCGCCGCGGGCGCTTCATTACCGAAGACGACCGTGAGAAGTCGCCGCTCGTGATGGTGATCAACGAAACCGCGGCAAAAAAATTCTGGCCCGACCAGGATCCGATCGGCAAACGCGTGCTGTTCGGCAGCCCGAGCCGCAGGCGCGTCGTCACCGTCGTCGGCATCACCGGAGACGTCCGGCATTACCAGCTCGATCAGCCGCCTGATCCGCAGATGTACCTGCCGCAGGAGCAGATGACCGACTCGTACATGGTGCTGACGCTGAAGACCGCACGGTTTGACGACGTCTTGCCGGCGATCCGCCAGGCCGTGCAGGCGCTCGGACCCGACGTCCCAGTCTACGACGTCAAGTCGATGGCGATGCTCGTTGCGGACTCGGCGGCGACGCGGCGTTTCACGGCGGTGTTGCTCGGCGTCTTTGCGGTCGTCGCGGTGTTGATGACTGCTGCCGGTCTGTACGGCCTGGTCGCGTACGCGGTGTCGCGGCGGACCCGCGAGTTCGGGATCCGCCTCGCGCTTGGCGCGCAGAAAGGCCGGATTCGGCGCCTCGTGATCGCGCGAGGCGCGTTGCTGACGGTGGCCGGCGGCGCGCTCGGCTTGCTCTGCTCGCTGCCGCTGACGCGCCTGCTGCATGACCAACTCTACGAGACCACGGCGCTCGACGCCGGGGCGGTGGCGCTCGGGCTGGTGACGCTGTTCGTGACCAGCGCGATCGCGCACGCGGTGCCGGTCGCTCGCGCGACGCGCGTCTCGCCGACGATCGCCCTGCGCGGCGATTAAGAAACGCCTACTCGAAGACGACCCGACGGCCGTCGAGGCGCCAGCTGCCGGCGAGCACGCGGGCGACCGCCTCGGGATAGATCTGATGCTCGACTTCGAGAATCCGCGCCGCCAGCGTGTCGGCGGTATCGTCGTCGAGCACCGGCACGGCGCGCTGCGCGACGATCGGGCCGGCATCGAGTTCGGGCGTGACCAGGTGGACGGTGGCGCCGCTCAGCTTCACGCCGTGCGCGTGCGCTTGCGCCTGCGCGTCGACGCCAGGAAACGCCGGCAGCAGCGACGGGTGGATGTTGAGGATCGCGTTCGGAAACGCCTTACAGAACGTCGGCCCGAGCAGACGCATGAAACCGGCGAGGCACACCAGCGCGACCCCTCGCGCTCGCAACGCCTCGACCAGCGCGTGATCGTAGGCCTCGCGCCGCGCGAAATCACGATGTGAAATGACCAGCGTCTCAATCCCGGCGTCGCGTGCCGCCGCCAGCCCCGCCGCCTCGGCACGATTCGAAATCACCACCCGGATCGCCGGACGTACCTTGCTCGCGATCAGCGCCCGCAGATTCGATCCGCGGCCTGAGATCAGCACGGCAACATTGGGGACGGGGGTGTTTTCCACAGTTTCAGCCGTTTTGGGGACAGGGGTCCGACGACGCGATCACGAGTTGCACAGGCACGCGCCTTGCTAAGCCAGGAGGCCCATCATGGCCAGACGACCACGCAAGGCGATCGCGACCGCATTTTTTCACGTCGTCAACCGCGCGGCGCGAAAGCAAAAGATCTTTCTGCGGCCGCAAGACTATCGCGGCTTCATCGATGTGCTCGCCGAAGGGTTGAGGCGCCATCCAGTTCGGCTGATCTCGTTCTGCATCATGGCCAATCATTGGCATCTGGTCGTGGGTCCAACCGAGACCCGAACGCTGTCGAGCCTATTGCATTGGGTAACAACTACCCACGCCGTCCGCCTCAATCACCGGCGCAAGACGATCGGTCAGGGCCCGATCTATCAGGGTCGCTTTCGCTCGGAGCCCGTCGAGACCACCGGCGACTTGATGCGCGTCTGCCGCTACGTCGAGCGCAATGCGCTTCGGGCCAACCTGGTCAGGCGCGCTCAAGACTGGCCCTGGTGCAGCCTGGCCGAACGTCTGCGGACTGAGCCGTCGCTGCCGTTGGTGACAACGCCGTTCCTGGCGTCTCAGGCCTGGACGGAGCATGTCAACGCGCCGCTCACGGTCCGGGAACAGGTGGCGATGCGGACCCCTGTCCCCAAATCCGTCGAAACTGTGGAAAACACCCCCGTCCCCGATCCGGATCCGCTAGACGACAGCGCCCAGGTGCCAGGCCGGCTCGCCGGCAGCGTGAAGGGACGAAAGCGCCGTATCCGCGCCGCGTGAGTCGCAAACGAGAATCAGGCCGACGCCCATGTTGAACGCGCGCAGCATCTCCGCATCGTCGATGCCGCCAGCGCGCTGCAGCCAGGTGAACAGCGGCGGCACCGTCCAGCTCGCGCGATCGAGCGTGAACGACCGGCCTTCCGGCAGCGTGCGCGGCAGATTCTCCGTGATGCCGCCGCCGGTGATGTGGGCCATGCCCTTGATGATGCCGGCGTCGAGGAGCGGCGCAATCAACTTCAGATAGGACCGATGCGGCCGCAGCAGCGCCGCGCCCACGGTCTCGCCCAACTCGTCGACGTAGCTGTCGACTCCTAACCCGAGCGTCTCGAACACGATCCGCCGCGCCAGCGAATAGCCGTTGGTGTGGAGACCGGACGACGGCAGCGCGATCAAACGGTCGCCGGCGACGACGCCGCTGCCGTTGACGATCTTCGCGCGCGATACCAGTCCAACGATGAACCCGGCGACGTCGTACTCGCCGTCCTTATAGAAGCCCGGCATCTCCGCCGTCTCGCCGCCGAGCAGCGCGCAACCGTTTTCCTCGCAGGCGCGCGCCATCCCACGCACGATCTGCTCGGCGACATCCGGCGACAGCCGTCCGGTAGCGAGATAGTCGAGGAAGAACAGCGGCCGCGCCCCCTGAACGAGGATGTCGTTGACGCAGTGATTGACGAGGTCGACGCCGATCGTGTCGTGGACGCCGGCCATGAACGCGACCTTGAGCTTGGTGCCGACGCCGTCGGCGCTGGCGACGAGCACAGGATCGGCCGTCGCGCCGTCGAGCGCGAACAGGCCGCCGAACGAGCCGACGCCGGAGACGACTCCTGGCGTGTAGGTCGCGCGCGCGAGCGCCTTGATGCGGCGGACGGCTTCGTTGCCGGCATCGATGTCGACGCCGGACTGGCGGTAGTCAATCGTGCTCACTCAGAACTCCAGGATATCGATCAGCGCCTGCGCCGCCTGCCTCCGCGCCGAGGCTTCGGGTGCGGCCCAGAACGCCCGGCGTATGGTGACGTAGAACCGTTCTTCTTCAAAATCTTCGCCGAGCAGATCGAACGCATCGCGCACCAGTTTGATCGCCGGCTCCCGATTGGCGCGGGTCTCAATCGCTTTCAGGAACAGTTCCGGATTGCGCAAGGCGGCGATGCCGACGCCAAGCGCGACCGAATCCCGTCCCGGATCCTTTGCGGTCACGCCGGCGTCGATCAACATCTCGAGCTGCGCGGCGTTGCCGCGCGCCGCGTTGGCGCCAAGCGCGTGGACGACGCCTCGCAGCAGCGGCTGAAAGCCGTCGGTGGTCAGCGCGAACGCCAGCGTCTTCTTGAGATAGGCCTCGTGCGATGCGACGTCGATGCCGAGCAGGCACAGCGCGCCGGAGATCGCCGGCAGCGCCTCTGGCGGGGCCGTTTTCTGCAGCGACGCCAGAATATTCCGCGACGACGGATCGCCGAGCCGGCCGATCGCCATGATCGCGTCTTCCTGCAGCGGCCCGTCCAACCTGGCTACCTCGACAATGTCCGCGAGAGCGTAGGTGCCTTTGTAGTCGCCCAACGCGGTGATCGCCGCGCCGCGAAACAGATTCGGGCCGCGCATCACGAGCGGACGTAGCGCCGTCTGCGCCTGCGCGACGGCGCCGTGCGCGGCGAGCGCCCGCGTCAGCGCCGGTCGGACGAACTCGGACTGCTCGCCGGGCAGTGCCGACACCAACGCCGGCACGATCGACGGATCCGGATGATGCTCGTACCACTGATAGGACACGGTGCGCAGCCGATCATCGCGATCGCCAATCACTGCGTTGATCGTTTCAGCGGCGCGCTTCTCGTCGAGTGCCGTCAGCAGGACCAGGGAACGGAAGCGAACGTAGGAGTCCTTGTGAGCCCTGACCGCGTCGGCGAGCAGCGGTGACGCCGTCGCGGCCGGAGCGCGGCGGATCGTCCGCGCCGCCTGCGTGCGCACGGCGAAGTCGAACGATCCGAGCTGGCCAATTGCCGCGGTGATCTCGGCCGATGTCACCGGGGTTGCGGTTGCTGCCGCCGGCGGCGCCTGCTGTGCCGCAAGCCCGCCTCCGCCGGCGACGGTCAGCACCGCCGCAGCCGACAGCGCCACGGCAAGCATCCGCATCATTCCGTGAGCTTGAGCGCCAACTGAAGATACGCGGCTTCGTTGCGCGGAAACGCGACCGGATACTCGCCGGTGTAGCACGACGTGCAGTACGACTTGCGCGTCGGCCCGACCGCGCCGAGCAGGCCGTCGAGACTGAGATAGCCGAGCGAATCGGCGCCGATGTATTTGCGGATCTCCTCGATCGTGTGCGTCGCGCCGATCAGCTCCGCCCGCCGCGGCGTGTCGACGCCGTAGAAACACGGCGAGATCGTCGGCGGGCAGCTGATCCGCATGTGCACTTCGCTGGCGCCGGCCGAGCGCACCATTTTGACGATCTTGCGGCTGGTCGTGCCGCGCACGATCGAGTCGTCGACGAGGACGACCTTGCGGCCCTGCAGGATGCTCTTCACCGGGTTCAGTTTGACGCGCACGCCGAAATGCCGGATCGACTGATGCGGCTCGATGAACGTCCGTCCGACGTAGTGATTGCGGATCAATCCCATCTGCAGCGGGATGCCCGATGCTTCGGAATATCCGGTGGCTGCGCACACGCCGGAGTCCGGAATCGGCACGACGACATCGGCAACGGTCGGCTGTTCGGCGGCGAGCCGGCGGCCGAACTCGGTCCGGACCTCGTTGACGCTCTCGCCGAAGACGTAGGAGTCCGGCCGCGCGAAGTAGACGTGCTCGAAAATGCAGTGCGCCGTTTTCGCGGGCGCGAACGGATGCACCGACTTCGTGCCTTCGGGACCGGCGATGAACACTTCGCCCGGCGCGATGTCGCGGATCCATTCCGCGTCGATCAAGTCCAGGGCGCAGGTCTCGGACGCGACGACCCAGGCGTCGCCGAGTTTGCCGAGCGTCAGCGGCCGGAAGCCGTGCGGATCGCGGACGGCGATCAGGCGGTCCTTGGTCAACAGCACCAGCGAAAACGCGCCCTGCGCCTGCGACACCGCCTCAATCAGCGCCTGTTCGGGCGTCGCCGCCTTTGACCGCGCGTAGAGATGCAGCAGCGTTTCGGTATCGCTGGTGGTCTGAAAGATCGATCCGGTGCTGACCAGCATGTCGCGCAGTTCCTGCGCGTTGACGAGATTGCCGTTGTGACAGATGGCGATTTCGCCGTGCGCGCAGTCGATCAGAATCGGCTGCGCGTTCTTCAGCCCGCTCTCACCGGCCGTCGAATACCGCACGTGCCCGACCGCGCTGGTGCCGCCCAGCCGCGCGAACGTCGCCTCGTCGAAGGCGTCGGCGACATAACCCATCGCCTTATGGATCTGCAGGCGATCGCCGTCCGAGGTCGCAATGCCGACGCTCTCCTGCCCGCGGTGCTGAAGCGCGTAGAGCCCGAGGTAAGTCAGGTTCGCGGCCTCGGTGTGGCCGTAGATGCCGAAGATCCCGCACTCTTCCCTGAACTTGTCCATTACGCAGCCCGACCTTCCAGCCAGTTCGCCAGTGCCGTCGTCCACCGCGCCTCGGCGTCGCTGACGCTGACGTCGATCGCCTCATGATCGCCGATCGTGATGCGGATGCGCGCGCCCCCGGTCTGGCCGATTCTGGCCGCCGGCACGCCCGCCGCCTTCGCCGCCGCCAGCACCGCGGCGGTCTTGCCGGGCTCGGCCGCGACGATCACGCGGCTCGCCGACTCGCCGAACAAGGTCGCGCTGTTCAGATCGACGCCGCCGTCGGAGGCCGCCGCCGGGATGGTCACGACGGCGCCGTAGCCGCCGGTGTTGAAACAACACTCCGCCAGTGCCACCGCAAAGCCGCCTTCCGAACAATCGTGCGCCGAGGCGATCGCATCGCGGCCAATCAGGTCGACGAGCAAGGCCTGCAACGCCCGCTCGCGCGCGAGATCCAGCGCCGGCGGCACGCCGCGCACCAGCCCGTGCATCGTCTTCAGATATTCGCTGCCGCCGAGTTCGCCGAAGTTGTCGCCGAGCAGAATGACGTCAGCCCCGCGCGGCGGAAAGGCGCGCCCGCGGACCTGCCGGGCATGCTCGAGCACGCCGACGACGCCAATGACCGGCGTTGGCAGCACCGCGCTGCCGTCGGTCTCGTTGTAGAGGCTGACGTTGCCGCCGGTGATCGGCACGTCGAGCGCGCGGCAGGCCTCGCCGATGCCGGCCACGGCTTCGGCGAATTGCCACATGATCTCGGGCTTCTGCGGGTTGCCGAAGTTGAGGCAGTTGGTCGCGCCGATCGGCAAGCCGCCGGCGCAGGCGACGTTGCGCGCCGCTTCGGCGACCGCGAGCTTTGCGCCCTGGCGCGGATCGAGAAACACGAATCGTCCGTTGCCGTCGACCGACATCGCCAGCGCGCGATCGGTGCCCTTCACACGGACCACGCTCGCGCCCATGCCGGGCAGCATGATCGTGTTGGTTTGCACCGTGTAGTCGTATTGCTGGAAGATCCAGCGCTTGCTGGCGATCGTCGCCGCACCGAGCAGCGTCAGCAGCGTGTCGTTGGGCTTGAGCGCCGTCGACGCCAATGACGCGGGAATCGTCCGCAGTTCGTCGCGGCCAGCCGGCGGCGAAAACGGCCGCCGGTAAACCGGCGCTTCGTCGGTCAGCGCGCGATTCGGGACGTCGGCCACGACGACGCCGTGGTGTTTGACGCGCAGGCGGCTGTCGTCGGTGACGACGCCGACCTTGACCGCGTGCAGGTCCCACTTCTCGAAGATGCGCTCGACTTCGTGCTCGCGCCCCTTTTTGACGATGAGCAGCATTCGCTCCTGCGATTCGGAGAGCATGATCTCGTACGGCGTCATCCCGGCTTCGCGTTGCGGCACCAGTGCGACGTCGATCTCGACGCCGGTGCCGCCGCGCGACCCGGTCTCGGACGTCGCGCAGGTCAGTCCCGCGGCGCCCATGTCCTGCACGCCGACGCAGGCGTCGGTCGCCATCACCTCGAGGCACGCCTCGAGGAGCAGCTTCTCCATGAACGGATCACCGACCTGCACCGCCGGGCGCTTCTCTTCGAGCTTGTCGTCGAACTCCGCCGACGCCATCGTCGCGCCATGAATGCCGTCGCGGCCGGTCTTGGCGCCGACGTAATACACGGGATTGCCGACGCCGCTCGCGGTGCCCTTGATGATCGCGTCGTGCTTCGCCAGGCCGAGGCAAAAGACGTTGACCAGCGGATTGCCGCTGTAGGTCTCGTCGAACATCACCTCGCCGCCGACCGTCGGAATGCCGATGCTGTTGCCGTAGCCGCCGATGCCTTTGACCACGCCCTGGATGATCCGCCGCGTCCGCGCCTCTTCGATCGAGCCGAATCGCAGCGCGTTGAGCAGCGCGATCGGCCGCGCGCCCATCGTGAAGATGTCGCGGATGATGCCGCCGACGCCGGTCGCGGCACCCTGATACGGCTCGATGAACGACGGGTGATTGTGCGACTCGATCTTGAACACCGCCGCCAGGCCGTCGCCGATGTCGACGGCGCCGGCGTTCTCGCCGGGGCCCTGCAGCACGCGCGTGCCGGTCGTCGGCAGCGTCTTGAGGTGAACGCGCGAGCTCTTATAGCTGCAGTGCTCCGACCACATCACCGAGAACAGGCCAAGCTCGGTGAGATTCGGCTCGCGGCCCATCAGCTCGACAATCCGCGCGTACTCGTCACGGGTGACGCCGTGCCGTTCGAGAACCGCGTCGTCAATCGCGCTGTTCACGCTCGAATCCTCCGGATCTCTGCGGCCTCTGCCGACTCTGCGGCTTCGCGCGAGGCGCCTCCGCGTGAAACGACTCCGTGTGTCGCCAGCGCGTCGACGACCGACGCCAGGACGACGAGGCCGTCGCCGCTGCCGGTGGCGGCTTCGGCCGCGCGCTCGGGATGCGGCATCAAGCCGCAGACGTTGCGCAGCTCGTTGCAGATGCCGGCGATGTTGTTGATCGAGCCGTTGGGATTCGATCGCTCGGCCGTCTGGCCGGCCTCGTTGACATAACGGAAGATCACGCGGCGCTCGCGCTCGAGCGTCTCGATGATCTCCGCCGGCGCGTAGTAGTTGCCCTCGCCGTGGGCAATCGGCAGGCGCAGCACCTGGCCGGGCGTGCACCGGGTCGTGAACGGCGTGTCGGCATGCTCGACGCGAACGCCAACGTACTCACAGTGAAACTTGACGTCGCGATTGCGGAGCATCGCGCCGGGGAGCAGGCCGCACTCGAGCAGAATCTGGAAGCCGTTGCAGATGCCGAGCACCGGGGTGCCGGCCGCGGCCGCCTCGGCGACCGCCTTCATGATCGGCGAGAACCGCGCGATCGCGCCGGTGCGCAGGTAGTCGCCGTGCGAAAACCCGCCCGGCAGGATCACCATGTCGGCGCCGTTGAGCGAGGTGTCCTTGTGCCAGACGAGCTCGGCCGGCTGACCGAGCACGTGCTTGTAGGCGTAATACGCGTCGTGATCGCTGTTCGATCCCGGAAACACGACGACCGCGCATTTCATCGCGAGCCTCCCTCGGGCGCGACTTCGATGCGGAAGCTTTCGATCACGGGATTCGCGAGCACCTTGCTGGCGACGTCGTTGACGACCTTCTCGGCTTCGGCCGGCGAGCCGGCACGGACGTCGAGCTCGAAGTACTTGCCCTGGCGCACGTCGGCCACCGCGTCGTAGCCGAGCGAGTGCAGCGCCTCGGCAATCGTGTTGCCTTGCGGATCGAATACCGACGGCTTCAACGTCACGAACACGCGCGCTTTCATGGCTGGTCTCCGAACACTCGTTTGAAAATCGTGTCGACGTGCTGCAGCTGCACGTCGAGGTTGAACGCGTCGTCGAGCACCTCGCGCGGCAGCACGCGGGTGATGTCGGGGTCGGCCTCGAGCAGCGTCTTGAACTCGATCTTCTCGTGGAACGAGCGCATCGCGTTGCGTTGCGTCCACTCGTAGGCCTGCTCCCGCGAGATGCCGCGGCGCGCCAGCTCGAGCAGCACGCTGCCGGAGAACACCACGCCGCGCGACCGGCCGAGGTTCTCGCGCATCCGGTCCGGGTAGACGACCATGCCGGCGACGATCCGGGTGAAGCGGCGCAGCATGTGATCGAGGGCGATGAAGCTGTCCGGCAAAATGACGCGCTCGACCGAGGAATGCGAGATGTCGCGCTCGTGCCAGAGCGCGACGTTTTCGAGCGCCGCCATCGCGTTGCCGCGAATCAGCCGCGCCAGACCGACGATCTGCTCGCAGCCGATCGGATTGCGCTTGTGGGGCATCGCCGACGAGCCCTTCTGCCCCTTGCCGAACGGCTCTTCGACCTCGCCGATCTCGGTCTTCTGCAGGCCGCGGATTTCCAGCGCGAACTTCTCGAGCGACGCGGCGACAATCGCCAGCGTGGTCAGCAGTTCAGCATGCCGATCGCGCTGGATCACCTGCGACGACACCGGCGCCGGCGCCAGCCCGAGACGGCGGCAGACGTCGGCCTCGATCGACGGATCGAGGTGCGCGAACGTTCCGACCGCGCCGGAGATCTTCCCGACCGCAATCGTCGTCCGTGCGCGCTCGACACGGACACGGTTGCGCTGCATCTCCGCGTGCCAGAGCGCGAGCTTCAGGCCGAACGTCATCGGCTCGGCGTGCACGCCATGGGTCCGGCCGATCATCGGCGTCTTGCGATGCTCGTTGGCGCGCGCCGCAATCGCGTCGAGCAGAGCGTCGACGTCTTTCAGAATCAGATCGCAGGCGGCGCGCATCTGCAGCGCCAGCGCGGTGTCGAGCACGTCGGAGGAGGTCAGCCCGAAGTGCAGCCAGCGCGCCGACTCGCCGGCTTTTTCGGCGACCGCCGTCGTGAACGCGATCACGTCATGCTGCGTCGTCTGCTCGATCTCTTCGATCCGGGCGATGTCGAAGGCGGCTCGCTCACGCAGCGTCCTGGCGTCGGCGGCGGGAACCACGCCGGTCGCGGCCAGCGCGTCGGTGGCAGCCAGTTCGACTTCAAGCCAGGCGGCGTAGCGGCGCTCTTCGCTCCAGATGGCGCCCATGTCTTTCTGTGTATAGCGTGGAATCAACGGCTAGCCCTTCAACTGTTCGACGGTCAGCGGCTGTTCGAGCTTCGGACCGACGACCGTGGCGACCGGCGCGCCATCACGAAAGAGATCCTGCGCGACGCGCAGGACGTCGCCGGCGGAAACGCGCTCGATGCTGTCGAGCGTTTCGTCGAGCGTGAACGTCTGGCCAAACGACATGATCTGCCGCGCCAGTTGCGACATCCGGCTCGAGGTGCTCTCGAGGCTGAGCATCAGACTGCCCTTGAGGTGATCCTTGGCGCGGCGCAGCTCGTCCTCGGGGACCGCGGTGCTGCGCAGCTTGCGCAGTTCGGCGAGCGTGAGGTCGACGACTTCGTTCAGGCGATCAGCGGCGCAGCCGGCGTAGACGGTGATCGCGCCGGCATCGGAGTAGGTGGTCAGGTTGCTGAAGACCGCATAGGCCAGACCACGTTCTTCGCGGATGTGCTGGAACAGCCGTGAGCTCATCGAACCGCCGAGGATCGTATTGAGCACGTACATCGCGTGACGATCGATATGGGCTTGCGGATACGCCGGCGTGCCGAGGCAGATGTGACTCTGCTCGATGTCCTTCTGGCGCACGACCAGGCCCGGCGTGACCGCTGGCGGCGCGCCGGCCTCGGCCGGGACGCCAGGCGGCAGCGCGCCAAAGGCGCGGTCGACCAGCGCCCGGATGGCCGCATGTTCGAAGTTGCCGGCAGCAGCAACCAGCAGATTCGACGCGGTGTAGGTACGATCGAAATACCGGCGCAGGCCCGCGGACTCGAATGACGTCACGGTTTCGGGCGTCCCGAGAATCGGCCGGCCCAACGGGTGGCGGGCCCAGAACTGCTGCGCGAACACCTCGTGGACGAGATCGTCTGGCGCGTCCTCGACCATCTTGATTTCTTCGAGAATGACGCTCTGCTCCTTGGTGACGTCGGCCGGCGCCAGCGCCGGGCGCATCACCATGTCGCTGAGCAGGTCGATCGCCAGCGACAGATGCTCGTCGAGCACCTTGACGTAGTAGCTCGCGTATTCCTTGGCGGTGAACGCGTCGAGTTGGCCGCCGATCGAGTCGATGGTCTGCGCGATTTGCTGGGCCGAGCGCGAGGTCGTGCCCTTGAACAACATGTGCTCGACGAAATGCGCGACGCCGCTCTCGGCGTCGGACTCGTGACGGGAGCCTCGGGTCAGCCAGACGCCGACCGTCACCGAACGGACGTGCGGCATCGCCTCGGTCACGAGGCGCAGCCCCGATGGCAGGCGCTCAGCGACGACCATTGAAAACACCCGCGGCCGGCCTGTTCACGCTCGACTTCGCTAAGTTGTTCATTTGCTTGACTTTAGGAGCCAGTGTCAAGACACTAAT
Organism: Vicinamibacterales bacterium; assembly: GCA_036274055.1. GTDB lineage: Bacteria > Acidobacteriota > Vicinamibacteria > Vicinamibacterales > SCN-69-37 > DASUGM01. The sequence continues at coordinate 79 of DASUGM010000224.1, read as the reverse complement.
ACTAACATGGGGACGGGGGTGTTTTCCACAGAATCGCCGCGAATGGGGACAGGGGTCGGCCGGTGAAACACCGGCCGAC
>DASUGM010000223.1:0-26919 GCA_036274055.1 Vicinamibacterales bacterium | reverse complement strand
GGACACCGACTGCGTGGTCGTCGAGAAATGAAAATTCTCCGCGTTGCCGGAGAGGTTCGGCTCGGGGATGTACGGCAGCAGCGCGAGCGCGGCGCTGTTCATGCTCGAGCGCGGAATCACGTTGTTCGGGAACGGCAGGCCGGTCGCGGGATCGATCAGCTTCGTCGACAGCGACGAGAAATCGCCGTTACGCACCGCGAGCGTCGGCACGGTCGCGTACTGATCGAAGAGGTTGCTGCCGCGATTGCCGGCGTAGTTGATCTGGAAGTTCGTCCGCCGGGTGCCGTCGTAGCCGGGCAGTTTCACCGGTCCGCCGATCGTGATGCCGAAGTTCTGCCGCGTGTACGGCTTGGTCTCGACGGGATTGTCGCTGCGCAGTTGGTACGGCGCGGAGTCGAAGGCCGACCCGCTGACGCCGTAGTTCGAGGTGATCTGATACAGCCGCTGTTGCACGCCGCGGCCGCCGAGTCGTCCGCCCGGACCGACCGGTCCGCCAGGTCCACCCTGACCGCGCCCGCCAGGACCTCCCGGACCACCCGGACCGCCGCGGCCGCCCGGTCCACCAGGACCGCCGCGTCCACCCTGTTCGGCGACGCCCCCTTCAGGCTGACGGAATTCACCGGTGACTGGATCGAAGTCGCCACGGCCAATCGCCTGGAGGCGATCGTTCAGCATGCCGCGGTCGACGCTGGCCATGTTGCCGTTCATCGCCACGGCTTCAGTCGGCCCTTCCATGGAAAAGCCGGGCGGCAACAATAATCGTGTCGCCGCTTCCTGGGCCTCGCGCTCTGGCGGATTCACTTCGAGTGCAGCGGCCGCGGTCGCGCCGGTTTGGACGGTGAGGGTTTCGAATCGCGGCTGGCCCGGCGCGGTTGACGCACCGGGACTGGCGGCGCTGCCACGCCCCGCGGCGCCGGATGCAGGCGTGGTGGCCGACGCCACCGTCGGCGCGCCGGCCGGACGAGCGGCGCCCGAGACGCGCGACGCCAGCGTGAACGCCAGATCCGCGGTGGTGTCGGTGCACGGCAGTCCGCCGATGGTGATCTCGCGCGTCACCGGCGCAAACGCGGTCAGCTCGGCGCCGAGTTGGTAGGTGGCGTTCGGCGGCAGCGAAATGCGGTACGTGCCGTCGATTTCGGTCGACGTCGCCGCGACAATCCTGTCGCCGCTCTTGACCACAAGGGCCACGCCGGGCAGGGGGCGGGCACCCGCCGTGGCTTTGCCGGAAACCCGGCACCCCTGCTGAGTCTGCCAGGCGAATAAGGTCGCCTGGGCAGCCGCAAACGACGTCGCCGCCGCTGCGGCCACGGCACAGGCCCGAAAGTGGGGGCTTTTGGATCGCCGGCGCATCGAGTCTCTATTACGACGGCCGGCGGGCGATCGTGGCTTAAGACTTGTGAAGAATTGATGGCTCGGCCCGCGGTCTTAGGCCTAGGCCTAGGGCCCAGGGCCCAGGGCCTAGGGCCTGGGGCGTTATTTCCCCGTGCCGACGGTCTTCTCGATCTCTTCGATCGTCCGTGGCGCCTTGGCCGAGAGCCGCTCCAGGCCCTTGTCGGTCATGAGGAAGGAATCCTCGATGCGGACGCCGATGTCTTTGTATTTGATGACCATCGGCCGCACTCTCTCGACGAAGTCTTTCATCGCCTGGGTTGGTTCGACCGGCGCGCCGCCGCCGCGCCCCGGTGCCGGCCTGAGAAGATCGTCGAGCGCCTGGATGCGGATGTAGAGACCGGGCTCCATGACGAATGCCGATCCGGCGGCGAAGTTGGCACCGAGCGGATCGTGGACGTCGACGCCGATGCCGTGGATCGGTCCGTGCGTGTACCACGTCGACACCTGCTGATCCTGCACCGGACCGGGCTCGGCCTCGGTGATCAGCCCGAGCTTGAGCAGGCCGCGGGTGATCACGTCGCGCATCGCCTTCACGGAATCGGCGCGCGCGGAGTTGAGCTTGGTCACCTCGATGCCGGCGTTCTGCGCGGCGAGCACGATCTCGTAGATCGTCTTCTGCTCGGCGCTGAACTTGCCGTTGACCGGATAGGTGCGGGTGATGTCGCCGGTGAGCCCCTGGAAATTCGCGGCGGCATCGACGAGCAGCAGGTCGCCGTTCTTCATCTGCCGCGTCGACTTGCCATAGTGGAGCGTCGTCGCGTTCGGTCCGCTGCCGACGATCGACGGATAGCCCCAGCTCATCGCGCCGTTCTTCATGTACCAGTATTCGATTGCGGCTTCGACTTCGTACTCCCAGCGATCGGGCCGCGCCGCCATCATCCCCTGCGCGTGCGCTTCCGCGGAGATCTCGACGCTGCGGCGCAGCACTTTCTGCTCGTAGGCCGTCTTGATCTGGCGCTGCGTGCTGAAAACCGGGGCCGCGTTGAAGAGGGTCAGGCCGGTCGCTTTTTGCTGCATCGCGGCAAGCCACGCGGCGTTCGATCCGGGGATCGGCGGCGCCGGCGGACCGGCGTTGCCGACGCGTTCAGTGGACGCCAGCCGCGCCTTGCCCTGCCTGAGCGCGTCGAAGAAGGCGGCGAAATCGTCGGCATCGATCGCGGGCGTCACGGCAGGCGTGGTGCCAGCGAGAACGGCGGTCATGAAGCCGTCGAATGTGCCAAGCGACATGACGTTGGCGACGCCGGTCTGCTGCGTCACTTCCGCGGCCGTCAGCGTATGGCCGTTCCAGTGTTCGCGGCGCGGGTCGTAGTCGCGGGTGAACAGCCACTCGCGCTTCGACTTTGCGCCGGGAATCAGCACGAGGATCGAATCTTCCTGTTCGAGCCCGGAGAGATAGAGCATGTTGCTCTCCTGCCGGTACTCGTAGTCGACGTCGGTCGAGTAGACGCGCGTCGGCGCGCTCCACATCACCAGCACCGTCTCGGGGCCGAGCGTCGCCATCGCCTGCGCGCGGCGCGCGCCGAGGTCGGCGACGTACTCCTTCGCGCCGCCGTACGGCGGCAGCTGGCGGGCCGCGAGTTGCGGTGCAAGGAGGAGCAGCGCGAGGGCCGAGCAGAGGGCGGAGATCGATAGTCGCTTCATGCCGTCATTGTAAAAGGAGGTCGGGTGTCCTTTATGCACCGTTTGCATAAAGGACACCCGACCTCGGTTCGTCACACTTTCGTCCCAGCGCCGCCAACGTCTTGCGCGCCGCTCGCGTCTATTATATTGATCAATACAATCGCCGTGACCGCGCCGCTGAAAACCCACTGGTACTTCATCCTGATGTCGCTCGCCGGCGGCAACCGCCACGGCCTCGCCATCGCCCGCGACGTCAAGCAGTTGTCAGGCGGCCAGGTGACGCTCTGGCCGGCGACGCTGTACGGCTCGCTCGAAGACCTCGCTGACGCTGGTTGGATCGCCGAGCTCGCCGACCGCGATCTGCCTGACGAAAGCGACCGCAAGAAGTTCTACACGCTGACCCGCGCCGGCCGCGCCGCGCTCGACGCCGAAACGCGCCGGCTCGCGGATCTGGTCAAGCTGGCGCGCAGCCTCTCGAGGCGGCACACGTGACCGACGACACGGCGCGACGATGGTACCGCCGGCTGCTGCGCCTGGGCCCGCGCCGCCTGCGCGACCGCCACGCCGAGGCGATGTGCGACGCGTTTCTCGACGTCCGCCGCAACGCGCAGGCGCGCGGCCTGCCGGCAGCGGTGTGGGTTCACGCCGCCGCCGATCTCGTCCGCGCCTCGATTCACGAGCGACGCCGGCATCGCGTCGCACCAGCGAGGAAGGCCTTCATGATCGGCTCCGACGTCCGCCTCGCCGTCCGCACGCTGCGCCATCAGCCGTTCGCGACCGCGCTCCTGATCGTCATGCTCACGCTCGGCATCGCCGCCAACGTCGTCGTCTTCAGCCTGGTCAGCGACTTGTTCATCAAGCCCTTTCCGTTTCCCGACTCGACGCGCCTCGTCTACATCAACGAAAAAGCGCCGCGCTGGAATCTGGATGAAACCGGCATCAACTATCCGGATTTCGCTCAGTGGCGGAAGAGCAATCGCGCGTTCGCCGGGATGGCGCTCGTCGACGTCGCGTCGTTCAATCTCGCCGACGAACGCGGCGCTGAACGCGTCCAGGGCGGCGCGGTCACCTTCGACTACTTCGGGGTACTCGGCGTCACGCCGCTGCTCGGCCGGACGTTCACCGCCGCCGAAGATCAACCGAAGGCGCCGGACGTCGCGATCCTGTCTGAAGCGATGTGGCGCGACCGCTTCGGCGCCGGCGCCGACACGATCGGCCGGACGATTCGCCTCAACGGCGTTGCATACCAGATCGTCGGCGTGATGCCGAGAGCCGCCGAGTTTCCGTCGCGCGCGGCCGTATGGGTGCCGTTGAAGCAGGACCCGGCCTCGACCGATCAGAGCTATTCCTACAACGGCGTCGGGCGGCTGAAGCCAGGCATCACCTTCGAGTCAGCCGAACAGGACCTTCTGCTCGCCCACGCGCCAATTTTCGACACTCGGGACAAGGACCGTGCGGTCTCGCCGTTCATCCGGCCGTTGCGCACGAACTTCGTCCGCGACTTCCGCGTCGTTGCCGCGGCGCTGTCGGCGGCGGTCGCCTTGCTGCTGATCGTCGCCTGCGCCAACGTCGCCGCGGTGATGCTGGCGCGCGCCATCGCGCGCCGCCGCGAGATGGGCATTCGTCTCGCGATCGGCGCCAATCGCGGCCGGCTGCTGCGTCAGCTGTTCGTCGAGAACGCGATGCTCGCCGCCATCGGCGCCGCCGCCGGCCTCGTGCTCGGGCGATGGGCGCTGCATCTGCTCGTCGAATCCGTGGCCGATGCGCAGGTCCTGCCGCCGTGGGCAACGTTTGCGTTCGACTGGCGGATCGCGGCGTTCGCCGTCGGCATCGCCGCCGCCACCGCGGTCCTGTTCGGCTGGGCGCCGGCGCTCCATGCGGTGCGCGGCAACCTGCGCGGCGCAATGAACGATGCGTCGAGCGGCTCGACCATTTCGCCGCGTGGCCGGCGCACCTTGACGACGCTCGTCGCCGCGGAATTCATGGTCGCCGCGGTGCTGGTCGTGGGCGGCGGATTGCTGGTCCGCGCTTTCGCCAACGTCCGCCACACCGATCCGGGATATCGCGCCGATCACGCGCTGCTCTTCTCGATTGCCTTACCGGATGCGTCGTACTCCGACGACGTGAAACGGCTGGCATTCTGGGAAACGCTCACCGCGCGCCTCCGCGCCACCCCAGGCGTCGAGGCCGCCGGCGTCATCACCTGCCCGCCGCTCTCGTGCCACTGGGGCAACTTTTATCGCATCGAAGGCCGCCCGCCGCTGAAGCCGGGTGAATCAGATCCGGTCGTGCTCGGCCGCTTCGCCGACCCCGGCTACTTCGCCGCGATGGGCATTCGCCTGAAGGCCGGCCGATTCTTCGACGATCGCGACGGCAGCGCGAGCACCAACCCGGCGCTAATCGTCAACGAAACGTTCGCGCGTACGTTCTGGCCCGGCGAAGCGGACGTCGTCGGCAAGCGCGTCGCCGGAAAGGGTCCGGACAATCCCTGGATGACCGTCGTCGGAGTCGCCTACGACGTCAAGCACTACGGCCTCGAACGTCCGATGCGGCCCGGCTTGTATTTCCCGATCAAGCTGGACCCGCAACGCACGTCAACGATGGCGGTCGTCATCCGCACGACCCGAGAACCGGACGCGTTCACGCCGACGGCGCGAGACATCGTTCGCCAGCTGGATCCGTCGCTGCCGCTGTACCGCATCAACACCGCCGAGCGACGGCTGGCAGCTTCGATGCAAACGCGCGCGACCTACTCGTGGATGCTGGGGGTGTTCGCGGCGCTGGCGCTGCTGCTCGCGCTTGGCGGCGCCTACGGCGTCACTTCCTATCTGGTCACCCAGCGGACGCGCGAGATCGGCATCCGCATGGCGCTGGGTGCGCGCGGCAATCACATCATGCGCGCGGTGGCCGGCGGCAGTTTCGTTGCAATCGCATTCGGTGCGGCGCTGGGACTCGTTGCCGCCATCGCGGCCGCTCGCCTGCTCGGCGACCTGCTCTACGGCGTCTCGCCACGCGACCCGATGATCCTCTCGATCGCCGCGTTGACGCTGTTCGCCGCTGCGGTCAGCGCCAACTGGATCCCGGCGCGCCGAGCCGCGCGAATGAATCCGGTGACGACGCTGAAGACGTGAGCCGCTTCATCGCTCGCTTGATGCCGGCTTCGATCGCGCCCGGCATCAGCGTCCCCCAGCCCTCGAGCCGCGTCCGGGTCTGGCCGTCCTGCCTGACCTCGGTCATCACGCCCTCGTGGTCGAGCACGATGTAGGTCGGGAACTTGGCCACGTCGAAGGCGCGGTGCAGCGGGCGCTGCGGCGAGTCCTGGACGTGAATCCACTTCATCCGCTTGGCGGTAACGTAGTCGATCACTTTGCCTTTGTCCTGCGGCGGATCGGAGCTGATGCCGATCATGACGAACCGCGGATCCGCCGAGTACTTCTTGTGAATGCGAACCAGATCCTCGGTCGCGGCTAGGCATGGTCCGCACCACGTGCCCCAGAAATCGAGCAACACGACCTTGCCGATCAGGTCGCGTGAGTTGACGCTCTCGCCGTCGAACGAGGTGAAGCTGAACTCGGGCGCAAACGGCTCGCGGGCCCGGCGCGGATTCGCGATCATCGACATCGCCAGCGCGACCTCCGACGCCCGGGCGCCGGAATCGACATAGGCCTGCAGCGCCGCCCGCCCCTCATCGTCGCGCGACTGGCGCATCAGCATGACGCCGAGGTTGTACGAGGCAATCGGCAGGGCGTCGGTCAGCGTCAACACCGCGCGGAACTCCGCTTCCGCTTCTTTGATGACTTTGTCGGTGTTCTTCTCCGCCTGCGCCGCCAGCGCCATGCCGCGCTGGTTGTGCAGCGATGCGGCCAGGGTCTTGTTCCCGCCGGCGAACTTCAGGCCGTCGGCGCAGGCCTCGGCCTCGGTCTTGTACGCGCCCATCGCGTGATAGACGCGCCCGAGTCCGAAGAACGCCGCTGCCGACTGCTTGTTCTGCAGTTCGTTCGCCTGCTTGAACTCGCGAATCGCCTCGTCGTATTTGCGGTTCTTCAGCAGCGCCTCACCGCGCTCCATCGCCGCGACGACGGCAGGATCGGCCGCATTGCCCTGAAACGCCGCGATCGCTGCCGCAGCAATCAGCACCAGAAAACGCATCGGCAGAGTCTACAATCACCCGATGCGCGCAACACGATGTCTCCTGGCTGGCGTGACCGCCGTTATCGCCGGTTTCTCGGCACCGGCGGCGCAGCAAGTCGACAGCTGGCCGCGTTTTCGCGGACCCAGCGCCACGGGCATCGCCGACAAACAGAACCTGCCAGACCGCTGGGACGGGGTCGCCGGAACGAACGTCCGTTGGAAGGTTGAGGTCCCGGGCCTGGCCCATTCGAGTCCGATCGTCTGGGGCGACCGTCTCTTCGTCACGTCGGCCGTCAGCGGCAACGCGAAGGCGACGTTCAAACCCGGGCTCTACGGCGAGGGTACGGCATCGGAAGACACGTCGGTGCAGCGTTGGGTCGTGCTGGCGATCGATCGCCGCACCGGCAAGACGATCTGGGAGCGAACGGCGTACCAGGGCGCGCCGAAAGAGAAGCGGCACATCAAGTCGACCTACTCGAGTGCGACGCCGGTCACCGACGGCCGGATCGTCGTCGCGTTTTTCGGATCGCAAGGCATCTACGCGTTCGGCGTCGACGGCCAGCCGTTATGGCAGCGCGATCTCGGCCGGCTCGACGTCGGCGCCTACGATCTGAAGGAGTACGAGTGGGGCACCGCCAGTTCGCCGATCATTTACAAAGATCTGGTGATCGCGCAGTGCGATCAGCAGCAGGGCTCGTTCATCGTCGCGATGAACCGGCTCACCGGCGCCGTCGTGTGGCAGACGATGCGCGACGAACTGCCGTCGTGGGGCACGCCGAACGTGTACGTGTCCTCGCGGCCCGGCCGCGCGCCCGAGCTGGTCACCAACGCCTCGAATTTCATCCGCGGCTACGATCCCGAGACCGGCAAGGAGCTGTGGCGGCTCGGCGGCAGCTCGAAGATCACCGCGCCGACGCCGGTGTTCACCGACGACTTCATCCTGGTTGCCAGCGGCCGGCGTGACGAGAAGCCCATCTTCGTGCTCACCCCAGGCTCACGCGGTGATCTCACGCTGCCTGCGGGCCAGACCTCGAGCGATCGCGTGGTCTGGTCGAAGCGCGGTCGCGGCCCGTACATGCCGACGCCGCTGATCTACGACGACATCGTCTACGTGCTGGGGAACGACGGGATCTTCGACGCCTACGTGCTCGAGAACGGCCGTGAGATCTACCGCGAGCGGATTCCGCACAGTGGCAGCGGCTTCAGCGCCTCGCCGGTCGCCGCCGACGGCCACATCATTCTGTCCAGCGAGGACGGCGACATGTTCGTCGTCGCCGCCGGCGACGCGTTCTCGATCGTCGGCAAGAACCCGATGGGCGAGCCGCTGATGGCGACCCCGGCGATCGCGGGCGGGACGCTGTACGTGCGGGGCGAGAAGCATCTGTTTGCGATCGGAGCGGGAAAGTAGAACTTTGACAGCACCATGAAGGAGCGTGAAGGAATCTTGAGGAGCGTGTAGGAACTCAATCCTTTTTCGAAGATCAAGATCTCCTTCATGCTCCTGCAGACTCCTTCATGCTCCTTCATGGTGCTGTCGAAGTTGTCACTCAGATCGCCCGCAGAATTGCCTCCGCCGATCGATCGATATCCTCCGCCGTCGTCGTCCAGTTGCTGATCGAGATCCGCATCGCGGCGACGCCGTGCCACTGCGTCCCGCCGAGCCAGCAGGTGCCGTCCTTCTGCACGCGCGCGATTACCTCGCGCGTGTAGTCGTCGGCGCTGCCGGTCGCCGGCTCGAAGCGAACCAGCACCTGATTCAGGACGACGTCGTTGAGAATTTGCACCGACGGGTGGGCCGACAAGCGATCCGCCATCCGTGTGGCATGGTCGCAGCAGCGATCGACCAGCGCGGTCAGGCCGTCGCGGCCGAGCGACCGAAGCGCCGCGTAGACGGCGACGCCGCGGGCGCGACGCGATTCCTCAGGCACGAACTCATGCGGGTCGCGCTCGGCGGCATCTTCGAGGATGTAGGCGGCTGACAACATCATCGCTTTGCGGTGCGACTCCCGGTGCGCGGTCAGCGCGAGGCCGCTGTCGTAAGGCACGTTGAGCCACTTGTGCGCGTCGGTCGCGATCGAATCCGCCCTGGTGATGCCATCGACGAGGTGTTTCCGCGACCGGCTCATGCACGCCCAGAGACCGAACGCGCCGTCGACGTGCAGCCACGCGCCGCGATCGCGGGCGGCGTCGGCAATCGCCGGCAGCGGATCGAAGGCGCCGGTGTTGACGTTGCCGGCCTGCGCGCAGACGATCGCCGGCCCGGTCGTCTCGCGCAGCGCCGCAACCAGCGCGTCGGCGCGCATCCGTCCCTGCGCGTCCGTCGGTATACGCGTGACCCGGTCGGCACCGAGGCCGAGCATCCGCAGCGCCATGAAGATCGTGTAGTGCGACTCGTCGCTGGTGTAGACGTGAATCGGCGGCGCGCCGAACAGGCCGCGCGCCTCGACGTCCCAGCCGGCCTGGGCAAGCACGTGGTGGCGGGCGGTGTCGAGCGCGGTGAAGTTCGCCATCTGGCAGCCGGTGACGAAGCCAACGCTCCACGTCGCGGGCAGTCCGGCGAGATCGCGCACCCATCCGGCGGCGATGTCTTCGACCACCGACGCGATCGGCGACAGGTTGTAGACGCCGGCGTTCTGGTCCCAGGCCGCAACCAGCCACTCGGCCGCGGTCGCCGCCGGCATGCTGCCGCCGATGACGAAGCCGAAGTAGCGCGGGCCCTGAGTCGCGATCGTGCCTCCGGCGGCGCCGGCCAGGCGATCGACGACTGTTGGAGCGGCTTCGCCGGCGATCGGCATCGGGCCGCTGAGTCGTTCGCGCAATTGGGCGGCGGTCAGCAGCGCATGTACGGGTCGATCGGCAACTGTCTTCAGGTATTCACGGGCATGCAGATGGGCCCTCTCGAGGGCGGCGTCGCGTTCGGACATCCGACCACTGTAGTGGATCGGTGCGCCGCCGCGTGATGCAATGGGGACATCACCCCGATGCGCGCGCTGCTTTCCGCTCTCGCCGTCGCGGCGTTCGTAGTCGCTGTATCCGCCCAGCAGCCTGTCGGCCGCCCGAAACCGGTGGACCGGACGACGGCGATTCAGGCGCGGATGACGCCGGCGCAACGCGCGAATGGTCGTGCCCACGCGAAGAGCCTGACGTTGTTCCGAATGACTCGGTTGCTAGATCAGCTGACAAGCGCTGGCATGCACTACGACAGCGTTATCGAGGAAGCGACCGCATCGGCGGCGACGCTCTTGGGCCAGGCTGCGTGCCGCAGCTCAATCGCCGTCCGTGGTCGGGTGTTGTCGGAGCAGTCCTTTCCCATCGAGGACGGGACATTCCTGTTCACCGACTACGACGTCGCCGTGCTCGCGGTCTACCGCGCCCCATCAGCGCTGAGCTCCGTTGCGAAGATCACGGTTACGCAGCCCGGCGGCGCAATGATCATTGAAGGCGTCACGGTGCGCGCATCAATCAACGTTTATCCCCCGCTCAGCGTCGGAGCTGAGTACGTCATACTTGGCCCCCTGGTCGATGGGAGCGGCGCCGTCGTCAACGAGCAGTTCTTGACCCGTCAGGGCGAGAACTTCGTCTTCACGAATTTTCGGCCGGCGACTGACGTAAATGTCGAACGTACTGGTCTTGGCGCCGACGTGGTGGAAAAGATTCTCAGCACCCTCCGTTGCCAGTAGAGTCGGCGAGCTCCAGCGGCTTCGCCAGAATCAAGTCCCGTTGCGCATCGGCGCCGAGCATGAACACGTGCTCGCCGACTTCGACGTAGCCGTGCTTGCGGTAGAACGCGCTGGCGCGGTGGTTGTTTTCCCAGACGCCGAGCCACATCGTCCGCGCGCCGCGATCGCGCGCCGCGGCTTCCGCGCGCGTCATCAGCGCGATCGCCAGGCCGCGTCCGTGCCAGGCGCGGTCCACGTAGAGGCGCACCAGCTCGATCGCGCTGCGATCGACGACACCGTCGGGCGGCTCATTGTCGCGGATCTGCGCGTAGCCGACGAGCGCGCGGCCGTCGCTGGCCACCAGCGTCGTCGTGCGCGCGTCGTCGATTTCCGCGCGCTGGATGGCCTCGGAGTAGTGCGCGGCCAGATACGCGGCCATATCGGCGGCCGAGGTGCTGTGCGCGAACGTTTCTTCGAACGTGCGCGACGCAAAGAGTGCAAGATCGCGAGCGTCGGCGGAATGAGCGAGGCGAACCATCGTCATGAACCTGCCAAGAGCATATCCACAGCGAGAAGAACGAGAAGGGCGGAAGTGTGCGACAACCAGGAACCTCCCGCTCTTCTCGCGCTTCTCCCTGTGGATTCGCTCTTGGCAAGAGCACTCAACTCAGCTCGGCTCTCCCGTCTACCCCGCTCTCGTCCCGTTGGGCACCGGCCGCTCCGGCATCGCCAGCACCGGCGTGATCTTGTCGGCGTAGCCGATATCGAAAAGCATGCCTTCCGACAGCTCCCCCGCCATCTCGCGCGGCGGCAGATTGACGACGAACAGTGCCTGTTTGCCTTCAATCTCGCGGATGTCAGCCCGTTCGTGTTTGAGGCCAGCGAGTATCGTGCGGGTGTGATCGCCGAAATCGACGCGCAGACGCGCGAGCTTCTTCGAGGCGGGGACGTCTTCGACACGAGTGATGGTGCCGATGCGAATGTCGATCTGATTCAGAACGTCGATGGTCGTGGCAGGTTTGACGGGAGCCGGCATTCCCTCATTCAACCATTAACTCAGTCACTCATTCCGCAAGGCCCGCCGCCGCCGGCAGGTACACCCGAAACCGCGCGCCGCCCTCGGGCCGGTTTTCGGCGGCGATCGTGCCGCCGTGCCGGACGACGATCGCGCGGACGATCGACAGGCCGAGGCCGCTGCCTGACGGCATGGCCGTGCCGGTGCGCGATTCATCGACCTTGTAAAACCGATCGAAGATCCGCGGCAAATGCTCGGGCGGAATGCCCGGGCCGCTGTCGTCCACGGTGATCGTGACGCCGGCGTCGGCCCGGGTAATCGTCACCGCGACCCGGCCGCCCGACGGCGTGTGCCGCACCGCGTTAGCGACGAGATTCTGGAGCACCTGCTCGATGCGGTTCGAGTCGCCGGCAATCACGTCGATCACCGGATCGCGAATCGTCTCGAGCTTGATGTCGCGTTCGGCCACGACCGGCCCATGCCGGTGCCAGACGCGTTCGAGCAGATAGGACAGCGAGACCTGCTCGATCTTCAGCGATCCGCCGCCGCCTTCGAGGCGTGCGAGATCGAGCAGATCGCCGATGATGTGCTCGAGCCGCTCGGTCTCGTCGGTGACGATCGACAGATAACGCCACCGCGTCTCGTCGTTGAGTTTGAGATCGGTCATCGCCAGCGTTTCGACGTAGCCGCGAATCGACGCCAACGGCGTCGTCAGCTCGTGTGAAACGTCGGCGAGCAGCTGGCGCCGGGTACGGTCGGCGCTTTCGAGCGCCGCGGTCCGCTGCTCCAGCTGCGCCGCCATCTCGTTGAACGCCTGCGCCAACGATGCAACTTCGTCACGCCCGGTCTGCGGCGCGCGAACACCGGTGCGTCCTTCGCCGATAGCGCGCGCGGCGTTCTGCAGCACGCGCAGCCGCCGTCGCGCCGGGCCGAAGACCACGAACGCCAGCGTCGATGTGCCCGTCACCAGCAACACCATCGCGACGATCGCCAGCGTCGGCCCGACGTCGCGGATCGCCATCGACAGGGGCGGCGGATCGGTCGGCACCGCGACCATCGCGCGGATTTGACCGTTCACAATCGCCGGAGCGAACGTGAACATCGGCCCCGCGCCGAAACCGCGGCCGCCGCGCCCGCCGCGGCCGTCGTCGCGGCCGCGCGGGTCGCCGTCGGGCGGCGGCTGATCGGGCGGCGGACCATCCGGCGGCGGATTATCCGGCGGAGGCGGCGGCGGTCGGAGCCCATCCGGCGGACCCGCCGGGCCACCGCCACGTCCGCGGCCGCCACGGCGATCTCCCGGACCCTCGCCGAACAATCGGTCACGCGCCGCGCGCGCCATGTTCGGCGGACCCGGCATCGATCGGCCGACCACCGTCGTGCCGTCCTGTGTGACTACCGCGAACGCGCGGTACGAGCTCGCGTAGCGCTCGTTGAGGAAGGTGTCGAGATCGGTCTTGTTCTTCTCCGAGATCACCGACTCGACGTCGGTGGCGATCGCGGTCGCGAACGTCGCCGCCGATCGGCTCCACAGGATCTCCTGCATCCGTCCGGTCATCCACAGAAAGATCAGCCCCTGCACGACGAGCAGCGTCGCCAGCAGGGCGACGAAGCCCAGCGCAATGCGCCAATACAGGCTGCGATACCAGACGGGATCAGGCATCGGCGGCGAACTTGTAACCCGTGCCCCACACCGTGAGCAGATAGCGGGGATCGCGCGTGTCGCTCTCGATCTTCTGCCGCAGCCGTTTTACCAGCGTATCGACGCTGCGCTCGGTGACGTGCGTGTCCGCGGTCCACACCCGTTCGAGCAGCATCTCGCGGGTGAAGACGATGCCGGGATGCGCGGCGAGCAGATAGAGCACGTCGAACTCGTGCGGCGTGAGCTCGATGTCCTGATCGTTCATGCGCGCCTGCCGCCGTGCCGGGTCGAGCGTCAGCGGACCGGCGGTCACCATTTCCTTGGCGGTCCCGATCGAGGACAGCAGTTGCGAGGCGCGCGGCCGCCGGAGCAGCGCCCGCACCCGCGCGATCAGCTCGCGCACCCCGAACGGCTTGCTCAGGTAATCGTCGGCGCCGGTCTCCAGCCCGAGGACCTTGTCGGACTCCTCGCGCTTGGCGGTCAGCATCAGGATCGGCACGTCGGCGTTCTTCGGCTCGCGCCGGATCGCGCGGCACACCGCCAGACCGTCGACGCGCGGCAGCATCAGGTCCAGGACGACCACGTCGAAAGGCTCGGACTCGATCCGCCGAATGGCGTCGTCGCCGGCGCCCGACTCGGTCACGTGCAGACCTTCCAGGCCGAGATGCAGGGCGACCAGTTCGCGGATATGTGGTTCGTCTTCGACGACCAGGGCCCGCCGCTGCCGCGGCGGGGTGGCGGTGGACTCGGTGGGGAGAGCCATGGCGGTGTCCATTACATACCTAAACCACACCGCGGCCCGTCAGTTGTGGCAGAGCGGTGGCGCGGCGATGAAGAGACCGTGACGGCGGCCGGGAGGCCGAACCGCAACCATTTCCGCCCGTATGCTGTGTAACACACAGGTAACGGGATGACCGCAGGGCTGAGCACACAAGACATCCGCACCGACGCGCGCGAGATCAAATGCGTTGTCGATCTCGCCACCGCCGCGCGGATTCGCGACTGGGCACGCTCCCGGTTGACGGCGGATCCCCACGGCTCCGGGGCCCACCAGGACGAGTACCGCACCGCGAGCCTCTACTTCGACACCGATGCGCTCGACGTCTTTCACCGCCGCGGCTCGTTCGGCCGCAGTAAGTATCGGATCCGCCGCTACGGGGCATCCGATGTGGTGTTCCTCGAGCGCAAGATGCGGACGAAGGCGCTGCTCAACAAACGGCGCACCATCGTTGCCTTGACAGGCCTGACGCACCTCGAGGCCGATCGTCACGACGGCTGGGCGGGTGATTGGTTTCGACGCCGCGTCGACGCCCGCCGGCTTCATGTCAAGAGCCAGGTCTGGTACCACCGCACCGCCCGGGTCGGCCAGTCGCCGTACGGGATGTTTCGCCTCACCGTCGACGACGCCATTGAGACGAGACCGGCGGCGGCCGCAGCGTTTCAGCCGCTGTCGGGGATCCCGGTATTGCCCAATGCCGCCATCGTCGAGCTGAAGTTCACGCACGAGATGCCGGCGATCTTCAAACACCTGGTCGAGGAGTTCGATTTGCGGGCACGCGCGATCTCGAAGTACCGGCTGGCCATGGTGGCGCTCGGCGAACGAGACAGTGTCGAGGTGGCGCATGCCTGAGTGGCTGACCACGTCGTTCGGCAGCGGCGTGACGGTGGCACCGCAGATCGTGCTGGTCCGCCTGATCGCGGCGCTGCTGCTCGGCGGGCTGGTGTCGCAGATCTACAAGCGCACGCAGCCGGCCGATGAAATCGAATCATCGTTTCCGCCGACGCTGGTGCTGCTGTGCGTCCTCATCGCCATGGTCACGCAAGTGGTCGGCGACAACGTCGCGCGCGCGTTCAGCCTGGTGGGCGCGTTGTCGATCGTGCGCTTTCGCACCGTGGTTCGCGACACCGAAGACACCGCCTACGTCATCTTCGCCGTGGTCGTCGGCATGGCGGTCGGCGCCGGCGCGCCCTGGGTAGCGGTGCTCGGCCTGGCGGTCGTCGCGGTCGCGGCGGTGCTGATGATGCCGCGGCCCGGCCGGCCGATGGCGACGCCCACAGCGCTGGACTCGCGGCCGGTGTTCTCGCTGCAACTGCGCGGCGGCCTCGCGCAGGACGTGCAGGCGCAGGCCGCGCCCGTCCTCGATGCTCACGTCGCCGATCGTCAGCTGGTCGCCGTCGGCACCGCGAAGCAGGGATTGTCGATCGACGTCACCTACGACGTGCGACTCCGTGCGAACGGGTCGCCCGAGGCACTGGTGCGGGAGTTGAACCGCCTCGACGGCATGCAGAGCGTCGAGTTGCGCGCGAAGGAAGCGCTCTGAATCGGGCCGCGGCCCCAGCAGTCCCAGGGAGCAAGAGATGCGAATCATGGTTCGATTGATCACGCTGATTGTCGTCGTCGCGGTCGCGACAACGTTCACACCGATCGCCGCCCAGCAGGGACCGCCGCCGCCGGGTTTCGGACCCGGTCCCGGCGGGATGGGCGGACCAGGCGGTCCGGGTGGAGAGATGAAGCTGGTTGCGCGTTTCGACAGGAACGGCGACAACCGCCTGAACATCGAGGAGCGCAAGGCCGCACGCGCCGAACTGGCGCAGAACGGCAGCGGCCGGGGTTTCGGACGCATGGGCGGCGGCGGAGTACTGCGTGAGCCGCCGGCGCCCGGTGCGCGCCTGTCACCGGCCGACGTCAAGACCTATCCCGCGTCGGTGCCGTTCTACGACGCGAAGGCGCTGCGCACGATCTTTTTCCAGTTCGAGACCGAAGACTGGGAGAAGGAGCTGATCGCGTTCAACAACACCGACGTCGAAGTGCCGGCGACGCTGACGATCGACGGCAAGGTCTACAAGGACGTCGGCGTTCACTTCCGCGGGGCGTCGTCTTTTTTTGGTGTGCCCGAGGGGCAGAAGCACTCGATCAACGTCGCGCTCGACTTCGTGCACGACGGCCAGAACGTCGGCGGCTATCGCACGCTCAACCTGCTGAACGCGCACGAGGATCCGACCTTCCTGCGCACCGTGCTGTATCTGCAGGCGGCGCGCGAGTTTCTGCCGGCGCCGAAGGCGAACTTCGTGCGCGTGGTCATCAACGGCGAGAGTTGGGGCGTCTATCCGAGCGCCCAGCAGTTCAACAAGGATTTCGTCAACGAGTGGTTCAAGACGACCGACGGCGCGCGCTGGAAGGTGCCCGGCAGCCCGAACGGCCGCGGCGGGCTCGAGTATCTTGGCGAGAACAACCTCGCTCAGTACAAGCGCGTCTACGAGATCAAGACCAAAGACGACGCCAAGTCGTGGGACGCGCTGGTGAACCTCACCAAAGTGCTGAACGAGACGCCGGCAGATAGACTCGAAGCGGCGCTGGCGCCGATTCTCGATGTCGACCAAACGCTGAAGTTTCTCGCGCTCGAAACGACCCTGGTCAACAACGACGGTTACTGGACGCGCGCCAGCGACTACTCGATCTATCTGGACGCCAAGGGACGTTTTCACATCATGCCGCACGATGCCAACGAGACGTTCGGGCCGAGCGGCGGCCGCGGCATGGGACCGCGGGGAGGCGGGCCAGGCGGGCCGAACGGGCCCGGCGGCAGACCCGGCGGCGCCCCGGGCGGAATGCCGGGCATGCCACCGCCACCGGGCGGCGGCGGGCGCGGCCCCGGCGGCGGTAGGGGTCCGATGATGATGGGCAACGCCGAGCTCGATCCGCTCGTCGGGCTGAACGACGCCGCAAAGCCGCTGCGCTCGAAACTGTTGGCAGTGCCGGCGCTTCGCGATCGCTATCTGAAATACGTCCGCGAAATCGCCTCCACCTGGCTCGACTGGAACAAGCTCCAGCCGCTGGTCGCGCAATATCAGTCGCTGATTGCCGCCGACGTCAAGGCGGACACGCGCAAATTGGAGTCGTTCGAGGCCTTCGAGGCGGGCGTGAACACTTTGAAGTCATTCGCCGAGCGTCGCCAGGCGTTTCTGCTCAAGTAGATCGCAGATTTTTCAATCTCGGGCCCGGGAAAGATCGCAGATTTTGCGATCTTTTCGGGCCCGATCGCGTTTTCGGGCGTAAATCCGCTGGGCCCGCCGCTTGCTTTGAAGCGGCGGCATGAGCGACACCACCCCTTTCATCGACGCCTGGGCCGGGGACCCGCGCAACATCCCCGGCATCTACAACTACTGCGACCGCTGGTGCGAGCGCTGCCGATTCTCGCCGCGCTGCCTGACCTTCCGCGTCTCCCAGGCCGCCGAGCGCGGCGATCCGCCGCCGCCACCGCCAGTCGACGACGGCATCGCCCGGCCGTGGCTGGAGCACGCGTTTCGTGAACCGACACCCGAAGAGAGGGACGAGATCGACGCCGCGCTCGCGCGCCAGGACGCGCGGCTCGACGCCGATCCGCTCAAGGCGCGCGCCAAGGAATATGCAGCGCTCGCCTATCCCGTCCTTACCGCCCTTGGGCCGATTCTGCGGGACCGCCAGGACGAGGTCGTCATTGCGGCGCTCGAGGTCCTCGAACACCACGTCTTTCTCATCAGCGCGAAAACCGTCCGCGCGCTCCACGGCTACCACGATGACGACTACGACCGCGCCGATCGGCAATGCGACGCACACGGCAGCGCCAAGGTGGCGCGCCTCGCCATCAAGGAGTCACGCGACGCCTGGGACGTGCTGACACAGGTCGGCCGAGCTGCGGCCGACGGAGTACCCCAAAAGATGATCGAGAAACTCACCGAACTCGACGCGGCGATCGCGGAGCGGTTTCCGGCCGCGATGGCATTCGTACGGGCGGGCTTCGATACGGACTAACTTAGGCTGAGGGCTATCTAAGCGTGAATGTGAGAATGATCGTCACTCGCACGTTCACGGGCGCGCCGTTGCGCAGGCTCGGCTTGAAGATCCATCGCTTCGCCGTCGCGATCGCTTTATCCTCGAGGCCAAAGCTCGGCTTCGGCGCGCGGACGACGCGGACGTCGCCGACGCGGCCACTCGCGAGCACGACGACGTCGAGCTGCACCTCGCCTTGCACCTTGGCCAGCATCGCTTCGCTGGTGTAGTCCGGCTGCGGCGTGAACATCGGCACCGGCTCGGTGGCATCGACGCCGACCGTGCCAAATCCGTCGCCAGTCGCCGGACCGGTTCCCGGACCGGCGCCAGGACCGCGGCCCGGACCGAGGCCCGGCCCTTGCCCTCCGCCACCCGGGCCCGGCGGCGCATTCAGCGTCGTCCCGGTCGCGGACAACATCGTCGCCGCGTTGGTTTCAACTTGCACGGTCAGGCTCGGGGGCGGATCCACAGGGGTCGGCGTCGGAGAGGGAATCGCCGGGGCGTCCGACCGGACGATCTGCGTCGGCCGCGGCGGCGCAGGATTCGGATTGCCGCCGCCTCCGCCGACAGGGGCCGCCTGCGGCGTCGGGGCTGGCAGATACACGACGTCCAGCATGCGCCCGACGGGCGGCACGATGGATGCTGGCGGAGCCACGTTGAGCAGCGCGATGATCGCCGCCGCCATCAACGTGTGCGCGAACAAGGACGCCCCCAGCGCCGGGCCGATCCGCCGGGCCGGCACGGCGGGCTCTGGCGAGTTGAGCCATCCCGCGTGCGTCATCTCCTGCTTAGACGCGCCGCTCCACTACAATGGCGGGACGGCTTCCCGGGAGCACACAGACATGGGATTGATGGACTTCATCAAAGGCGAACTGATTGACGTCATCGAGTGGACCGATGACTCGCGTGACACGTTGTCGTATCGCTTTCCAGACGACGACAAGGCGATCAAGAACGGCGCCCAGCTCATCGTCCGTGAGTCGCAGACGGTGCAGTTCGTCTATCTCGGCGAATTCGGCGACACGTTCCTGCCCGGCAAGCACACGCTGACGACCGACAACATCCCGGTGTTGACCAAGCTGAAATCCTGGAAGTACGGCTTCAATTCACCGTTCAAGGCCGACGTGTATTACGTCATCACCCGGCTGTTCACCGGCAACAAGTGGGGCACGTCGAATCCGATCATGCTGCGCGACAGCGACTTCGGCGTCGTCCGCGCCCGCGCGTTCGGGACCTACGACTTCAAGATTGTGGACGTCAAGACGTTTCTCCGCGAAGTCGCCGGATCGGATCATAACTTCCGTCTCGACGAGTTCGCCGACACGATGCGGTCGCGCATCGTCAGCATCTTCACCGACGCGCTGGCGACCGCGAAGGTCCCGGTGCTCGATGTCGCCGCGCGCTATTCGGAACTCGGCGACGCGCTGTTGCCGTTGATCAATCCGGCGGTGACGTCGAAGTACGGGCTCGAGATCGCCAGCTTCATCGTCGAAAACGTGAGCGTGCCGCCGGAGGTCGAGCAGGCGATCGACAAGCGATCGAGCATGGCCGCGATCGGCAACCTCAACGACTACGTGAAGTACCAGATGGGCAAAGGCTTCGAGAGCGGCCAGGGCGGCGGCGGCGCGGCAGGAACGGCGGCCGAACTCGCGGTCGGGTTCGGCATCGCGCAGCAGATGATGAACCAGGGCTTCACCGGCGGCGGCGCGACGCCGACGGTGGCGCCGGCGGCGCCGCCGATTCCCGACCTCCTGAGCCCGGCCGATGCCGCGAAAGTGCTCGGCGTCTCGGAAACCGATGTCATGACGATCCTCGAATCCGGCGAACTCAAGGGCAAGAAGATTGGCACCGCCTGGCGCATTCGCCGCGCTTCACTCGACGAGTACCTCGCGCAGTAGCGTGCGCCGGCCGACGTCCTGATGGCCGAGATCTCGGCACTCGACAAGCACGCGTGCCCCGCCTGCGGCGCGCAGGCGGAGTGGAATCCGTCGAAGCAGAAGCTCGTCTGCCCGTACTGCGGCACCGAATCGCCGTACGTCATCGATCGTGAGACCGGCAAAGCCGTCGAAAACGACCTGGTCAAAGCGCTGCGCGAGCTGCCGGAGGAAAACCGCGGCTGGCAGACCGAAACGCGCAGCGTCCAATGTCAGAGCTGCAAGGCGGTGATGGTCTTCGGCGCCGCCCGCGTCGGTCAGAACTGCGAGTTCTGCGGATCACCGGCGCTGGTTGCCTACAACGAGATCAAAGCGCCGATCCGGCCTGAAAGTCTGCTCCCGTTCAAGATTCCCGCCGATCGCGTTCGCGACGACATGCGGCGGTGGTGGAAAAGCAAGTGGCTGGCGCCGAATCGCCTGGCCCGCGCGTCGCTGATCGACACGATCAGCAGTCTCTACATTCCCTATTGGACCTTCGACGCCAATGTCGTATGCCCATGGGAGGCCGACGCCGGCTACTACTACTACGTCAGCGTGCCGCACACCGTGAACGGCCGCACCGAGATGCGCCAGGAGCGCCGCGTCCGCTGGGAGCCGGCGTCAGGACAGATCGAGCATTTCTTCGATGACGAGCCGGTGCCGGGCACGCACGGGATCGATCTCGGCCTGCTCCGTCAGGTCGAGCCGTTTCCGACGCAGGAGCTGGTGCCGTACGACATCGCATTTCTGGCCGGGCACGTCGTCGAGCACTATCAGGTCGTGCTCTTCGATGCCGCCGGCGCCTCGCAGAATCAGATGCACGCCAAGCTCGAGCAACTCTGCGCGGCGCAAGTGCCGGGTGACACCTACCGGAATCTGCAGATTCATCCGACCTATTCCAATCAGACGTTCAAGCACATCCTCGTGCCGGTCTGGCTGGTGGCGTACGACTACGGGCGGAGGAAGTTTCAGGTCGTCGCGAATGGTTACACCGGCGTGATCGCCGGCCAGTATCCCTACTCGGCATGGAAGATCTTCTTCCTGACGGTCGCGATTTTGATTGCCGTCATCGTGTTGCTGTACGCGATGGATTCGTAGCCGCGTGCTGCGGGTCACCGCGCGCTGAGCGCCAGCAAACCGGCTTCGTAACGCACGGTTTCCGCCCAACCGTCTCGCAGCTCCCGCACCGTCCATCCGAGCTCGGCCTTCGCGCGTGCGTTGCTGCCGATGTAGGTCGTGCCGGCCATCGCCCGAAGGGTCTCTGAGGCGTAATCGGCAGGCAAGGTCACGACCTGCTCGATCACGGCGGTCACTGTCGACATCGCGCGCATCATCCCCGGCCGTAAACGCATTCGCGGCATCGGCACGCCGCTGACTTCGCTCGCGACCTGTAGGCCTTCCTCCATCGTGTGCACCGGTCCGCAGATGAAGTAGTTGCGTCCGGCCTGGCCGCGCTGCATCGCGAGCACGTGACCGTGCGCGACGTCGTCGACGTGCGCCCAGCAGAATGCAGTTCTTGCCGGAATCGCCGGCAGCTTGCGCTGCAGAAACTGCAACAGCGTCGTCTTGAGCGAGCTGGTGTCGCCGGGACCGTAGATGACGCCGGGTTGGACGATCACCAGCGGCAGGCCGCCAGCGATGAACTCGCTGGCGACGTCATGAGCGCGCGCTTTCGTCTCGTCATAGATCGACAAGTGTCTGCCGTCAAAGCGATAGTTCTCGTCGACGAGTTCTCCGTGCGTGTCCGAGTTCACCGCGAGCGTGGACGTGTAGACGCCTTTCGGGACCCTGAGCTCCCGCATCAGCTCGAGGACGTTACGGGTGCCGTGGACATTGGTCGCCTCGGCGATGGCGCGATCGCGAGCGGTGACGCCGAGCCTGTACCATCCGGCGACGTGGAACACGCCGTCGACGCCGGTCATCGGCGCGCGCATCGACGCCTTGTCGGTGACGTCGCCCGGGTGCAGCTCGACGCCGAGCTCCCGCAGCGCGCCGGCGTTGCCTGGCGTCCGGACGATCGCGCGCAGCGAATGTCCGGCGGCGACGAGTTGACGCGCCAGCACGCCGCCGACAAAGCCGGTCGCGCCAGTCAGGAGATACATGACGACACGGGACCGGACATGATGTGCTGTGGCTGATCGGACATGAGTGACCCATGGAGCGCCCCGGACACCGTCGCCGGGTTCGTGCGATCGCCGCCCAACGATGTTCTCATGAGCTTCGCGGAGCGGGAACGGCGCCGACCGGGCGCCGGCCGGGCCCTCGACCTTGGCTGCGGCGCCGGCCGCAACGCCGTGCCGATGGCGCAGCAGGGCTGGAGCGTCACCGGTGTCGATCTATCGTGGCCGATGCTCGCGGCTGCCGCGGAGCGCGCGCGGCAGGAAGGCGTCTCCGATCGGTTCACCCTGATTCGGGCCCGGATGGACGGGATCCCGATCGCGAGCGCAAGCTGCGATCTCGTCATCGCACACGGCATCTGGAACCTCGCCGGCTCCGCTCGCGAGTTGCGCGCCGCCGTTGCTGAGGCTGCACGCGTCGCCCGGCCGGGCGCGGCGCTGTTCGTGTTCACGTTCTCGCGCCACACGCTCCCAGACGACGCGGTGCCCATTGCCGGAGAACCCTTCGCGTTCACGCAGTTCTCGGGAAGACCGCAGACATTTCTCACTGAAACGCAGCTGATGGACTTGCTCGACGCGCACGGGTTTTCGCCCGAGCCGGCCGTGCCGTTGACGGAATACAACCGTTCGCCGTCGATTCGGCTGGCCGGCGGGCCGCCGGTCATTTACGAAGCGGCCTTTCGCCGCCGGAGCTGACGCCGCCCGCGACTAACCGCCGGGCTCGCCGTGTCGTCTTTGTATACACTCAGCATACAAAGAGGACACCGATGCCCACCTCAGCGTTTCTCGGCGAATGGGAGCAGCTCGTGCTCCTGGCCATCCTCCGTCAACGGGACGCCGCCTACGTCATCGGCCTGAGATCCCACCTGACCGGTGTCATGGGCCGCACGCCGTCGCGCGGCGCGCTCTACCGGACGCTCGATCGGCTCGAGGAGAAGGGCTACGTTCGCGCGGTCGAGGAGGATCCGTCGCCCGATCGCGGCGGTCACCCGCGCCGCCGGTTCATCGTCACCAAGCCCGGCATCGCCGCCTTGAAAGCGTCGCGCCGGGCGCTGTTGCATCTCTGGAAAGGCGTCGAGGAGGTGCTCGAATGAGCGGCCGCGGTCCACTGTTCGAGCGGCTGCTCCTCCGCGTCGTCGGCAACGACGTCCGCGGGCGCAGCATCGCCGGCGATCTGCGCGAAGAGTACGCCCAGCGCCCGATCGGCGCGGTGACGCGATTGAAGTACGCGACCGCCTGCCTTCGGTTGACGCTGCGATATGCGACGGCGGGCGCGCTCGCGATGACCGGCCGGAGCGCCGCCGCGTTCCGGCTCGATTTGCGCCAGTCGACTCGCGGGCTCGTGCACGCGCCGGTGTATTGGCTGGGCTGCGCGACGACGCTGGCGCTCGGCATCGGCGCGGCGACGACAATCGGGACGGTCGTCTACGGCGCGATGCTCGAGCCGCTGCCGTTCCCGCATCCTGAACGGCTCGTCCGCTTCGGCGACGCGAGCCTGAAGAATCCGGTCGGTCTTTCGTCGGCGTCGATCCCCAATTTCGTCGACCTGCAGCGGCAGACGCGGACACTCGAGGTGATGGCCGCCTATCGCTCTGAGCGCGCCATCGTCACTGGCCCCGAGCTCTCCGAGCGTCTACAAGGCGCTTACGTCACGGCGAATTTTTTCGACGTCTTCGAGCTCCCGCCGCTGGCGGGCCGATGGTTCGAAGCGGCGGATCAGCCGACACGGCGAGTCGTCGTCATCAGCGAGCGGGCGTGGCGGCGCCTTCTCGGCGGCCGCCGCGACGCGATTGGACAGACCGTCCAGATTGATCTCGTCGATCACACCGTGATTGGCATCGCCGGGCCCGATCAGGTGGCCCTCGGCGCCGTCGATTTCTGGAAGCCGATCCGGTGGGATGCCGAAGCGCTGAATGCACGACGACGACGATCGATTGAGCCGATTGGGCGTCTCCACGCTGGCGTGACCGTCGAACAGGCGCGTGACGAACTGCGCGCGCTGTTCGCCGCGCTCGCCCGCGAATACCCGGTAGAAAACGCGGCCTGGACCATGAACGTCATGCCAATCGCGGAGTGGATTGGCAGCTTCGGCGGCGCCAACAGCCGCGCAATGCTCCAGCTCATCGGCGCCGGAGCGGTGGTGCTGCTGGCGGTGGCGCTGATCAACGTGACCGGCCTCACCCTCGGTCGCGCCCAACAGCGCCGGCGCGACGCGCTCGTCCGCCGCGCGCTGGGGGCCACGCGCGGGCGCCTGTTCGCGCAGCACCTCGCCGAGGCCCTGGTGATCGCCGTCCCCGCCGGACTTGCCGGCGCCCTGTTCGCCTCCTGGGCCGTGCCCGTTGTCGTCGCGCGTTACGGCGACACGTTCCCGCGTTCGAACACGGTGGCCTTCGCGGCCGGGAGCTTCCTGATCGCGGCCGGCGCCGGCGTGATCGCGGCGTTCTGCATCGCCGCACTGGCCAGTCTGAAACCGACGACCGATGCCGACAGCCTGCGCACTGATGCCCGCGGCAGCTCGGCCGCGTCGCTCCGCGCCCGGCTTGTCCTCGTCACGGCGGAAGTCGCGTTGTCGGCGTTGCTCCTGCAGGCGGCGCTGCTGGTCGCCAGCACGATCTACGCGCTCTCACGCGTCGACATGGGCGTGCCACTCGATCGCGCGATCACCTTCGAGGTCGGACTGCCCGCCAGCCGCTATCCCGATCCGGCGCACATCTCGCGCTTCATCGACGATCTGACGAACCGTCTGGCCGCGCTGCCGGGTGTCCGCGGAGTGGGCGCGACCACGCGGCGGCCGTTCGCTGGCGGCACCAACGGCGAAGTCGCGCTCGCCGACGACCCGTCGCGGTCGTTGCCGATCGTCGAGTACCGCGCGGTCACACCGGGTTTCTTTGCCGCGCTCGGCATCACCGTGCGGGAGGGTCGCACGTTCAGGGACAGCCTCGCCGCCGGCGCCGCCGAGGCCGGACAGGTCGTGATCAGCGAACAGCTCGCGGGTCAGCTGTTCGGCGCGGCGAGCGCCGTCGGCCGGAGACTTCGCACCGCAACCACCGCGCCGCCGGTCGACGTGATCGGCGTCGTCGGCGACTTCCGCGACTTCGGTCCCGTCCGCGCCGGCCGGCCGACCATCTACTTCAGACACAGCTTCAACGAGGTCTTCGCCGTCTCGCCGTTTTCAACCGTCATCGTCAGGCATGACGGCTCGGGTCCGGACCTGACGCCGCTGATGCGAACGATTCTCCACGACGTCGACCGCGACGTGCCGATGGACGCCGTCATGACCCTGCAGGCGCTCGCCGATCGGTCCGCGGGCACGTCGCGGCGCACCGCGGCGACGCTGCTGCTGTGGTTCACCGGCGTCGCGCTCGCGCTCGGCGCGATCGGCATCTTCGGGGTGATTGCCTTCAGCGTCGAACGGCGGCGTCGGGAGATCGGCATTCGCCTTGCCGTCGGCGACACGCCCGCGGGCATCGGCAAGCGGATTCTGCTCGAGGGTCTGAAGTTGACCGCGATTGGCCTGGCCGTCGCCGCGCTTGGCAGCTATTGGATCCGCGGCGCCGTCGCGTCGTTCGTGCTTGCGGAGGTCACGCCTGCGTCCTGGCGGATCCTCGCCGGCGTCGCCGCCGTGATTGCCCTGGTCGCGGTGACGGCGTGCCTGGTTCCGGCGCGCCGGGCGGCGCGCACCTCGCTGGTTACGGTGCTTCGCGACTGAGCGCCGTCCGGTCGGGTCGGCGCGCCGCTGCGGCCCGGAAACCGCGGTACAAGAAAAAAGGCCGCATCAGCTTGTGACTGATGCGGCCTCTGAGAATAATCCCGGCAGCGACCTACTCTCCCACACAGTTACCCATGCAGTACCATCGGCGGTAGCAGACTTAACTTCCGTGTTCGGAATGGGAACGGGTGTGACCCTGCTCCTATGACCACCGGGAAACCTTGCCGGCGCCTGCGGCGCCGGAACTTAGAACTTCGAACTCGGACCTGAACTTTAGAACCCAAGTTGAGAGTTCAAAGTTCCACGTTCCAAGTTGCACGTGCTTTTCAAATATCAAGTGTGGCGGCGGAACATACGCCCGCCGGCACCTGCGCTCGAGTCGCGGCATACCCGCGCCCCTTCGCGCAATGTCGAACGGATCTTCGACAACTAAATACCCTGCAAACGGTAGTTCTTCCTCACCACACACGCGATGTTCGCGTGAGGGCACTTATAAAAGAATCAATGGACAAGCCTCACGGCTGATTAGTATCGGTAAGCTTCATATCTCGCGATATGTCCACATCCGACCTATCGACCTGGTAGTCTTCCAGGTGCCTTCAGGGGTCTTGCGACCCAGGGACAACTCATCTCGTGGAGGGTTTCACGCTTAGATGCTTTCAGCGTTTCTCCCTTCCGCACGTAGCTACCGAGCACTACCACTGGCGTGATAACTCGTACACTAGAGGTGCGTCCAACCCGGTCCTCTCGTACTAAGGTCAGCCCCACTCAATTGTCCTGCGCCCATGGCAGATAGAGACCGAACTGTCTCGCGACGTTCTAAACCCAGCTCACGTACCGCTTTAACCGGCGAACAGCCGGACCCTTGGAACCTGCTACAGCTCCAGGATGCGATGAGCCGACATCGAGGTGCC
>DASUGM010000222.1:0-7740 GCA_036274055.1 Vicinamibacterales bacterium | reverse complement strand
GACTGCGCGGCGGCCGGCAGCGCCGCAAGCAGCGTAGCGAAGAGGAGCGAAATGGTCCTCCACATGACGGGAGCGATTCTGCGGGACCGCTCGCGCCAGGGCCATGCCCGCGCGGTTGGATTTCTTGACCGTCAGTCCAGCGGGACTGAATTACTTTGCGGAAGCGCCAGGAGACCTTGCCGCGCGTCCCGGATTCGGTCACCAGATTCGTGAGAACCTCCCACCCATGAAGACGTTCATCGCATTCGCGCTCGCACCTGCGATCCTGTTTGCTCAAACCTCCCCCGCACCGCCGCCCGCCGCGGTGATCACGACGGCGGGTGCGTTTTTCGCCTTGTCCGTGCCGGACCTGGCCGCGAGCGCGGCCTGGTACGAGCAGAAGCTCGGCCTCACTCGCGTCAATCAGGGTGGCCGGATGGACCGTGTGGCCGGCTACGTCGCCCTCGAAGGCGGCGGCCTCATCGTCGAACTGATCAAACACGACGATTCGGTGCGGCCGCCGGCGAGTTCGCCGGAGCTGATCCAGGGTTTCTCGAAAGCGGGTGCGCTCGTGCGCGACTTTGACCGGACCGTGGCCGCGCTCCGCGCTCGAGGCGTCGTGATGGTGATGGGGCCGTTTCCAGCCCGCGAGAACATGCGGGCCAATGTCGCCTTCAAAGACAACGCCGGTAACCTGATTCAGCTGTTCGGAGATTACGCCCGCAAGTAGTATTTTTACGCATGCCCGAGGACCGCTGGCAGCGACTCGAGCAGCTCTTCCACGCGATGTTGGAGCTGCCGGCGGAGGCGCGCGCCGCGGCGTTGGCCGAGGCGTGCGGCACCGATGCCGAGCTCGAGGCGGAGGTTCGCCGGCTGCTCCAGTCGCACGACCAGGCGAGCGTGTTCATGGGCGCCGCCGGCGCGGGGATCGAAGAGCTGGCCGCGACGTTGACGCCCGACGGCACTCAGGTCGGCGCCTATCGCATCGTTCGCGAGATCGGACGCGGCGGCATGGGCGCGGTCTATCTGGCGGAACGCGCCGACGCGCAGTTCGATATGCGCGTGGCCCTCAAGCTGATCAAGCGCGGCCTCGACACCGACGCGGTGCTCGAGCGCTTCCGCCACGAACGACAGATTCTCGCCGGTCTCGAGCAGCCGAACATCGTCCGCCTCCTCGACGGCGGCACGACGAGCGAAGGACTTCCGTACTTCGTCATGGAGTACGTCGACGGCCAGCCGATCGACGAGTACTGCCACGACCACCAGTTGCCGCTGGACCAGCGACTGCGGCTCTTCCGGCAGGTGTGTGCCGCCGTGACCTACGCGCACCAGCACCTGGTCGTGCATCGCGACATCAAACCGTCGAACATCCTGATTACCGCCGACGGCGTGCCCAAGCTGCTCGATTTCGGAATCGCGCGGCTTCTGGATGCGAGCGAGGGCGCGGGCGCCACGGAGACCGCGTTCAGCGCGCGCGCGATGACGCCGCAATACGCCAGCCCGGAGCAGCTGCGCGGCGAGCGCGTCACGACCGTGTCGGACGTCTACGCGCTGGGCGTGTTGCTCTACGAACTGCTCACCGGCGCTCGTCCGTACGAGCTGACCGGGAAAACGCCTGAACAGGGCCGGCAGATCGTCGCTGAGACCGACGTGGCGGCACCAAGCACCACGGCCGCGCGCCGGGGAGACGACGGTCAGGCCCGCCGCCTGCGCGGAGACCTCGACGCCATCGTGACGACAGCGATGCGCAAGAATCCGGCGGAGCGCTACAGCTCGGTCGCCCTCCTCGACGACGACGTGCGCCGGCACATGGAGGGGTTGCCGGTGATCGCCCGCGGCGACTCGTGGCGCTATCAGACCGCGAGATTCATCCGTCGGCGCAAGTTCGGCATTGCCGCGGCCGCGGTGATTTTCTTGACGCTCGTCGGCGGCGTCATTGCCACAACCTGGCAGGCCCGCGTCGCGCGCGCCGAGCGCGCTCGCGCCGAGCGCCGCTTCGCCGACGTCCGCCGGCTCGCGACGTCGTTCCTGTTCGAGTTTCACGACGCGATCGCCACGCTGCCGGGCTCGACGCCGGCCCGTCTGCTGGTGGTGAGCAAGGCGCTCGAGTATCTCGACAGCCTCGCCGCCGAGGCGGCCGGCGATCGCGATCTGCAGCGCGAGCTCGCCGCCGCCTACGATCGCGTCGGCGATGTCCAGGGCAATCCGGCCGCCGCCAATCTCGGCGACGCCGAAGGCGCGCTCAAGAGTTACGAGAAAGCGGCCGCGATCCGCCGGACCCTCGCGGAGACTGCGCCCGATCCGCTGCCGGCGCGGGTGGACATGGCGACCAGCACGATGCGGATCGGCTTCGCGTACTTCGCCCTCGGCTCGGTGCAGAAGGCGGTCGCGAACTTCCGCGACGCTCTGGCCATCCGCGAGGAAGCCTACCAGGCCGGTGTGCCATCCAAGCCGGCCGCGCGCGCCGCGCTTGCCGAGACGACCGGGCGCCTCTGCACGTCGCTAATCGCCATCGGTGATGTGCCGGGCGCGATCGAAAATTGCCGTCGCAACCTGTCGATGACCGAGGAGCTGTTGCTCGATCGTCCTGACGATCGCCCGATCCGGGTCATGCAGGCGGCGACGGCGACCGGGTTGGGCAACGCGCTGCGTCTCAATCGTCAGCCGGACGATGCTGTCGCCCAGCTCGAAGCGGCGATCGGACAACATCAGGCGCTGTTGTCGACGCGCCCGCTCGACGTCGAAAGCCGCCGCCGGCTGGCCGTGTCCTACACCTATCTGGCCAATGCGTACGTCGATCGCAAGCAGCCGGAAAAGGCCGCGCAGGCGTACGAACAGGCGATCACGGAGCTCGATGCGCTGGCGAAAGCGGATCCGGCGAACGCGCGGCTTCGGACGGAGCTGTCGTACATGCTGAACCAGCGTGTCCGCATCCTCGTGGCAACCGGCCGGCGCAGCGAAGCGCGCCGGGACGCCGAGCGCGCGCTGGCCCTGCTCCGCGCCGGAGCCGAGCAGCCGGGCGCCGGCGGCGAGGCGTTCAACGAATATGCCTGGGCGCTGGTCAGCTCAGAGGTCGAGGAGGTGCGTAATCCTCGGCTTGGCCTCGAGTACGCCCGGCGCGCCGTTGCGCGGGCCGGATCGCCAAACCCGGTCTACCTCCACACCCTGGGGTGGTCGCACTACCGGCTCGGCGAAAAGGCGATCGCCATCCGCACGCTGGAAGAAGCGCTGAGCGCGCTGCCGGCCGCCGCGTCTGGACCAGCCGTCGGGCTTCGTCGACAGATCGAGACCGATCTCGCGTTGTTCAGGAAAGAGTGAGGGTCCGGTGCAGCCACGCGCGCGCGAACTTCCAGTCACGTTCGACCGTTGCGGTGGAAACTGACAACGCGGCGGCGATCTCCTCGGTCGTCATTCCGCCGAAGAACTTGAGCTCGACGATCTGCCCCTTGCGGGGATCGGTTTCGCTGAGCCGCGTGAGCGCTTCATGGAGATCGAGCAGGTTGACCTCGACGGCACCGATGCCTTCTCCGGCGAGCGTCAGCGGAACGTGCTGGGCGCCGCCGCCGCGCTTCTCGGCAATGCGATCCCGGGCGTGGTTGACCAGGATGCGCCGCATCATGACGGCGGCCAGACCGACGAACTGCGCCCGGTTACACCAGTCAATCTGACGCTGATCGAGCAGACGCACGTAGGCCTCGTGAACGAGCGCCGTGGGCTGAAGGGTGTGCCCGGGGCGCTCCCGTCGCAGGTAGCTGGCCGCGAGCCGGCGAAGCTCCCCGTAGACCAACGACAGCATCGCCTCGGAGACCTGGTGCTCCATCTTCGATGACGGATCGTAGCATCGTCGTCGCGACGATCCCGTTGGCCGCCTTCTCGACGAGGGGCGTCAGGAGATCTTCACCGTTTGATTTGGCTTTGGCTTTGAGCGCAACCGGCTTCGCACGCTCCACCGCATCGGGCGTGCCCAGCCGATACGACAGCTCGAGTTCGTCCTTCGCCCGGACCTCGGACGCGTAGCGATAGATCGCTTCTCCGCTGGCCCACGTCGCGCTGCTGGCGGCCGCTCCCGCGGCGCCGCCGTACACCGGCGCGCGCGTGACGGCGACGCCCGCGGCCTGGCCGAGAATCCGTCCCGTGCTATTGCCGCCGCCAGGCTTTCGTTCCAGTGTCACCAGCAGGACGTAGCCGCACTGCTGCCCACGGGCCTCCAGCAGCGCCTGCGACTGCAGCCGCGATTCCAGCGAGATGGTCCGGATCGTCGGACCCTTCAGGTAGCTGGCGAAGAGGTCACGGACGGCTGTTGCGAAGCTGGTCGCGTCTTCTACGCCCTGAACGCTGGGCATCGTCAATGCCACGCAGGCGGCAGTCGGCGCCGACGGCGTCTGCGCGGCGGCGTCGATCCCGACGATCGACAGTGCGGCCAGCGCGAGGGGAAGGCGGAATCTCCGGGCTTTCATAGGTCTCCTCTCCGAGATGCGATCGCGTCCCGCGGGCTCATCTTTCTTGTCCTTGTGCGCAAACAAGCTCGACGCGACGATTGCGCGCTCTTCCGGCAAGCGTGTCGTTGGTTTCGATCGGACGACGTTCTCCGTATCCAACCGTCGTGAGCGAGGCCGGGTCAGTGCCGTACTCGCGCACCAGCGCGGCCTTGACGGCGGCCGCACGCCGCGTCGACAAGTCGTCGTTGTAGCGATCGGTGCCGATGCTGTCGGTGTGTCCCTCGATCGTGAATCGGCCCTTCGATGATCTGAGCGCGTCCGCAATCTGTTTCAGCGCCGGCGCGGATTGCGGCTGAAGGGTGTCCCGGTTGAAGTCGAAGTAGATGCCCTGGAGTTCGACTCGGCAGCCTTTCAGAACTTCGGCGATCGATGTTTCAGGAACGGGGAAATCGATACGTACGACCTCACGCAGGAAATCGGGCTTGAACGGGAAGCCGCCATTGCGAGGGCCGTAGGCGATCCGCAACGAAATCGGATACTGCGCATGATCGAGAATCACCGTCTCGAACGGCCGCGCCGCACTGCCGAGCGCCATCTGGCCGGTGGCGAGGATCGCGTCGAGCTCGACGCGTTTTCCGTTGAGCAGCACCGGGAACTTGATCGGCGACCTGGCACTGCGCTGCAGCGTGCCGGAGATGACGTCGGTACCGATCCACTGCCTGAACGAGTAGGCCGTCGCGCCTGTCTTCACCAGCGCGCGCGTCATGCTGAGCGACGGACCGAGCGCCGTCGCGCCGCTCACCTGCGCCGGATCACCGAGATGGAAGCCAAGAATCTGCAGCGGTGCCGTCGCTAGATCGGCACTTGATACCACGCGGCGTACGGTGCCCATGCGCTTGACGCCTGCGGCGTCGGTACCCTCGAACGAAGTCTCATGCGTGATCCCGCTCGCGCTCACGTTCGTCAGGGTGACGACCATTTCGTAGTCGCCCTGCAGGATTCCGGCAGGCGCGTTTTCGCCGGGAGCGACATTGTTCGCGACAGCGAGCACGATGTTGAGATTCGAGACGATCGGGACGACTGGCGATTGCGCGGCGCCGTGCGCCGCATAGGACGCCACGACCAGGGTCAACAACACGAGCACGACGAGCACGCGGCTCCTCACGCACCGTAACGCCCGGCCGGCGGAGGCTTTCCATCATCTGAGGGAGTTCGTCCGTTCTTCGGGCGTATTGAGCGTGAAGACCGCAGCGGATGGACGCCCGCTTCCGCGCTACCGGCCCGGGCCACGGGATTGGCTGCAGCTGGCCTATCTTGGCGGCGCCGCGCTGTTGGTGGGTTTCCTCGGCCTGTTTGGCTTCGCGCTGATCTTCAACGGCGTCACGATCTTCGGCTGGCTGTTCGCGGCCGGGTTCTTCATGTTTCGTTACGGCTTCCTCCAGTACCGCGACCGGCTCGCGGTCAGCGGCACCGCGACCGCGAAGGCTTCGTCGGCTGCGATCGGGCTGACGGAGCTCGTCGGTCTCGGCCACGCGGACGACACGAGCAAGGCGCCGGTCAGTGAAACGCCGTGCCTGTTCTGGTCCGTCAACGTCGAGCAGTGGCAGCGCCGATCCAAACGGCGCGGCTGGCACAACAAACTGCACCGGACGTTCGCCGTCGGCACATTGGAGCTCGAGGACCAGAGCGGCCGCGTGCTGGTGTGGACGCGTGGCGCCGAGCTGGTCTCGGTCAAACAGGTCTGGAAGAGCGAGGACGGCAATCCGCCAGAGGCGGCGCTGCGTCTCGTGGCGGCGACGGGCTTGCAGTGGCCGGAGCCGTCGAGCGGTTACCCGATGAGGATCACCGAAGAGCGGATCCTCTCCGAGGCTCCGCTCTATGTGATGGGAACGCTGGCCGAACGCCGCCAGATTCCGGACCGTCCCACATCGCTGCTGCCGCGGCTTCTCAACCGATGGCTCGACACCGCGCCTCGGCTGGACGGGCAATCGTTCGGCGCCGCGTTTCGATTTACCTCTCAGGCGGCCAGGCGCTTTCTGGCTCGCGATCTCCAGACCGTGATTCCGCGCTGGACGCCGCCCGATGTCGATCCGCATCGCGTCGTCGTCTGGAAGGGCGATCAACGGCGCGCGTTCATCATCGCCGGAGTGGTCGAGCGAGAAGCCATCCGAGCCTTGTCGCGCCGGGCCTGGCTCGGGATCCTTGGCGGCGGCGCGCTGATGGTGGGAACACTGCTGGTCGCCGTGTGGAAATTGACCGGCGTGATTCGGTGAACCGATGACAGGACTTCTCCTCGCTCTCATTCTTGTGGTGCTGCTCGCGATCGCGGGCGTCGCGGCGTACGTCGCGACGATCTACAACAGCCTGGTCCAGGTCAAGCACAACGTCGATCAGTCGTGGGCCAACATCGACGTGCTGCTCAAGCAGCGCGGCGACGAGCTCGGCAAGCTGATCGATTCCGTCAAGGGTTACCTGGCGTACGAGCGTGATCTCCTGACCCGGTTGACGACGCTGCGTTCGCAGATGGGGCGCGGCGGGCCCGACGAGAGCCGGCTGGCCGCCGAACGCGAGATTGGCGCGGGTGTCGGGCGGATTTTCGCGCTGGCGGAGAACTACCCCGACTTGAAATCGAGCGGCAATTTCCTCGAGCTGCAGCGACGCATCACGGGGCTCGAGGAGCAGATCGCGCACCGCCGCGAGTTCTACAACGACGCGGTCAACATCAACAACAGCCGGATGGAGCAGGTGCCGGACCGGCTCCTCGCCGGAGCCGCCGGCCTCCAGCGCCGTCCGCTGTTCGAAGCGACGGCGGAAGAGCGGGCCGACATCGACGTCGGCGCGCGGCTGACGGGCATCACGGCGTGGGCAGGCAGAGGAGCAGTCATGAACGCGGATCTGACCACGAACGATCGTTTCGCACGGCTCGCCGAGCGGGTCGAAGAACTGAGTCACGCGCTTGACGAATCCCGTCGTCAACTCCAGCGGGTGGAGCGGCAGCGCCGGTGGCCAGTGGTTTTCCTGGTACTCGGATGCGCGTGGGCGGGGATGACCGGCCTCAGCGCGCAGAGCAATCCCATTCTGCCCGGCCGCTTCAAGACACCATTCGAGGTCGTCGATCCGAATGGCCGCACGATTCTGAGTGTGGAAGCGTCTCAATCAGGCGGCGGATTTGTCCGGATCGGGAATCCGAATACTGGCGGCCTGACTCTAGGTGTCGGTGCGTCTGGCGCCGGGTATCTGGCGGTGCGCGCGGCGAACGGCGTCAATCAGGCGTCGATTGGACAGGCCGAGGGTGGCCCGATGGCCCTGCGCGTGACCTCGC
>DASUGM010000221.1:0-40092 GCA_036274055.1 Vicinamibacterales bacterium | reverse complement strand
TCACACCGTCTACAGCGCGGCTCAGGACCTCGGCCGCGTGCCGATGGCATTGACGATGCGGAACGACGTCGTCGAGCAGATGACCTACGCGATCGATCCGGCCGGAGCGATCGTGCTGAGCTGGGACGATCGGGACTACCGGGTGGCGGTAAGAACACCGTAACTGAGAACTTCTGGTTTCCTGCCGGTGGCCGGGAGCGGACGATCGGCGAGCTCGATCAGCCGTCGAGGCGTTTCGACCGCACCGAGGGAAACCTGGCGAAGTCGCGATCTTCGGTGAGCAAGGTGCTGACGCCGGATTCCTCGCAGAGCGCGGCGATCTGCGCATCGAACACGAGGTTGCCGGTCGCGCCGCTGTCGCGGACCGCCCGCAGCAGCAGATCCGGATAGGCCGCGCCCGGGATGAGCACACGCACGCTCGGCGACGCCAGAACACGCCGCAGCGCTTCGGTCGCTTCTTTCGCCGAGAACGGGGGATTGAACAGGCGCGGGTGGGTCGAGATACGCAGAAACTCGCCGAGGCAGAATACCGGCAACGCCCACGCCGCCGGTCCTTCCGCGAGTTGCACCAGCGCCTTCCGTGCCGCCCGGTGCTGCGAGAACTCCTCGCGATGGGCGTAAATCAGGATGTTGGTGTCGACCGCGATCACGACAGACCGTCCATCCGATCGTAGAGCGCATTCCGGTCGTCCCAATCGATGCCGGGAACCAGCTTGCCTTTCCTGGTCAGCAGATCGAGCTTGAACGGCGTGCCGCGCGCCGGCGGCGGCGTCAGATAGACGCGGAGCGCGCGCTCGATGACGCCGGTGAGCGTGTCGCCATCATCAGCCGCGCGCTTCTTCGCGTCGCGGATCAGCCGGTCATCGAGGTCGAGGGTCGTGCGCATACAGATATCTGCGCAATGATAGCAGATATCTGCCTGACCGTTGCCGTCCTAGATCTCTTCCCCGCCCTCGTCTTCGTCCTCGCCGCTGCCCTTCTTCCGCCGCGGCCGGATGTCATAGCGCTTGATCATCTCGTTCAGCGTCGTCGGTTTGATGTGCAGCAGCTCGGCGGCCTTCTTCTGCACGCCGCCGGCGGCGTCGAGCGCGGCCTCGATGTACTTGCGCTCGTGGCCGATGATGACGTCGCGGAACTGGATCCCCTCGCTCGGAATCACGACCTCTGGCACTTCGAAATGCGGGTTGGCGCTGACGTTATTGGGGATGAGATCGACGCCGATCTCGCGTTCGGAGCAGAGGACGACGGCGCGCTCGATGACGTTCTCGAGTTCGCGGACGTTGCCCGGCCAGTCGTACGACATCAGCCGGTCCATCGCCGCCGGCGTGACGACGAGCCCGCCCTTGCGGCTCTCTTCCGAATACTTGTCGAGGAAGTGCTGCACCAGCAGCGGGATGTCTTCCTTGCGCTCGCGCAGCGCCGGCAACTGCACGAAAATGACGTTGAGACGATAGTACAAATCCTCGCGGAACTTGCCTTCCGTGGTCAGCCCCTTGAGTTCGACGTTGGTCGCGGCGATGATGCGGACGTCCACCTTGATGGTGTCGACGCCGCCGAGCCGCATGAACTCACGCTCCTGGATGACGCGCAGCAGCTTCGCCTGGGTGTCGGTCGGGATGTTGCCGATCTCATCGAAGAAAATCGTGCCCTTGTCGGCGAGCTCGAACAGCCCCTTCTTCGGATAGACGGCGCCGGTGAACGCGCCCTTGACGTGGCCGAAGAGGTTCGATTCGAGCAGATCCGGCGGCAGGTTGCCGGAATTGACGGTGATGAACGGCTTGTCGGCGCGTGCCGAGCGGCGATGAAACGCCCGCGCCACCAGCTCCTTGCCGGTGCCGCTCTCGCCCTGGATGAGCACGGTCGCCCGGCTCGGCGCCGCGCGCGCGATCAGATCGTAGACCGCGCGGATCTTGGCGCTGCCGCCGATGATGTCGTCGAAACGATGCGAGTCGGACTGGAGCCGGCTGCGCAGCTCGCGGTTCTCGCGCACCAGCCGGCGCCGCTCGATCGCGTTGCGCAGGATCGAGAGCACCTCGTCGTTGCGAAACGGCTTGGGAAAATAGTGGAACGCGCCGAGTTTGGTCGCGGTAATCGCGCTTTCGATGGTCCCGAACGCGGTGATCATCACCACCGGCAACTCGTCATCGAGCCGGCGGATCTCCTCGAGTATTTCCAGTCCATTCTTGTCGGGCAGCATCAGGTCGAGCAGCACCGCGTCGATCTGCTTGTCGCCGAGCGCGTCAATGCCCTGGCCGCCGGTCGCGGCGGTGGTCACCTTGTAGCCTTCGACGACGAGCAGCGCCTCGAGCGCTTCGCGGATGATCTCTTCGTCGTCGATGACCAGGACTGAGGGAGAGGCTGCAGCCATTTGTAATTTGTAATTTGCTATTTGCGATTGAATTGGCGATTGGTCATTTGGCGATTGCTATTGGCTATTGGCTTATTCGTTATTGGCTTATTGGCTATTGGCTATTGGCTATTGCCCACGGTTCGACGCGTGGCAGTGTCAGGCGGAAGCGCGTGCCTTCGCCGATGGTGCTGTCACATTCGAGCGTGCCGCCGTGTTCCTGCACGATGCCGTAGGTCACTGACAGGCCGAGGCCGGTGCCGCGGCCCTCTGGTTTGGTCGTGAAAAACGGATCGTAGATCCGCGCCAGGTGCTCGGGTGGAATGCCGCCGCCAGTGTCGGAGACCTCGCAGGCCGCTTCGTCGCCGTTGAGCGTCGTCGTCACCGAGATCCAGCCGCCCTTGGGCATCGCGTCGCGGGCGTTGAGAAACAGATTCAGGAACACTTGCTGCAGCTTGTATTCCATCCCGCGCACGAACACCGCCGGCGACGCCAGTTCCTTGCGCACCTGGATGTGACTGATCCGGAACTGATGCTCGAGCAGTGACAGCACGTCGTTGACGACGACGTTCAGATCCACGGGAGCGGTTTCGTTGCTCGACGGCCGCGCGAGATTGAGCAGGCTGTTGACGATCTTGTTGGCGCGGAACGTCTGGCGCTCGATCTTCTCGAGAATCTGCGTCTTCGGATCTTGAGGATCGGCGCGCTCGAGCAACATCTGCGTGAAGCTCGAGATCCCGGTGAGCGGCGTGTTGACCTCGTGCGCGACGCCGGCCGCGAGCAGGCCGATCGCCGCCATTTTTTCCGACAGACGCAGCTGCTCCTCGAGATTCGCGCGATCGGTGATGTCCTCGAGGACGATGATCCAGCCGGCCTGCGCGGCATCGCCGGTCTTGAACGGCGACACCGCGAGATTGACGAGCGCGGTGCGCTTGTGTTCGCCCTGCCCCATTTCGAGCGGCACGCGGTAGAGCGTCGTGCCGTCGGGCGATTCGCGGCGGACCGCCTGCAGCGTCTCGACCACCGGACGCGCGAAGATTGCGCCGAGCCGGCGGTTCAGCGCCTTGCCGCGCGGCACGCCGACCAGCGCTTCCATCCGGCGGTTCCAGCGCAAGACGCGATCGTCGAGATCGACCACGACCAGGCCGTCGGTCAGCGATTCGACGACGCTGTCGCCGAACTGCCGCAGCCGCTCGACCTCGGTCGCCTTGTCATGCAGCTGACCGTAGAGGCGCGCGTTCTCCAGCGCCGTCGCCGCCTGCGCCGCCACCGCGCCGAGCAGCCCCATGTCCTCGCTGCTGAGCGGCTCGCCGTGCGGCCGGCGGCCGGCGGCAATCGCCGCGATCGTCATGTCCTTGGAGATGCAGGGGACGAAGCTGAACAGGCCGGTCTCGCGCCAGGCAGCGATGTCTTCGGGCAACAGCCGCCGGCCCGGCGTCGGATCGTCGATGACGACGGTCTGACCGGCGACCAGCCGATCGCTGAGCGAGGTGCCGGCGTCGATGACCCGCACTGCTCCGCCATTGAACCCGTCCGATGCAACAGCGGCGAAACGCGGCGGCTCGCCGGCCGCGGCCGGGAGGTAGAGCGCAATCCGATCGATCCCCAGCGTCTCGCGAACCCGCTCCACCAGCCGAAAGCTCAGCCGCTGCAGGTCGAGGTCGCTGTTCAGGTCGCGCGCGAAGCTGACCAGCGCGCGCCGGTAGTCGTAGCGATCGCGGTAGTAGAGCCGATCGAGCGCAGCCTGAATGGACGTCCACAGCCACGGCGTCACCAGCGCCACGACCAGCGTCGCCATCAACGCCCAGTAACTGCTGCGCTCGCTGTCGGCACCGATGACCAGGTTCAGCACCTGCAGAGTGCCGCCGTAGATGATCGCCAGGAGCAGCACCACCGCCGCGACCACCAGCCCCTTCTTGATGATCACCTCGATGTCCATCAGCCGGTAGCGGACGATCGCCGAGGCAAACGCCAACGGAATGCAGCCCAGCAGCACCGCGGTGTACTCGGTGTGCGGCGGAAGCGTCATGAACAGCAGCGGAACGATATAGAGGACGACGAACGGCACTGCGCCGACCGACGATCCCCACACGATCCAGCGCAGCTGCCGCCGCGCCGTCACCGAGCGCAGCCGCCCGAGCGCGCGCATCATCAATCCGAGGCCGCCGATCAGGCACAGCGCCAGATAGAGATACGCCATCGTCTCGATGCGGAGCAGAAACTCCGTCGTCTGCGGGCCGCGCGGGCCGGCGGTCATGACGACGATGCGGCCGCCGGCCAGGAGCAGCGCCGGCAGGTACAGCAGCGGCAACATCGGCCTGGCGGCGTCGGTGCGGACCCAGGCGTTCGGCCGCTCCGGGAAGACCAGAGCGAAGTGCAGGAACAGCGGCGGCAGTGCGACGCGGGCGACGAAGTCCGCCCACTCGAAGAAGTAATCCAGCCGGTCGTAGCGGCCGCTCGGCGTGAACGCCATCGCGCCGAAGAAGGCCACGGTGAGCCAGAAAAAATGCAGCGTCGCCGGGTCGTTCGGCCGCCGCAAGCGCACTGCGCCGCCGACAATGATGGTCAGGATGCCGACGAACGCGAGCGAGAAGTACAGACCGTGCCGCACCATCGGCAGGGGCTGCAGCTCGATCGTGAGCAACTGCTCGATGCCCGATCGCTTGATGAGGTAGTGCGCGTTGTGCCCCGGCTCCATGCGATGGAGCGTGTCGACGACGTCCTTGGGCGAGTCGATGATCGTGTCGTCAATCTTGAAGAGAACGTCGCCCTTCTGCACGCCGCCATGCTCGCCGGCAGATCCCTGCGCCAGCTCATGCGCGTAGACGTCGTTGAAGTTGCTCTTCCACAGCACGCCGTCGTCGGCCTCGGTCTTGAACGTCTTGACCAGCGCGACATTCACCACCGCGAGACACACGAACACCGCGGCGACGGCCACCGGCAGCGCGACGCGGAGGACAGGACGCAGAGGGCTCAAGGCTCAGGGCTCAAGGCTTGGACGGAAAGAAGCAATCCACATTCCCGAATCAGTTCTGAGGGTCAAAAACTAAGTCTTTATTAATCATATATTTATAAGCACGACGAATATTTGGATTGTCGTAATCTTCGACTTTTCGGATCGGCGGGCGGACGGTTGGAGTGCCGAGCCCAAAGCCGTGAGGCGTGAGCCCGCTTAGAACTTGACCTGTAGCCCGCCCATCATCCGCATCGGGGGCGCGACCGTGAGGAGCTCGTCGTAAATGGAGACGATGTCGCGCGGGTCGCGGAGCAGGTTGCGGATCGCGAAGAGCATCTCGAGCCGGCCGCCGCGGATGGGTTGGAACGGCAGCGGTTGGCGGACCTCGACCTCAAAGCGGCCGTCGGTAATCGGCACGCGATCGTCCGCCGAGGTGCTGCCGAAGGCGGTGCCGAGACGATACGCGACGGTGAGGCGCGTGTCGATGTCCGGCACGACCGCGGCAAATGTCGTCGTCAGATCGTGGATCCGCTCGCCGTCGCGGCGGGCCGCCGACGGCGCCAGCCGGCGCAGCGCGCGCGTGCTGAAGTCGTGGGACCACGTCGCGTCGCTCGCCGAGTACTCAATCACTCCGCCCATGCGCTGCGCGATGGTTCCGCTGGCGCGCACCGCCCAGCCGTCGACCTCGACATCGCCCGGGGTCCCGACGTAGTAGTGGCCGATGCCGGCGGTTTCGTCGAAGCCGAACAGGGTCGCGATCTGATTCTCGGTCTGCTGCACGAAGCGGCGGATGCCGATGCGCGGCGCGGTCGGGTCGTCACCGAAGGTGTGCTCGATGCCGACTTCGTAGTGACGGACGCGTTCGGCACGCATTGGCGCGCCGGCGACGAGCGTCGAGAACGTCCGCTCCGCCGGCAACCAGATGCCCGACGACGATGGCGGCAGAAACTCGTCGGCGCCCGGGGCGACGGTGCGCTGCGACGCGAACGACACGATCGCGGTGCGCTCCAGCACGTTGATCCGCGCGCCGACCCGCGGACTCAGAAACGTCGTCTGATCGACGTAGTCGAAGTGGTCGAGACGCAGGCCGTAGTCGACGGCGAGGCGCGAGTTCAACTGCCACCGATCGAAGCCGTAGAGGCTGCCGACGCTGCGCGATTGAGCCGCGGGCGCGATTGAGGTCGCCGCGCTTTCCGGACTGGCATAGCCCTGGGTGCTGTAGGACACGCCGAGATGAAACTCGTGCGTCTCCGAGGCATGAGTGTCGTACTCGCCCAGCAACGTCCACGACGACAGATCACCGGCGGTGAGCGCGCCGCGTACGCGCCAGTCACCATGACCGGCAACCGGCGCGCCGACGGCGAGGTAGGCAATGCCGCGTGGCAGTTGATCCGGAAGCCAATTGGTCGCTGAGACCGTGCTGGTGGTGATGAAGTTGAGCTGGCCGCTGAAATCAGTCTGGGTGAAGAACGACGTTGCGGCGCCGGCAATCCCGCTGCGTCCGACCACGTCGGCCGTCGGGGCGCCCGCGTCATCGCCACGGAAAAGACCTGGAATCGCGTCCCGCAACGCGCTGCGCGGCAGATGCCGGAGGCGCCACGCCGTATCGCTGTGCGCATGCGCCGCGGAATCGACGACGAGGACCGGCGCCATACCGGCCTGGCCGATGATCGACGCGATGAGCACGGGCCGCGCCTCCTCGGCACGCATCATCGTGATGTTGCGTTCGAGCCGGGCGCTGGTGCGGATGCTGACGACCTCTCGATAGGTCGAGACGTAGCCGTCACGCGTGGCGCGCAAGACATACTCGCCTGGGACCAACGCCAGCGAAAAATTTCCGGCGCGATCACTGGTCGCCGCAGCGACGGCGTTGCCGAGCGCGACGATGGCGACGCCGCCGATGCCCTGGCCTGTCTGATCGCGGACAACACCCTGAATCCGTCCGCCGGCGTTGGAGGCCTGAACAGCAACCGGCGACGCTGGCGTACGTACCTGGGTCTGCGCGTCGACGACGCCTGCACAACCGACCACGAGAAGTACCGCCAGGACCGAGGTGCCGCGGGGCATTGCAGCCTCCTGGCGCTGTGACATCGCTGTCACACCGCCGGTCACGCGCCCGGGGGACGGGGACGTCAGGCCATGTTAGCAGACGTATCGGGTGATAACATCCGCCGCCGGGAGGCGGCACGACGTGAAAATTCGCAGCGTTCAGGCCCGGGAAATCCTCGATTCCCGCGGGAATCCGACGGTGGAGGTCGAGGTGCTCCTGACCTCGGGCGCGCGCGGCCGGGCGGCGGTGCCGTCGGGCGCCTCGACCGGGACGCGCGAGGCCATCGAACTCCGCGATGGCGACAAGAAACGCTACGGCGGTAAAGGTGTGCTGAAAGCGGTCGCCCACGTCAACGGCGAGATCGCCGACGCGCTGGCGGGTCTCGAAGTCGACCAGCGGGCGATCGATTCCGGACTGATCGCGCTCGACGGATCGCCGACGCTCGGACGGCTGGGCGCCAACGCCGTGCTCGGCGTGTCGATGGCGATTGCGCGCGCCGCGGCCGACGCGCGCGGCCTGCCGCTCTACGAATCGCTGGCGGCGCTGGTGCCACAGGCGGCGCGCGCCAACGGTCCGCTGCTGCCGGTGCCGATGATGAACATCCTCAACGGCGGCGCCCACGCCGACACCAACGTCGATTTTCAGGAATTCATGGTGATGCCCGCCGGCATCGCGACGTTCTCGGATGCGGTCCGCGCCGGCGCCGAAACCTTTCATGCGCTGCGGGCGATTCTCAAGAAGCGCGGCCTCGCCACCGGCGTCGGCGACGAGGGCGGCTTCGCGCCGAGCCTGAAGTCGAATCGCGAGGCCGTCGAACTGGTGCTCGAGGCCGTCCAGGCGGCCGGCTACAAAGCCGGCAGCGAGATGTTTCTCGCGCTCGACGTCGCGTCGAGCGAATTCTTCGACGCGGCGACGCAGCACTACGTGCTCGAGAAATCCGGTGAAGGCACCAAGTCGAGCGACGACATGATCGCGCTCTACGAGGATTGGACGCGACAGTACCCGATCGTGTCGATCGAGGACGGCCTGGCCGAGGGCGACTGGCCGGGCTGGAAGAAGCTGACCGCCGCGCTGGGGTCGCGCGTCCAGTTGGTCGGCGACGACGTGTTCGTCACCAATCCGAAGATCTTGAAAGAAGGGATCGAGCAGGGCGTCG
Organism: Vicinamibacterales bacterium; assembly: GCA_036274055.1. GTDB lineage: Bacteria > Acidobacteriota > Vicinamibacteria > Vicinamibacterales > SCN-69-37 > DASUGM01. The sequence goes on along the minus strand of DASUGM010000221.1, from coordinate 31,583 downwards.
GCAACGCGCTGCTGGTGAAACTGAACCAGATCGGCACGGTCAGCGAAACCCTGGCCGCGGTGGAGATGGCGCGGCAGGCCGGCTACAACAGCGTCATCTCGCATCGATCGGGCGAGACCGAGGACACGACGATCGCCGACCTCGCGGTCGCGACCTGCGCGGGCCAGATCAAAACCGGTTCAGCGAGCCGCTCGGATCGCACCGCGAAATACAATCAATTGCTGCGCATCGAAGCCGCGCTGGGCCAGGCGGCGCGGTACGCGGGGAAGAGCGTCCTCAGGCGATAGCTCGGGGTTCCGGGGTTCCGGTAGAGTTCCGGGTTCCGGGTTCGTTCCGCGGTTCCGGAATTGTTCGGGATTGGTCGGATGCGAACCAGGAGTCACAAGAACCCAGGAACCCGGAACCGTTCCGGAACAAGGAACCCACTGTGAACACCGTCGTCTTACTTCGCCACGGCGAGAGTACCTGGAACAAGGAGAATCGCTTCACCGGCTGGACCGACGTCGACCTGAGCGACAAGGGTCGGGAAGAGGCACGCGCCGCCGGCCAGTTGCTACGCGCTGAGGGCTTCACGTTCGACGTCGCCTACACGTCGGTGCTGACCCGCGCGATCCGAACGTGTTTCATGACGCTCGACGAACTGCAACTCCTGTGGATTCCAATGATCCGGGACTGGCGGCTGAACGAGCGGCACTACGGGGCGCTCCAGGGGCTGAACAAGGCGGAAACCGCGGCGAAACACGGCGAGGCGCAGACGAAGATCTGGCGGCGGAGTTACGACATCCCGCCGCCGGCGCTCTCGACCGACGACCCGCGCCATCCGTCGCACGACCCGCGCTACGCCTCGCTCTCGCCAGCCGAGCGGCCGGCGACCGAATCGCTCAAGGACACCGTCGCGCGCTTCGTGCCCTATTGGGCGCAGACGATCGCTCCGGCGATCGCGGGCGGCCAGCGGGTACTGATCACCGCGCACGGCAATTCGCTGCGCGCGCTGGTCAAGCACCTCGACAACATCAGCGACGCCGACATCGTCGAGTTGAACATTCCGACCGGCATCCCTTTGGTGTACGAGCTCGATGGCGACATGCGCGCGGTGTCGCATCGTTATCTCGGCGACGCCGCGGCCGCTCAAGCGGCGGCCGCGGCCGTCGCCGCGCAAACGACGCGCTGACGCGCGCCGCTCTCGCTCGTGCCTCAATTGCCCGATTGCCCAATCGAGGGCAATGCCGCATTGGATTGGCAAATCGGCCAATCAATTGCCGCATTAATTGACAGATTGCGGGATTGACGAAATGACGCCTGGCGGCGATTGCCGGATTGCCGGATTGATTGCCGGATTGCCGGATTGCCGGATTGATTGCAAGATTGCCGGATTGATTGCCTGATGGCCTGATTGCCTTCATTGGGCGGACACCGGGACTGGCGCGGATCAATTCCCGTCATCCGGCAATCCGCAATGCGGCATTGATTGCGGCAATTGATTGACTAATTGCGCAATCCAATCCGGCAATGCCCTCGATACGGCATTGCGGCAATCGACGAAGTCTTATTCTTCCTTCTGCGCTGGTTCGTCCGCCGAGATGCGCAGGCTCTTGAGGAACCGGCGATCGTTGGCGCTCATCTCGAACGTCGAGCGCGCGGCGGCGGCAGCGGCGGCTTTGCGCGACGTCTTCTCGCGCGCCGGGCCGGTGCCGGGACGATTGCTGAAGCCGATCACGGCTTCGAGCGAGACCTTGAGATCGAACCCGGCGGCGCGCGCTTTCTCGCGACACGCCTCGACGCGTGCGTCGTCGGCCAAAGCGGCGGCGATTGCGTCGGTCAGCTCTCGAGCTAACTGGTTCACGAGCGAATCCATGCGGACCTCCACGCTGCGTCGAGCTGGGTACCAGACGCAGAGCCCAGGCGTACCGCCATCAACTTCGGGCGAAGTGAAGCAGCGCGCGTGCTGGGGAATGACCGAGGCATGAATGAGGCCTGGGGTTGTGTGTGCTGGAAAACTGCGGCAATTGTAGAGGTCGCGTGTACACAGTGTCAAACACCAATCTTGTCGCCACAATTTCGTCACTGACCCTTTTGTTAGAATGCCGCCGATGACACGTCATTTCGCGCGTCCGGAGGACCGTCCGGAGGCGCGCGAAGACGGCGATGCCCTTCCTGGCGTCTTCCCGTATACGCGCGGCATCCAGCCGACGATGTACCGCGGCCGGCTGTGGACCATGCGGCAATACGCGGGATTTGGCACGGCCGCCGAATCCAATGCCCGCTACCGGTACCTGCTCGACCAAGGTGTCAGCGGCTTGAGTGTCGCGTTCGACCTGCCCACACAAATGGGCTATGACTCGGACCACCCGATGGCGGCCGGCGAGGTCGGCCGTGTCGGCGTCGCCATCGACTCGATTGAAGACATGGCGGTGCTCTTCGACGGCATCCCGCTCGGCCAGGTGTCGACGTCGATGACCATCAACGCCACGGCGATCATCCTGCTCGCGCTCTACGTCGCCGTCGGCAAGCGGCAGGGCGTGCCGCTCGAGACGCTCTCCGGCACCATCCAGAACGACGTGCTGAAGGAATACATCGCCCGCGGCACCTACATCTATCCGCCGCGCGATTCGCTGCGCATCATCACCGATATCTTCGCCTGGTGCGAGCGCGAGCTGCCGAACTGGAACACGATCTCGATCAGCGGGTACCACATCCGCGAAGCGGGATCGACCGCCGTGCAGGAGGTCGCGTTCACGATCGCCAACGCGATTGCCTACGTCGACGCGGCGCGCGCCGCCGGGCTCGACGTCGACAAACTCGGCCAGCGGCTGTCGTTCTTCTTCGCCGCGCACAATGACTTTCTCGAAGAGGTCTCGAAGTTCCGCGCCGCGCGGCGGCTGTGGGCGCACGTGATGCGGGATCGCTTCGGCGCGACCAACCCGCGTGCGCTGCAGCTGCGATTTCACACCCAGACCGCGGGCAGCACGCTGACCGCACAACAGCCGGACAACAACATCGTCCGCGTGGCGATGCAGGCGCTGGCGGCCGTGCTTGGCGGGACGCAGTCGCTGCACTGCAACGGACGCGACGAGGCGCTGGCGCTGCCGACCGAAGAAGCGGCGCGCATCGCGCTGCGCACGCAGCAGATCATCGCCGCCGAATCCGGCGTCGCCAACACCGTCGACCCCTTCGGCGGCGCCTGGGCCATCGAAAAGCGGACGGCCGAGATCGAGGCCGAGGCGCGGGCGCTGATCGCCTCGATCGATGCCGCCGGTGGCACGCTCGCGGCGATTGAGAGCGGACGAATCCAGCGACAGATTCAGGACGCTGCGTACACCGCCCAGCGTGCCATCGACAGCGGCGAACAGCAGATCGTCGGCGTCAACACGCTCGAAACCGACGAGCCGGCATCGATCGAACTGCTGCGCATCGATCCGGAAAGCGAACGCCGCCAGGCGGCGGCGGTCCGGGCAGTGCGGGCGAGCCGCGATCGGCAGGCCTGGCAGCAGGCGATCGACGCCGTGGATGCGGCGGCGCGACACGGCGTCAACCTGGTGCCGCCGGTGATTGCCGCGGTCGAAGCGCGGGCGACGCTGGGCGAAATCGCCGACACACTGCGGCGGGTCTTCGGCGAACATCGTGAAATCCACACCTGACGCGCCGCTGCTGCAGGTCGAACATCTGCGGACGGTGTTCACCCTCGCCGGCGGCCGCGAGGCCGCGGCGGTCGACGACGTGTCCTTTCACGTCGGCCATGGTGAAACGCTCGGGCTGGTCGGCGAATCAGGCTCCGGCAAGTCGGTCACGGCACTGTCGATCATCCGGTTGGTGCTCCCGCCCGGACGGATTGCCGCCGGTCGCATCGTGCTCGACGGCCGCAATTTGCTCGAACTCGGCGAAGAAGAAATACGGCGCGTGCGCGGGCCGCGGATCGGCTTCGTCTTTCAGGAGCCGATGGTCGCGCTCAATCCGGTCTACACGATCGGCTATCAGATCGAAGAGACCCTCGGCGTGCACGGGCTGGCGCGGGGCGCGGCGGCGAAAGCGCGCGCCGTCGAACTGCTCGCAGCCGTGCGGATTCCCGACCCCGCACGGCGGGCGCGCGAGTATCCGCATCAACTGAGCGGCGGCTTGCGGCAGCGCGCGATGATCGCGCTGGCGCTGTGCGCCAATCCCGCCCTGCTGATCGCCGACGAGCCGACCACGGCCCTGGACGTGACCGTGCAGGCCGAGATTCTCGACCTGCTGCGCGAGATGCGGCGCGAGTTCAATCTGTCGCTGCTGCTGATTACCCACGATCTCGGCGTCATCGCCGAGATGGCCGACCGGGTCGCGGTCATGTACGCCGGACGGATCGTCGAGCAGGCGCCGGTCTCGACGTTGTTCAGCTCCCCGGCACATCCGTACACGCGCGGCCTGCTGGCGTCGATTCCCGGCGGCACGCCCGGCAAACGTCTCGCCTCGATTCCCGGCAACGTGCCGGCGATCGGCCAATTGCCGTCCGGGTGCGCCTTCGCGCCGCGATGCCCGGATCGGTTCGACCCGTGTGCCGTGAAACCGGAAACGACGCCGGTTGCCGGCGCCGCCGATCATGACGTCCGCTGCTTCCTCAACGATGTCCGCGCTCGTTGACGTCCGCCGGCTCGTGAAGGAATTCCCCACCGCGGGGAAACTGTTCCGCCGCGGCGCGCCGTTTCGCGCCGTCGACGAGGTGACGTTTCACGTCGATGCGGGCGAGACGTTCGGGTTGGTCGGCGAGTCAGGCTGCGGCAAGACCACGACCGGGCGCTGCCTGCTGCGCTTGATCGAGCCGACCTCCGGCGAGATCCGGATCAACGACCTGGACGTCCGCGCGCTGTCCGGCGGTGAGTTGCGCCGCGCCCGCCGGCACTTCCAGATCGTGTTTCAGGATCCGTATTCGTCGCTGAACCCGCGGATGCGCGTCGGCCAGATCGTCCGCGAACCGCTGGTCATCCATCGCATCGGCACGCGCGACGAACAACGGGCCCGGGTCGCCTCGTTGTTCGAACTCGTCGGGCTGGATCCGGTCGACGCCGAGAAGTATCCGCATCAGTTCAGCGGCGGTCAGCGTCAGCGGATCGGCCTGGCGCGCGCCCTCGCGCTCGAGCCCGCGCTGGTGATCTGCGACGAGCCGGTGTCGGCGCTCGACGTGTCTGTGCAGGCGCAGGTCATCAACCTGCTGCTCGATCTGCAGCGCCGGCTCGGCCTCACCTACCTCTTCATCGCGCACGACCTCCGGCTGGTCCGCCAGATCTGCGACCGCGTCGCGGTGATGTACCGCGGACGGATTGTCGAGCTGGCGCCGGCCGAACGCGTGTTCAGCGCGCCGCAGCATCCCTATACGAAGGCGCTGCTGTCGGCGATTCCGAAGCTGGCGCCGGGCGCGAAACTGGAACGGATTCCGTTCGACGCGACGTTATTCAAGCGCGTCGAGCTGAGGGAGATCGAGAAAGATCATTTCGCCGCGGTCTAGGCCAGATACCTGTCGAAAGAGCTTTCACCATGAAGCCATGAAGAAGACCTCCCGTCTTGCTTTTCTGGTGGCCGCGCTCGTCTCGGTGAGCGCGACCCCGTTCCAGCAGCCGGCGGCCTACGACCTGGTGATTCGCGGCGGGCGAATCCTCGACGGCTCCGGGAATCCCTGGTTCTACGGCGACGTCGCCGTGAAGGACGGCCGCATCGCCGCGGTGGGCGCGCTCACGGACGCCAGGGCCGCGCGCGTCATCGATGCGACCGGCAAGTTCGTCACCCCCGGATTCATCGACCTGCACTCGCACAGCGACGGCGGTTTGGCGTCGATGGAACTGCGACACAGCCCGAACATGGTCGCGCAGGGGATCACGTTGTCGGTGGTCAACCAGGACGGCCGCTCGCCGCGCTGGCCGATTCGCGATCAAAAAGCGCTCTACGAAAAGCAGGGCATCGGCACCAACGCGGTGTTGATGGTCGGGCACGGCACCGTGCGGACGCGGGTGATGGGCCAGCGAGACACGCAAGTCGCGACCGACGCCGACATCGCCGCGATGCAGAAGCTCGTCGACGAAGGAATGCGCGATGGCGCGGCCGGCCTGTCGACGGGCCTGGAGTACGACCCGGGCCGGTTCTCGGAGACCCGCGAGGTCGTCGCCCTGACCCGCGTGGTCAAGCCGTACGGCGGCTTCTACATCAGCCACGAACGCAGTGAGGGCGCCGACCCGATGTGGAAAGTGGCGTCGGATCCGACGCCGTTCGTCAGCCTCCTCGACGCGGTGCAGGAGACGATCACGATCGGCCGCGACACCGGGGTGCGGGTGGTCGCGTCGCATCTGAAGGCGAAGGGCCAGACCTACTGGGGATCGAGCGTCGCGGCGACGCGGCTGATTCGCGACGCGCGCGCGCAGGGCGTCGAAGTCTACGCCGATCAGTATCCGTACGAGACGTCAGGCACCGACGGCAACACCGTGCTGGTGCCGGGCTGGGCGTTACTGCCGCCAGGACAGACGTCGGGCAACCAGCTCTCCGCCGGCGGTCGCGGCGCCGGTGCCGGGGTCAGGGACCGCTTCAAGGCGCGCCTGGCGATCGACGACGACGTCCGCAAGATCCGCATCGACATCGCGCACGAGATCGATCGTCGCGGCGGCGCGGCGCGGATCATCATCAACGAATTCCCCGATCCGAAGTACGTCAACAAGTCGCTGCAGTTCATCGCCGACGATCTGAAGATGCCGCCGCTCGACGCGGTGATCTGGCTGCAGTTGAACGGCGCCGACCGCGCCGGCGGCGCCCGGATGCGCGGCTTCTCGCTCGCCGAGATCGACATGGACGAGATCATCAAGCAGGACTTCACCGCCACCTGCACCGACGGCGACACCGTGCGCTTCGGCCAGGGCACGCCGCACGCGCGCTTCTACGGCACGATGCCGCGCAAGATCCGCCACTACGTGCTCGATCGCAAGGTGATCGAACTGCCGTTCGCGATTCGCTCGATGACGTCGCTGCCGGCGCAGATCATCGGCCTGAAGGACCGCGGCCTGCTCCGCGCCGGCAACTGGGCCGACCTCGTCGTCTTCGACCCGAACACAATCGCCGACACCGCGACGTTCACCGAGCCGCATCAGTATCCGACCGGGATTCCGTTCGTGTTCGTCAACGGCGTCGCCGTCGTCGACAACGGCAAAATTACCGGCGCGACGCCGGGCAAGGTACTGACGCCCCGCTGAATCGCGCGGCTCGTCGGCAATTGCCGGATTGCCGTATCGAGGGCATTGCACGGATTGGATTGCCACAATTGACGGATTGCCGAAATCATTCTTGATCGCAAGATCATTGAAGAGCATTGAAGAGCACAGCTCACACCGTCCATCCGTCAATCGTCAATCGCCGAACGTCAAATCCGTCAATGCGGCATTGATTGCGGCAATTGGACAATCGGCGCAATCCAATCCGGCAATGCCCTCGATACGGCAATCCGGCAATTGCGTCGCGCCGCCGTAAGTTACGCGGCGCGCCTGACGTCCTTCTCGACCTGTCCGTCGCGGATGTGAATGGACCGGTGCGCGTAGGCGGCGACTTCCGGCTCGTGCGTGACCAGGACGATGGTGTTCCCGCCGTCATGCAGGCGCTGGAACAGCGCCATGATCTCGACGCCGGTCTTCGAGTCGAGATTGCCGGTCGGCTCGTCGGCGAGCAGGATTGACGGATTGTTGACCAGCGCCCGCGCGATCGCGACGCGCTGGCGCTGGCCGCCGGACAGCTGATTCGGCCGGTGCATCTTGCGGTCGCCCAGCTCGACCTTCTCGAGCGCCTGATTGGCCCGCTCGCCGCGCGTCTTCGAGGGGACGCCGGCGTAAATCAGCGGCAGCTCGACGTTGTGCAGCGCGGTCGCACGCGGCAGCAGATTGAACGTCTGGAACACGAACCCGATCTCTTCGTTCCTGATGCGCGCCAGCTCGTCGTCGTTCATCTGGCTCGCCTGTTTCCCGTTGAGGAGATAGCTGCCCTTCGACGGCGTGTCGAGACAGCCGATCAGGTTCATCAGCGTCGACTTGCCGGAGCCCGAGGGTCCCATGATCGCGACGTACTCGCCGCGCTCGATCTGAATCGAGACGCCGCGCAACGCGTGCACCTCTTCGGTGCCCATGACGTAGGTTTTCCAGAGGTCGACGGTTTCGATCAGCGGCATAAATCAGGTCGCGGGCTACAGGCTGCGGGCTGCCGGCACACAGCCGGGCTCGGCCCTGAACTTCAGTGAATACGCGAGTATATGACGCCTGGTTCCCGGGAAAGGATTGCCCGGATGCCGAATGGCCTGATTTCCGGCCGCAGCCTGCAGCCGGCAGTCCGCAGCCTACCCTTCCAGCGCCTCGTACTCGTCCTTGAGCCTGGCGACCACGTTCGGGTCGGCCAGGGTCGTGGTGTCGCCCAGCGCCTTGCCTTCGGCGATGTCCCGCAGCAGGCGCCGCATGATCTTGCCCGACCGCGTCTTCGGCAGGTCGGGCGAGAAGAGGATCTGATCCGGCTTGGCGATCGCGCCGATCTTCTTCGCGACGTGATCGCGCAGCTCCTCGATCAGCTCGGCCGACGTCTGCACGCCTTCTTTCACGGTCACGAACGCGGCGATCGCCTGGCCCTTGATCTCGTGCGACTTGCCGACGACCGCTGCCTCGGCAACTTTCGGGTGATCCACGAGCGCGCTCTCGACTTCCATCGTGCCAATGCGATGGCCGGCGACATTGAGGACGTCATCGACGCGGCCGAGCAGCCAGTAGTCGCCGTCGCTGTCGACCCGGGCGCCGTCGCCGGTGAAATACACGCCGTCCTTCCACTTGCTGAAGTACTGCTGGACGAAGCGCTCGGGGTCGGCGTAGATGCCGCGCAACATGCCCGGCCACGGCTTCGTCAGCGCCAGCAAGCCGCCGCCCTGGCTGACGCGTTCGCCGGCCGCGTTGCGAATCTCGGCGGTGATCCCGGGAAACGGTTTGGTCGCCGAGCCCGGCTTGAGCGTCGTGATGCCGGCGAGCGGCGTGATCAGGATCTGCGCGGTCTCGGTTTGCCACCAGGTGTCGACCACCGGACATCGGCTCTTGCCGATGTGCTCGTGGTACCACATCCACGCTTCCGGGTTGATCGGCTCGCCGACCGATCCGAGCAGACGCAGCGTCGAGAGATCGCGCTTCAGCGGCCACTCGGTGCCCCAGCGCATGAACGCGCGGATCGCGGTCGGCGCGGTGTAGAAGATGGTGACGCCGTGGCGCTCGATCAACTCCCAGAAACGATCTTTCTGCGGCCAGTCGGGCGCGCCTTCGTACATCAGCACCGTGGCGCCGTTGGCCAGGGGACCGTAGACGACGTAGCTGTGGCCGGTGATCCAGCCGATATCGGCGGTGCACCAGTAGACGTCCTGTTCACGCAGGTCGAAGACCAGTTTGGTCGTCGCGTAGACACCGGTGAGATAGCCGCCGGTGGTGTGGACGATGCCCTTCGGCTTCCCCGTCGTCCCCGACGTGTAGAGGATGAAGAGCATGTCCTCGGCGTCCATGGCTTCGGGCGCGCAGCTGGCGCCGGCGTCGAGCATCAGCTCGTGCCACCACTGGTCGCGGCCTTCCTTCATCCGCACCGGCATCTGATCGCCGTGCTGCCGCTTGTAGACGACGACGTGCTCGATCGACGGCGTTCCGGCGAGCGCTTCGTCGGCCATCTGCTTCAACGGCACCAGCGCGCCGCGGCGATAGCCGCCGTCGGCGGTGACCAGTACCTTGGCTTGCTGGTCGTTGATGCGATCGCGCAGCGACTCGGCGCTGAACCCTCCGAACACGACGGAGTGCACGGCGCCGATCCGGGCGCACGCCAGCATCGCGATCGCCAGCTCTGGCACGAGCGGCATGTAGAGCGCGACGCGATCGCCCTTCCTGACGTCGAGGGACTTGAGCACGTTGGCGAAGCGGCAGACTTCGCGATGCAGATCGAAGTAGGTGAACGTGCGGCGGTCGCCGGGCTCGCCTTCCCAGATCAGCGCCGCCTTGTTCCGCCGCGGCCCGGTGAGATGGCGGTCGAGACAATTCGCGCTGACGTTGAGCTTGCCGGCGACGAACCACTGCGCGTGCGGCGGCTGCCAGTCGAGCACGCGCGTCCACGGCGCGATCCAGTCGAGTTCGCCGGCAAAGCCGGCCCAGAAGGCCTCCGGATCGGCGGCGGCGCGTCGATAGATGTCCGGGTCGCGCGCCAGCGCGTGCTCGCGCCACCACGGTGGCGGAGGAAACGTCCGCCCTTCGTTCAGGAGCGCGTCGAATTCATGCGTCGCCATAAAAGGAGGTCGGGTGTCGTTTATACATCGGCTGTATAAACGACACCCGACCTTGTTTTCCGCTAGCCGACAGGCGTCGGCGGGATCTTTTTCTTGAAGATCGCCAGACCGATCAAGCCGCCGAGCATCGCGATCACCGGATAGCAGATCAGGTTGAAGACGAAGATCAGGATGACGATGCTGCGGCCCTGGAGCAGGTTGAGGATCATCTCGCGCGTCTGCGCCGGAATCTCCGGGTTCTGCTCGAGCTGGTTGCGGATCTCTTCGGTCGGCATGACGCCGGAAATCGAGAACATCACCGAGGCGGCCATCGCGGCGATGACGCCGCCGATCAGGCCGGCGAGCAGCCCGCCGAGCACCGCGTCAGCGGCTTCGATCGGTTCCGCCTGCTTCTGCTGCTGCAGGTAGACGGTCAGCGCGCCGCCGACAATGACCCACAGACAACAACAGATGCTGACGACCGGCAGCGACGAGAGGACACCGATGAGCAACCCACCAAGCAGCGCTGGCTGAAGCCTCTTCATGCTCGTCCTCTCCTCCGAGGGTGACGCGACGCGCGGCCGCGATCAGTCGTAGTACTCGCGGCCGAGGTGCGTGATCATGTCCTCGCCGCGCATGTAACGCAGCGTGTTCTTCAGCTTCATCAGCTGAATGAACAGATCGTGCTCGGGATACAACCCTTTTGCGTACATCGGGCTCTTGAAGTAGAACGACAGCCATTCCTGGATGCCGCTCATGCCGGCGCGCTTGGCGAGATCGAGGAACAACGCGACGTCGAGCACGATCGGCGCGGCAAGAATGCTGTCGCGGCAGAGGAAGTTCACCTTCAGCTGCATCTTGTAGCCGAGCCAGCCGACCAGGTCGATGTTGTCCCAGCCCTCTTTGTTGTCGCCGCGTGGCGGATAGTAGTTGATGCGGACGACGTGGTGCAGATCGCCGTAGAGCTCGGGATACAGGTTCGGCTGCAGGATGTAGTCGAGAACCGACTTCTTGCTTTCTTCCTTGGTCTTGAACGACTCCGGATCGTCGAGCACTTCGCCGTCGCGGTTGCCGAGGATGTTGGTCGAGTACCAGCCCTCGATGCCGATCAGGCGCGCCTTCAATCCCGGCGCGATGATCGTCTTGATCAGCGTCTGGCCGGTCTTTAGATCCTTGCCGGTCAGCGGCGAGCCGGTCTTGGCGGCCAGCTCGAGCAGCGCCGGAATATCGGCGCTCAGATTCGGCGCGGCGTTGGCGTAGGGAATCCCCTCGCTGATCGCCGCATACGCGTAGATCATGCTCGACGGAATCGCCGGGTCCGACGCCTCGAGGCCCTTCTCGAACGCCGCCATCGACGCGTGGCACGGCGCTTCGGTCATGAACACTTCGGTGCTGCCGCACCAGACCATGACAAGACGATTGAGATTGTGCTGCGCCTTGAACCTGCGGATGTCGTCGATGACCTGATTGGCGAGATCCTTCTTGTTCTTGCCCTTCTTGACGTTCGGACCGTCCAGACGTTTGACGTACTGCCGATCGAACACCGCCGGCCACGGTTTGATCGCGGCCAGTTCGTCCTTGATCTGCTCGAGCAGCGCCGGTTCGAGCACGCCGGCGGTCTTCGCCGCCTCGTAGCAGTTGTCGTCGAAGATGTCCCAGCCGCCGAAGACGATGTCGTTCAGACCGGCGAGCGGGACGAATTCCTGGATCGTCGGGGCGCGATTCTCGGTGCGTTTGCCGAGCCGCACGGTCCCCATCTGGGTCAGCGCGCCGATCGGCTTCGCCAGACCCTTTCGGATCGCCATGATGCCCGCGATGGTGGTGGTGCTGACTGCTCCGAGACCGACGAGAAGAATGCCGAGTTTGCCCTCGGCAGGGGCGATTGACAGGCCTTTTGACACGAAAAGGAACTATATCATTCGAGATTGCGTGCTACGTGCCCGGCGCGGCGTGCGTCGTGCGGATTCCCGGCTGAGGACACCGTGTTTCGACTGAGAAAATTCGGTCCGTCGCACGCGACCGCGCTCGCCATGGTCGGCGCGAAAGCCGGTCAATCGGTTGTCGTACTCGGCGCCGACGGGCCGCTGGCGGCGGCGATTGGGCTGGTGACGGGCTTGAACGGCCGCACGGTGGTCGTCGACGCCACCGAAGGGGCGGCGGCGCGCGTGCAGGCAGCGGCCGACAATGCCGGCGCCCTGTTAGAGTTCGTCCGCGCGGCGCCTGACGTCACGACCCTCGACGCCGCGACCTTCGACGTCGCCGTCCTTCGCGCCAGCCTGGCATCGCGCGGCGCCGACGAGCGCGCGACAATCATCAGCGAAGCGTTCCGCGTTACCCGCGATGGCGGCCGCGTCGTCGTCATCGAAGGCGCAAAACGCGGGCCGGTGTTCGGCGGGCGCGAGCCCAGACTTGATTCAGATCACATTCAAGCGCTGCTGACTGCCGCTGGCGGGCGCGCCGTCAGGCAACTCGCCGACGTCGACCACGTCGTCTACGTCGAAGCGCGCAAGTAGGCTTCGCGTTTCGCACATGGGGGTCCATTGGACCGCCGGGGTGGCGGTCCAATGGACCCCCTACTCTGCTCTCAATGCATCCAGCGGACTGACGGCAGCGGCGCGCCGCGCCGGAATCCACGCGGCCAGCACCGCCGCCGCGCCGAGGATGACGATCGCAGCGAGATAGGCCACGACGTCGGTGGCAGTGACGCCGTACAACTGGTGGCGGACCAACCGCGACGCGCCGACCGCCGCGATCGTTCCGGCCGTCAGTCCGATCGCCGCCAGGACCGCACCCTCGCGAACGACGAGCGCGACCACCTGCGACGCGCGCGCGCCCATGGCCAGCCGGACGCCGAATTCCGGACGCCGGCGCGCGACCCCGTAGGCGATCACGCCGTAGACACCGACGCACGACAACAGCGTCGCCGCGCCGGCAAAGCACGCAACCAGCATCGCGGTGAACCGGCCGCTGGCGCGGGCTTCGCGGGTGTAGTCATCGAGCGGCCTGACGTCGTAAATCGGAATCAGCGGGTCGATCCCGGCGAGCGCGCGCCGGACGGCCGGCGCCAGCGCCGCGGGATCACCGCTGGTGCGCACAACGTAAGCGAGCGGGTTTCTCAACGCCTGTCGCACCGGAAAAAACACCTGTTCGGTGAGGTCCGCGACCAGGCTCCGCACTCGCAGATGGCGCACGACGCCGACGACGGTCGCCATCGTCGTCGGCGATCCCTGCGAACCCGGATCGACCCTGATCTGCTTGCCGATTGCGCTCGCGCCCGGCCACGCCCGGCGCGCGAGAAGGTCGTCGACGACGATCACCGGCTGCGCGTTGGCATCGTCGGCTTCAGTGAAGAGCTGGCCTTCGACGACCCGCACGCCGAGCGCCTCGAGGAGCCCGGGACTGACCGCGCGATAGTCGGCGTTTGGCGTCTGCGCCGGATCGGCGTCCGGCCGTGCCAGGTAGCCGCCGCCCCAATTCGGCAAGTCGTCGAACGGCAGATGACTGATCGCGCCGACGCCGGTCACGCCGGGCATTGCGGCCAGCGCCGCCTGCAGGCGCCGGCTGAAATCGTCCACTGCCGGCCGGCCGCGATAGCGCTGGAGCGGCACCGCGATCCTGAACGTCAGCGCCCGTTCCGCGCTGAATCCCGGATCGACACGCATGATCGCGAGAAACGAGCGGACGAACAGCCCGGCGCCGACGAGCAGCACGACGCCGAGCGCGATCTGCACGACCACCAGCGCCGCACGCACGCGATACCGGCCGCCGCCGCCGGCGCGCCGATCGTCGCGCTGAAGCGACTGCAGCAAGTCCATTCGTGTCACTTCGAACAGCGGCCCGAGCGAAAACAGGATCCCGCAGGCGAGCGCGGCACCGCAGGTGAAGAGGATGACGACGACGTCCATCTGCGCGGTCGCAATCCGATCGAGACCGGCCGGGCGCAGCGCCAGCAGCGTCTTGAGTCCGAGATAGCCGGCGCCCAGCCCGGCGGCCGCCCCGAGTCCCGACAGAATCAGTCCGTCGGCGAGGCATTGCCGCAGCAGCCGGCCGGTGTTGGCGCCGAGCGCGGCGCACAACGCCGTCTGCCGCCGCCGCGCCGCGGAGCGCGCCACCAGCAGATTGGCGACGTTGACGCAGGCGATGAGCGAGAGAATCGCGACGCCCCCAAACAACGCCAGCAGCGACGGGCGGACCTCGCGAACGCCGTCCTCCTGCAGCCCGATGGTCGTCAGCACCCTGCCGGCGGATCCGTATTCCGTGAACTCGCGCGAAATCGCCGCGGCGATTGAGGTCACCTGCTGCCGAGCTTCGCTGACGGTGACGCCTGGCTTCATCCGGCCGACGGCGCGGAGATACTGCTGGCCGCGCGGCGAGCGCGGCAAGCCCGCCGACCGCAGCGGCGTCCAGGCCTGAAGTTTGTCAGGCACGCTGGAATCCATCGGCAGCCACAGGCGAAAATCCGCCGGCATGACGCCGATGACGGTAGTCGGATTGCCGTTGACGACAACGCGCTTGCCGACGAGGCTTGGATCGCCACCGTAACGCTGCTGGAACACGCTCCAGCTCAACAGAATGCCCGGCGGTCCCTGAGCGACGTCGTCTTCCTCGGTGAAGGTGCGGCCGATGGCCGCGGTCACGCCGAGGACGGGGAAGAAATTCGTCGTCACCAGGCCGATACGCAACTGCTCCGGATCGCCGTCACCGGACAGCGACGCCGTCGTTGACCAGATCGCTCCGAAGCCGTCGAACAGCGTGCCGCGTTGTCGTAGGTCGTTGAGCTCCGGCCCGGACAGCGGTGCCCGCGGATAGCCCGAATCGGACATGTCGGCCCAGATGAAGACGAGACGGGCCGCGTCGCGATACGGCAGCGGCGCGATCAGGATCGCGTTGACAACGCTGAAGATCGCGGTGGCCGCACCGATGCCGAGCGCCAGCGTGAGCACGACGACGGACGTGAATCCGGGCGCGCGGCGCAGGGCTCGCCACGACAGCCGGAGATCGTGGCGCAGGCCGCTGAAGGCCCGGCCCGGGCGGTGATCGCGAACGCGTTCTTTCATGATGTCCCGGCTGCCGATTTCGGCGATGGCGCGTCGCCGCGCTTCGGCCGGCGGCAGGCCGGCGCGACGATGACGTTCCTCGAGTTCGTCCATCCAGTTCGACAGCTCGTCGTCGAGATCGCGCTCGACGCGCGCGGTGCGGAACAGCGCACGCCAGAGGTGACGAAGCCGATCGATCGCGCGCATCTGGATCGCTGTTTCCTGGAGGCTACGCCGAGTCGAGCACCTGGCCGACGGCGGCAACGATCCGCGACCACTGTTTGCGTTCCGCGGCCAGCTGCTTCCTGCCCGCCGAGGTCAGCGTGTAGAACTTCGCGCGCCGTCCGCGATCGGACGCGCCCCAGGCACCGCGGATCCAGCCGCCCTGCTCGAGCCGGTGCAGCGCCGGAAACAAGGAGCCGGGACCGACCTCGAAGGTGCCGGCGGTGACCTGCTTGATCCGATCGGCGATGGCGATGCCGTGCAGGGGACGAAGCTCGAGCGTCCGCAGGATCAGCAGATCGAGCGTGCCCTTGAGCATCTCCGCCGACTTCTTGTCGTCCTTGTCCTTCATGCTATCGCGCTACGATATCGATATTCGATAACAAACGCAAGACACCCGCCCCAAGAACACGGGTGCTCGACTCAGCGCAGGCACGTCAGATGGCGTCCGCCGTCGATCGAGATCGTGTCGCCGGTGATCCACCCCGAAGCCGGCGAGACGAGAAACGCGATCAGCTCGGCGATCTCCTCCGGCGCGCCGGCGCGGCCGAGCGGGTGCGTCGTCCGCGACTTCTCGAGAAACCCGGCGTACTTTTCCGGGTCCATGCCGCCCCGGCGATGAAGGTTGGTGACGACGACGCCGGGATTGACGGCATTGACGCGAATCCCTTGCGCAGCGAAGTCGAGCGCCGCGCAGCGCGTCAGCTGATCGATCGCGGCCTTGCTGACGCAGTACGACACCAGGCCTGGAAACGCGCGCACGCCGGCGACGCTGGAGACGTTGACGACCGCGCCCTTGCGCGCCGCGAGCAGCGGCGCCGCCTCACGAAGCAGCCGGAACGGCGCGCGGACGTTGACGTCGAGCATCGCGTCCCACCCGTCGTCGGTAGTCTCAGCGACTCCGCCCGATGCGATCACGCCAGCCGCATTGACCAGCGCGTCAATGCCGCCCAGTTCGGTGGCGCGGGCAACGATCGCCGCGGGCGAAGCGCGGCCGGTGACGTCGCTCACCAGCGGCGTCGCCCGTCCGCCGTCACCGCGGATCGTCACGCACACCGCCTCGAGCGCCGCGGCGTCACGGCCGACCGCCAGCACGTCGTAGTCTCTCGCCAGTCTCAGCGCCGTCGCCTTGCCGATGCCGGAAGATGCGCCGGTAATCACCGCAATCATCGCCATAAGGGCTAAACAGTACACCGCCAACGGCCGAAAACCGGGTCAGTACGGGTGTCCATGCAGGCCGCTGCCCGGGTCATCGGGCTCCAACCGTTTGAATTGTTCTCTGCGCAGGAAATTGCCGAGGCCGCCGGCGTCCCGGCCGGCGACGTCCGCAGGCTCATCGAGGGCGGACAGGTGGTCGCGTTTGGCGAGTTCGTCGTCGCCGACGAAGCCGCACGCCTGGTCCGGTACCTGACCGGGCGCGGAAGCCTCGCCGACGCCAGCCGCGCCCCGCTTCACCTTGCGCCGCCGCCCCGACGTCGCGGCGCGTTGTCACTCGCGATCTCCGGCGGGCTGCATGTCGCGTTCCTGGCGTTGTTTCTGCTGGCCGCAGCGCTCGGTTTGCTTCGCGCCGCGGACAGCGAGGAAATCGTCGACAAGCCGGAGGCGATCAAGCTCGTCTTCCAGGCGCTGCCAGGCCCGGGTGGCGGCGGAGGCGGCGGTGGGCTGAAGATGGCCGCACCCCCGTCCCCCGCCAGGATCGAAGCGCCGAAGATCAAGAAGGTGTCGAGCCCGGTTCCGCCGCCGCGACGAACTCCGCCGCCGCCGCGCCCTCTGGTGCCTCCCCGGCCTCGTCCCGTCGATCCGCCGCGCATTGATCCGGTTGTCGTCGCGCCGCCGAAACCACCAGCGCCGCCGACGCCGACCGTGCAGGCGCCGGTGGTGCAAGTCGCTGCCGATGCCGTCGACGCGGCGGGGTTGCCCAACGCCAAACCCGCGCCGCCGAGCGCTGGACCGGGCACCGGCGGCGGCGTCGGCACCGGGACCGGTGCCGGTCTCGGGCCCGGATCGGGCGGCGGCATCGGGCCAGGTTCAGGCGGCGGAACTGGCGGCGGGCCATTTCAGCCGGGCAGCGGCATCACTCCGCCGACACTGCTGCACGAAGTGCGGCCGACATACACCGACGACGCGCGACGTCGCGCCATCGAAGGCGACGTCGTGCTCGAGATCGTCGTGCAGCAGGACGGCAAGGTCGGCAACATGCGCGTCCTGAGAAGTCTCGGCGCCGGTTTGGATCAGAAAGCGCTCGACGCCGTGAAGCAGTGGCGTTTCACACCGGCGCGACGCCAGGGCGGCGCCGTCGACGTCGTCGTCGAAGTCTCCGTGGAATTCAAGTTGAGGTAAGGGCCATGGACGTAATGCTGGTCACCGTCACGATCGCGTCGCTGCTCATGGCAGCGACGATGTCGGCGATTGCCTGGAAGCTGATGCGCGAGAAGCGCGCCCGGCGCGCCGCGCGGGTCGAAGCGCTCGAGGCGCTCGCTTTCGGATCGGAGCCGGATGACGCAATGGCGGATCGCGTCGAAGAACGAATCGAGGAAATCGAAGTCCCGGCGCCAATCGAAATTCAGGAAGAAGACAACTGGGATCTCGCGTTGCAGCGCGGGTCCGTCGCATCAATCGACGAAGACAACATTCCGATTCGCAGCGCGCGCGGCCGATCGGTGCCGGTCGAACCGATGTTCGAAGGCGCAGCGACACCGGGCGCAGCGGCTCGACGATGGATGGCCGTCGCGGCGGTCGCCCTGGTGATGGCGGCCTGCATCGCGACGGCGTACGCGTTGAAGTCGCCCGAAGTGGTCGCCGCAGTCGAGGCGACGCGTCGCGAAGCCGCGACCGTCACCGGCACTGAACCCCAGCCGCTCGAGTTGCTATCGCTGCGTCACGCCGCGGGCACCGACGGCAGCTTCACCGTCACCGGCTTTGTCCAGAATCCGCTGGACGGTGAGCCGCAAAACGGCATCGTCGTCGTGGTCTATCTCTTCGACGAAACCGGCCGCTACTTCGCTGGCGGCCGGGCGACGCTCGAAAACAGCGTCGCGCACCCTGGCGGCGAGTCGTCGTTCAGCGTCCGGGTGCCTGACGCCGGCGCGGTCACACGCTACCGCGTCGGTTTCCGCCATGACGACGGCACGGTCGTGCAGCACGTGGATCGACGAGGACAGTCGCCGGCGGGCACGACCGCCGACACGGTCACTCCCGACAGCGAGCCGGCGCCGGAGCCGGCGGTCAACCCGATCTCAGCGCGTCGCCGCGAAGGGTAAGAACATGCTGCGCAAGATTGCCGTCATTGCCGCGCTGGCCGCTTCCGCCGTCGTCGTCACCACGCACGCGCAGGAGAAACCGACCGGGCAGGGCTTTTCGTTCCGCACCGGCGTTGAATTGATCAACGTCACCGCGACGGTGACCGACGAGCACGGCCGCTTCGTACCGAGTCTCAAGGCCGACGACTTCACCGTCTACGAAGACGGCAAGCCGCAGCCCATCCAGCAGTTCGATTCGGAGCGTGTGCCGGTCAGCCTCGGCATCGCGCTCGATACCAGCGGCAGCATGGCCGGCGAGAAAATCGCCGCCGCGCAGGCCGCACTCAATCGCTTCCTCTACGACCTGCTCGGCGCCAACGACGAAGTGTTTCTCTACCGCTTTGATTCACGGCCGGAGCTGGTTTCGAACTGGACCAGCGATCGTCAGGCAGTCGGCCGCGCGCTGGGCACCGTCCGGCCGTCCGGCGGGACGGCCATTTACGATACGGTCGCCGAAGCGGTGCCGCTGGCGCAGAAAGGCACGCGGCGCAAGAAAGCGCTGGTCGTGATCTCGGACGGCAACGATCAGAACAGCCGGCTGCGCGTCGACGACGTGCGGCAGATGATCCGCGAGAGCGAAGTGCTCGTCTACGCGATCGGCATCGACGCGTCGGGCAATCCGACGCAGACATACTCGCCGCCGCAGGCCACCTCGAAGCCGGTGTACTCGCCGTCGCCGTTCCCGGGCAAGGCGCCGCCGCCGGCACCGCCCGCGACCAGAACGCCGCCGCCGGCGCCGCCACATCGCGGCAGCTCGAGCGATCGCATGAACGCCGACGCGCTGCGCGCGATCACCGACGACAGCGGCGGACGGACGGAGATCATCGTGTCGCCCAACGACCTGGCACCGGCGACGGCCGGCATCGCCGACGAACTCAGCCGTCAGTACTTCATCGGCTACACATCATCGGCTCCCAAAGACGGGCGCTGGCACACGATCGAGGTCAGGCTCAAGAAGCCGGGGAACCTGACCATTCGCGCTCGCAAGGGGTTCATCTCGTCGTAGACTCAGCGCGTGTCCGCTTCGTTGACCGCGCTCCTGCTGTCCGTCGTCGGGAGCGTCGGCGGTCTGCTGGTCGCATCGATTCTCCTGGTCGTCCATTCCGACATTCGCAGCCGCGTGGTGCCGTGGCTGGTGTCATATGCGGTGGGCACGCTCCTGGGCGCCGCGCTGCTCGGGCTCGTCCCGCAGGCGCTCGAGAGCATCGCGCCGCCACGCGCGCTCGGCGCGCTGCTCGCCGGCATCATGACCTTCTTCATTCTCGAGAAGCTCGTGTTGTGGCGGCACTGCCATGACGAAGACGGCAGCTGCGAAGCGCACAAGAGCACGGCCACACTCGTTATCGTCGGCGACGCCATTCACACCTTCGTCGACGGCGTCGTGATCGCAGCCGCGACGCTGGTGTCATTGCCGCTCGGCCTCACTACGGCGCTGGCGGTCGCGGCCCACGAGATTCCGCAGGAAGCCGGCGACTTCGCGATCCTGCTGGCTGCCGGCCACACGCGCGCGCGGGCGCTGCTGCTCAATCTCACCTCGGCGATCGGCGGCTTGCTCGGCGCGGCGGCGATGTTGAACTTCGGCGGCAGCGCGCCGGCAGTGCTGCCGTACGTGCTCTCGTTTGCGGCGGGTAATTTTCTCTACGTCGCGATGGCGGATCTGATCCCGACGCTGCACCGCGGCCATCTCGACAGCAGCGCGGTGCGGCAGATCGCGCTCATCGGGCTCGGCGTCGCGACGATCGTCGCGCTCTAGTCCGGGCAGCGGACGCTGTCCTGCTTTCGGCCGCCGCCTGTCCTCGAAACTCAGCCAAGAACCGTAAATTCAGGCCATAAATGCCGACTCGACCCCCGTCCCCCACCGCTGCACCTTGGCATTGTCTTTGCTCTTTGTTGGGCCAGATGCCTGCGTCCGCTCGCGGCAAACATGCGCACTATCCTGGTTCTGTTCTTTGCTCTGGCCCTGACGGCCGCGCCGTCGCGCGTGTTGGCGCAGATCGGTGACACCGATCTCGCGGCGCTCGTCTCGGATTCGGTTCGCGGCTACGTTCACTTCAGCATCTTCGACGACGTCAACGTCTCGGTGACCGGGCGGTCGGTGACGCTCACCGGCCGCGTGACCATGCCCTTCAAGCGCGACGACATCGGCGCGCGGATCGCTAAGATCGACGGCGTGCGTGCCGTCGTCAACGAGATCGGCGTCCTGCCGGTGTCGCAGACCGATCAGAAACTGCGCGTCACACTGGCGCGCGTGATCTACGGCCATCCATCGTTCTGGCAATACGCGTCGATGGCCAATCCGCCGATCCACATCGTCGTCGAGCGCGGCCGGGTGACGCTGACCGGGCGGGTGAATTCCGACGTCGAACGCATGCTCGCCTACTCGCTCGCGCAGGTTGACGGGGCGCTGAGCGTCAGCAATCAGCTCAAGCTCGACAAGTAGCGCCAACTCGACGGGAGCGGGGTCTAACAGGGCTCAGGACTCAAGGCTCACGGCTCGGTGTCCAACCGAGCTCAGGGTGTCGATCTCTTGTTACCGAGCCATGAGCCCTGAGCCTTGAGCCATCTATGACACTGCTCTGGTGTCTTCTCAGCTGCGCGCTCTTCGCCCAACTGCCGCCGCCTCCGCCGCCACCACCTCCGCCCGGCGCGACGGTCGTGCCGATGACGGGGACGGCCGCCGTGCGGGTGACGGTGGTGTCGGAAACGACCGGCCGGCCCGTCAAGGGCGCGGACGTGCTGGCGGTTGTCGAAACGGGCACCAACACGTTCACGAGGAGCGGCATCACCGATCGCAACGGTCGTACGTGGCTGCTTGGCATTGCGAAAGGACGGGTTCGCGTCAGCGCCTCGCATCCGGCGTACATCGGCAGCTATTCGGCGACCGCGGAGCCGGGAGACGTGTCGTTTTCGTGGATCCCGATCGCTGACGGTCAGGATCTCGATTTGAGGTTGAAAATGCGCCGCGGCGCGGTGATTGCCGGCGCGGTCCTCGACGACAACGGCGATCCGATGCCGGGCGTGGAGGTGGGCGCGTACCTGCGCGACGTCTCCGGCGGCGCGCCGCGCTTCGTGCGATTCTCGATCGATCAGACCGACGATCGCGGTGCCTACCGCCTGACCAATCTCCCGCCGGGCTCGTACGTCGTCGGCATCGTGCCGCGTTACGCGGAAGGCAGTTTTCCAGTCGAAGAGTTCGCGCGATTCGACGCCGACGCCGCGGCGCGGGAATCGCCCGGCACCGTCCCGACTGACGCGGTGCTGCCGATCGCGGACGGCCGCGCCGTCCGGCTGGTCGGATCGTCGCCGGCGCCCGTCGTCCTTCATGCGGATGGCACTGCTCGCGGCTACGCCACGACGTTCTACCCGACCGCGACGACGCCGGCGCGCGCGGCGGTGATTACCATGGGCGCCGCCGAGATCAGGAGCGCGATCGATCTGCGGCTGGAACCGGTCTCACTGACTCGCATCAGCGGCGTGGTCAGCGGTCCCGACGGCGACGTTGCGGCGACGCAGCTCCTGTTGAAGGCGGCGGACGATTCGAGCGGATTCCTCGAGGGCCGGTTCAACGCCGAGCCCGGCGAGCGCGGCGAGTTCGGATTCTCATTCGTTCCGGCAGGCCGCTACACGATTGACGCGCTCCGGCGGCCGACGTCGGAAAAACCGGCGCTGGCGGCCAACGTGCCGCTGGTCGTCGAATCGGGAACGCCGCGCGACGACGTCGAGGTCCGGCTCGCGCCGGGTCCGCGGTTCGCCGGGCGAGTACAGCTCGCTGCCGGCGAGCCTTCCGGAGCCGGCGAACTCTCACGTTATTCAATCGTGTTGATTCCGCTCCGTCCGATCTCGCCGGCGTCCTTCATTCCGAGACGACAGTCGTTCGGCGAGGACGGCCGGTTCGATCTTCCCGCGATTCTGCCCGGCGACTACGTCGCCCAGGTCATCGGTTTCGATGCGAAGACGCTGTTCGCGTCGAGCCTGATGGTTGACGGCCGCGATGTGCTCGATTCGTGGCTGACGCTGACCGCCGGCAGGGACGTCACCGACGCGGTGATCACGCTGGCGAGCAGGCGCGCCGAGGTTACGGGCTTCGTCCGCAATGCTGCCAACGTCACGACCAGCGACGGCTACGTGATTGCCTTCTCAACCGACCGCACCCTCTGGACGAGCACGCGTCGTACCACCGGCGTTCGGCCAGACACAGATGGGCAGTACCGCATTCCGACACTGCCGCCTGGCGACTACTACTTCATCAGCACCGACGCGCTGGCCGGACAATGGCGCGACCCGGCGTTTCTGGACACGCTGGTTGCACGGGCCGAGCGCGTCACGATCAAGGAAGGCGAAGCGCTGATCAAGGATCTGAAGCGACGATAGCAATTGCCGAATTGCCATATCGAGGGCATTGCCGTATTGGATTGGCCGGTTTGGAAATTGCCGCAATCATTGCCGCAGTGCAACATTGCCGGATTGAGCCCGCCAATCCGCCAATCCGGCAATCCGCCAATCCGCCAATCCGCCAATCCGTCAATCGCCGCGAGGCGTCAATCCGGCAATCGAAGAATCCGGCATTAATTACGGCAATCGAGCAATCGGGCAGTCCAATTCGGCAATGCCCTCGATACGGCAATTTGGCAATTCCACCGGCCTCTTCCCCCTCTCCGCCGTCTACAATTTCGCCATGGTGCGCTGGATTGGCGTGTGCGTGCTGGCCGGGGCCACCATCGGGGTCGCGGCGCAGGTCATCACGCCGCCGCTGCCTGGCACCGGGCCGGGCCAGCCACCCGGGGCGCCCTCGCCGAAGCCCGCCGCCGCGGCGCCGGCGCCGCGACCGAAATCCGATCCGCCGCCGTCAGCCATCCTTGGACAAGTCTTCGATGCAAAGTCCGGGCGTCCGGTCGCCAAGGCCATCGTCAGGCTGTTGTCGCCGTCGGGCGCGGTCGTGCAGACTCGCCTGGCCGACGACCGCGGCCGTTTTTACTTCAAGGGCGTGATGCCCGGCGACTTCACCATCGCCGCCGAACGCAACGGCTACTTCAAAGGCGCGCTCGGTCAGCGACGCGCCAGCGGTGAGGGCACGGCCATCACGGTCGGCACGAATGGCGTTCTGGGAAACTTGCGCCTCGACGTGTTCCGGCCGTCGGTGATCACCGGCAGCGTCTTCGACGAAGGCGGCGACCCCATCGTCGGCGTCGCGGTGCACGCGCTGCGCCGACAGTTTGCGGACGGCGCCTGGCGCCTCGACGATTTCGGCACAGACGAGACCGATGATCGCGGTAACTATCGCCTCGGCGATCTGATGCCCGGCGAGTACATCGTCGCGGTGCCGACGGTAAAGCTGGCGATCCCGAACGCGGTCGCCGTTTCGCCGGGGGAGACGTCAATCGACGTCGGGACGAGGCTCGATCTCGTGATGAAGGCATTCGCGCCGCCGACGCAGAACGGCACCGCAGCCGCCAACGCGAGCGCGACGATCTTCGATGGCGATCAAAAGAACACCCTGGTCACCGGCAGCGGCCCGGTGCCGCCGCCGCGCGACGGCGGACGGGTGCTCGCGTACGCCAACAGCTATTACACCGGCGCCGATCTGCTGCGGCTCGCAATGCCGGTCGCCGTCGGCCCCGGTGAAACGCGCGACGCGGTGACGTTCTACCTTCGCCCGGTGCCGACGGCGCGCGTCTCCGGCCGCCTGCTCGGCACTGGCGGCGGCGCGCCGCTCCGGCCGCTGCGGCTCCTGGTCGACGGCGACGACGACCTCGGGTTTGGCACCGAGGTCGCGGCGACGCTCACCGGCGCCGACGGCAGCTTCACGTTCCTGGACGTCCCGCAGGGCCGCTACATCGTCGAGGCGCGCGCGACCTGGCCGACGTCGAGCACATCCTGGATCATCTTCGGCGACCCGGCCACGCACGGAGTGAGCGGCTGGGCACGTGAATCGATCACGGTGAACAACGAAGACCTCGAGGGGATTGCCGTGACGTTATCGGCCCCGTCAGCCCTGGCTGGCTACATCGCCTACGACAGCGCGCAAGCGGCGCCGCGAACGGCCGGATCGATGCTGGTGTCGATCTCGCCAGTCGGACCGGCAATGTTCTCGCTCCCGGCGGTGACACCGGACGCGACCCGCCGTTTTCAGCTCACCGCGTTGCCGCCGGGCAATTACGTGCTCCGCGTGCGCGACGTGCCCGCGGGCTGGTCGTTGAAGTCCGCGCTGCTCGACGGCATCGACGTCGCCGACAGTGCGTTCACGCTGCGCGCCGGCGACACGTCGCAGATGACGATCACGCTGACGGATCGAATCACGAAGGCGATTGGGACGGTCCGCGATGTCAGAGGCTTCGTTCAGCCGACGGCGTCGGTCCTTGCCTTCCCGTTGGATCGGCGCGGCATCGCTGGCGCCGGGGCGTCGCCGAGCCGCCTGCGCGAAGCGCGCGTCAGCGGCTCCGGCGTGTTCCGCATCGACGGTCTGCCCGCCGGCGACTACATCTTCGTCGCTATCGACGACGCAGAGGCTGAAGGGTGGCAGGACGAGACCCGGCTCGCGAAACTCGCGCCGCTCGGCACGCGGGTGAGGCTGGCCGCGGGCGAGTCGCGGACGATCGATCTCCGACAGGTCACGGCACGGAAATGAAACCCGGCGGCGCGATTTCGACGGCACTGTCAATCGCACTGCTGCTGCCCTCGATCGCCGGTGCGCAGCAAACGGAGCGCGAACGGCGCGCCGCCGATACCGGCACGGCGACGCTGCGCGGCGCCGTGTTGAGCGCCGGCTCGCGGCAACCTCTCGTCAGCGTGCCGCTGAAACTGCGGAGCGTGGCGGAACATCGGCTCGTCGCTGAGACCACGACCGATACGGACGGCGCCTTTGTTTTCAGCAAGCTTCGCGCCGGCGGCTATCGGGTCCTCGTCGCCCGCGGGAACACCGAGGTGTACCTCGGCAGCGCGTTCGTCGGCGTCGGCGCGGTCGTCAACGAGACATTCATGAAGGGCGCCATCTTCGGCGGGCGCGTGCTCAACGAGCGCGGCGCGCCGGTGTCGGGTATCCAGGTGTGCGCCCTGAGCTACGACGAACAGGGCGTGCCGTCCCAGGCCACGCTGACCAACGTCTACACGACGACGGAGATCGACGGCACGTTCCTGATTCATGACTCGTTGCGGGGTGCGCAAGCGCGTTATCTGCTGGCGGCCTCGCCCGACGGCTGTACCCTTGGCGTGAAGCCTCCGCAGGAGCGACTGGCGGCGCAGCCGGCGGCGTTCTATCCGGACGCCGTCGATCCCGCTGGAGCCACGGTCGTTGACGTCTCGGCCGATCAGGATCGGACCGGTCTCGTCATCCACATGAATCGCGGCGCCGCGACGCGCGTCGACGGCCGCCTGCTCGGGTTCGAGAATCAGACCGTGACCCCGTCGCGCGCGATCCTCGAGCCGGCGCCGGGCGTCGCCTCGCTCGTCCGCACCGCGACGATCACCGCCGATGGACGGTTCACGTTCTTCGGTCTCCGGCCGGGCAAATACAAAGTGATCGTGCCGCCGCGCGGCGATCAGACGTCCGAGCCGACGTACGCCATCGCCACGTTCGACGTCCACGGCGAAACCGTGCTTCCGATCGCGCTGAAGATGGAGCGCGCCTTGTGGATCGCCGGCGACGTCACCTTCGACGGCAGTGAACAGCCGTACTTCGGCGTGAAAACGTACTCGTCGGTGACCGCGAGCCCGGTCTATCCGCGCCGCGATGTCGCCGCGCTGCTGCCGGCGCCGTTCTCGCAGATCGATGCTCGCAGCCGCTTCATGATCGCCGGGCTGCTGCCGATCGATTACCTGATCACGACGCAGGGATTCCAGACGCTGGGATGGCTGCCGGTCGAAGCGGTGGCCGCGCGTGTGCCTGGCGGCGTGCCGCTGCCGGATGCGTTCACCGTGCCGCTGACGCTCAATCCCGGCGAAGGCATCTTCGGCATGAAAGTGAAGTTCACTTCGCACGCGTCGACGATTGCCGGGCGAGTCGTCCGCACCGACGGATCACCCGCGGGCTACGGCGCGGTTGTCATCTTCGCCGCGGCCGACGGCGCGACGGTTCAGGGTAAACCGTCGCTCAACGTGCGCGTGGACGCGAATGGCGAGTTCGAGTCGCCCGTCTTGATCACCGGCGACTACCTGGTCGCGATCTGGCCGACGCTGTCGGTCCCGGCGGCGGAGCTTCCCGAATACCTGGCCGGCCTCAGGAAAACCGCGACCCGGGTGACGGTCAAGACGGGCGAAAAAGCGCGCGTGACACTGACGCTCAAGTAAGGGGTTTGTGAGTATTTGATGACGGCGCCAACGAGGCCGGTACCCCTGAGGTCTAATACAAGGACATGACTCGGACCCCCTCGCGCTACCTGCTGGGCGCAGCCGCGCTCGCGCTCACCGTCGGCCTCAACGCGGCGCCGGATCAGTCGCCCGTCGGCACGGCGCCGCAGCAACAGCAGCAGCCGCCGCCCGCACAGGGCCGCGCAGGTGGCGGCGGCGGACGCGGTCAGACCCGCGACCAGACGACGCCGTCGGTGGTGGGCACCGGAACGATCAGCGGCGCGGTCGTGCTCGAGGGATCGGGCAATGGTGTTCGACGGGCGCGAGTCACGCTCTCCGGCACCGAACTGCGCGGCGGCCGCACCGCCATCACCGACGATCAGGGGCGCTTCACGTTCACGGCGCTGCCGGCGGGCCGGTTCACGATGACCGCGTCGAAGGCCGGTTTCGTCGACATCGCCTACGGCGCCAAGCGCTCGGGCCGTCCGGGCACGCCGATTCAGCTTTCCGACGGGCAGAAAATCGAGAAAGCCGTGATCGCGCTGCCCCGCGGCAGCGTCGTCACCGGCGTCGTCATCGACGAGACCGGCGACCCGTCTCCGGGCACGCGCGTGCGTGTCATGCGCTACGTGATCCGTACCGGCGAGCGATCGCTATCGAGCGCGGGTGAAGACACGACCGACGATCGCGGCATGTATCGCGTCTACGGACTCCAACCCGGGGAATACATGATCAGCGCGGTGCCACGCAACGCCAGTCTCGGCGACTTGCGGCAAACGATTCAGGCGGAAGTCGAATCGCTCATGCAGCAGTTGCAATCGCAGGGTGTCACGACCACCGGCGGCCGGGGCGGTCGGCAAGGCGGCGGCGAGCTGCTCGGCCAGATCGGCGCGCCGGGCGGACGCGGCGGCGGCCAGCAGCTCCTCGATCGCGTGACGCAGCTGCAGCAACAACTGACCCAGGCGGATCAGGAGCAGTCGCTCGGATACGCGCCGGTGTACTACCCGGGCACGACCGCGCCGTCGGGCGCGTCGTCGATCACGCTCGGCATCGGCGAGGAGCGCAGCGGCGTCGACTTCCGATTGCAGCTGGTGCAGACGGCGAAGATCGAAGGACAGATCGTTTCGCCGGACGGCTCGCTGCCCCAGGGGACGCAGATCTCGCTGGTGCCGTCGGATCGCGGCGGCGTCTCGGCGATTCCCGGCGTCGGCATGAGCATGACGCGCGTCAACCAGAACGGGCAGTTCTCGTTCACCAACGTCGCGCCGGGACAGTACTCGCTGCAGGCGCGCGCGGCGGTCCGGGTGCAGGATCCCAACGCGCAAGCGGCGGGCGGACGCGCGGCGGGACTCGGACGCGGCGGACAGGACTTCGGTCCCGGCGGCCGCGGCGGACAAGTCGCGCAGGTGTTGTGGGCATCGATGGACATCAGTGTCAGCGGTCAGCCGATGCAGAATCTCGTGCTCAACCTGCAGCCGGGGATGCGGGTCAGCGGCCGCATCGACTTCCAGGGCACGACCTCGCAGCCGCCGACAGATCTTACGCGCGTGCGCATCTCGCTCTCGCCGCGCGGATCGCAGGGATTCGAAATGGGCGGCATTCCACCCGCCGTCGTCGACGCGCAGGGGCGCTTCACGATCACCGGCGTCGCGCCGGGCCGCTACATGATCTCGGCCGCGGCGCCGATCGGCGGCGGCGCCAATCAGGGTCAGGCAACGCAAGGCATGGGACGCGGCGGCGGACCCGCAAATCCCGCCGCTGGTCAGTGGTCGCTCAAGTCCGCGATCGTCAACGGCCTGGACGTCCTCGACTTCCCGCTGGAGATCGCACCGAACCAGGAGGTGTCGAACGCGGTGTTGACGTTCGCGGATCGGACGCAGGAATTGTCGGGGACGATTCAGGACAGCCAGGGCCGGCCGTCGTCCGATTACACGATCATCGTCTACCCCAGTGACCACCGGTTCTGGCTGCCGTCGGCGCGCCGGATCGTCTCGACGCGTCCGGGCACGGACGGCAAGTACACGCTTCGCAATCTTCCGCCCGGCGACTACCGTCTAACCGCCGTGACCGATGTCGAACCGGGCGAATGGTTCGACCCGAACTTCCTGAACCAGCTCGCGACCGCGTCGATCGCAATCCAGATCGGCGAAGGCGAGAAGAAGGTCCAGGACCTTAGAGTTGGCGGCGGACATTAGATCAGGCGCTAGGCACTAGGCACTAGGCACCAGGCCCTGGGCCCTAGGAACCCGTGGTGCCCAGGGCCTAGCGCCCAGGGCCTGACGTGGAGGCGCGGTGCGACCGTTTCGACAAACGCTTTTCGTCGCGCTCTTTGGTGCGGTCGCACTCGCTCCGCTTTTGGGCCAAACTCCGCCGCCTGTTCAATCCGGTAGAGGCGCTCCGCCCCCTCAAGGACAGGGGCAACCGCAGACCCAGGCGCCGCGGCCGCCGCTGACGACTGACGGTCTCATCCTCGGCCGCGTGGTCGATGCCGCCACCGGGCGCCCGGTCCCCGGCGCGCTGGTGACACTCAACGGTGCGACGCCGCCACCGCCGCCACCGCCGCAGGTCGCGCCGGGTCAAGCCCGGCCGCCGTCAATGCCGACGCCGCAACGGCCGCGATTTCTGACCGACAGCGATGGCCGGTTTGCGTTTCGTTATCTGGTCCGCGGCGTCTACCAGCTCAACGCATCGAAGCCCGGCTACGCCGACGGCGGCTACGGCCGGACTCGGCCGAACGGCAACACGCGTTCGATTCAGCTTCGCGATCACGAGCGCATCGGCGACATCACCGTCCGGGTGTTCAAGAACGGATCGATCTCGGGCACCGTTCGCGACGAGGCCGGCGATCCTGTCGTCGGCCTGCCGGTGCGAATCTATCGGCGGGCGCTCATCGCCGGCCGCCGCATGCTGCAGCCCGCCAACACCAACGGCGAGCTATCGACCGACGACCGCGGCATCTATCGCATTCGCGACCTCGTGCCCGGCGACTACGTCGTCTCCGTGCCGCTGGTCCGGACTTCGATGCCGGCTGATTTCGGCATGAACGGACGAGTGGCGACGGCATTCGAACAGACCGCGTACACGCCCGGCAGCGGCGGCGTGAACTACGGCAGCGGCGGCACGGCCGTCGGCGCCGACGCGCGGTTCGTGCTTTCGCGCACGAACGGCGGCGCCGAGTCGCTCAATCCGACCACCAGTGGCGGCAAGCTGCTCGGCTACGCGACGCAGTACTTCCCGTCATCGACCACGGTCGGGCGCGCCGACATTGTCACCGTCGCTTCCGGCGAGGAGCGCAACGGCGTCGACTTCGTGCTGCGTCCGCAGCCGATGGTGAGCATCTCGGGGCAACTCTTCGTGCCGAGCGGCGACGCCGCCAACTACGCGCTGCATCTCGTGCCGACCGATACCGGCGAGATGTCGATCGATCCGGACATCGCCACCGCGGTCACCGACTCGACCGGTGCGTTCGTGTTTCTCGCGGTGCCGGCCGGGCAGTACGTGATTCAAACCGTGAAAGTGCCGCGGCAGGGTCCGCCGCCGCCCCCGCCGCCACCTCCTCCGCCGCCGCCGCCTGGCAGCGGCGGCACGCCGGTCACGCCCGTCATGCCGCTGCCGATTCGCGGCGGGACGACCACGACGACAACCGTCAACGGACAGATCGTCACCACCACGTTCGGCGCGCCGCCGGCGGCGCTCGAGCCACTGCTGTGGACGGCGACGCCGATTTCGGTCGGCGAGACCGACCTTCACGGCGTGGCGTTGACGATGCACGAGGGCATGAAAATCAGCGGGCGGGTCGAGTTCGATGGCACGGCGGACCGGCCGCCGGCGCAGCAACTGGCGAGAATTCCGGTCACCGTGGAAACCGCGGACGGACGACAGCGCGCCAACTACTACCCGCAGCCCGGTCGCATCGAGCCCGACGGCACGTTCTCCACGCAGGGCTTTTTACCCGGCAAATATTTCCTGCGCATCGGCGGATCGCCTGGCGGCTGGACGCTGAAGTCGGCGATGCTCAACGGCGTCGATGTCTCGGACACGCCGTTCGAGATGGCCGACAAAGACATCGCCAACATCGTCGTTACGTTTACGGATCGCATTTCGCAGGTGAGCGGCACGGTTCGTCAGATCACGACCGGCAGTGACGTGCAGGACACGGCTGTGATCGTCTTCCCTGCTGACGTCCAGGGCTGGACCAACTTCGGTTTCAACTCGCGGCGGATGCGCTCGGCGCGACCGTCGCCGAACGGTTCATTCGGCCTCGGCACGCTGCCCGCCGGCGACTACTACGCGGTCGCGATTCCCGACGAGCGATCGGCCGAGTGGCAGGACCCGAAGTTCCTCGAGACGCTGACGCGATCCGCGACCCGGTTCACGCTGACCGAAGGCGAGAAGCGGACGATCGATTTGCAGGTGCAGGATGTCCGACTTCCAGGACAGCTGGCGTGGGGTCGCATCTTGAATTGCAACATTTGTGAC
>DASUGM010000220.1:0-33701 GCA_036274055.1 Vicinamibacterales bacterium | reverse complement strand
TCGCGGCCGCCCCAGAACACATAGGTCGAGGCGCCGAGCTCGACGCCGAGATCCATCGCGCGCATCGTCTTCTGCAGCGCGTAGGCGCGGACGCCGCCGTCGTGCGACGTGAAGGCGCCGTCACGGAACACCGGGTCCGAGAACAGATTGGTCGTCGCCATCGGCACGCACATGCCGTGTTCGTTCAGGGCCTTGGTGAACTCGCGGACGATTCGGTCGCGTTCCGCTGCCGACGCGTCGATTGGCACCAGGTCGTTGTCGTGCAGGTTGACGCCCCAGGCGCCGAGCGCGCCGAGGCGCCGCACCGACTCGCGCGGGTCGAGCGCCGGCCGGACGAACTCGCCGAACGGATCGCGGCCGCGGTTGCCGACCGTCCAGAGGCCAAACGTGAACTTGTCCGCGGGCGTAGGGCGAAAGTCGGGCATCGCGGCGGATCGTATCTCACGTAGAGCCGCCCTCTGCGTCTCCGCGTGAGTGTAAACTGCGGCCCATGCTTCGCGACCTTCGCGAGTCCGCCCGCGCGCTCCGGGCCGCGCCCGGTTTTGCCGCCGTCGTCATGCTGACGCTCGCGCTCGCGATCGGCGTCAGCACGACGCTGTTCAGCGTGCTGCATGGCGTGCTGCTGCGGCCGCTGCCCTACGTCGATCCGGACCGGCTGGTCGTCGTGTGGGAAAACAACCCGGCGCTGAAGCAGGACCGCTCCGAAGTCTCGGGCGCCACCTACCTCGACTGGCGCGAACGGACGCGCGGCTTCGCGTCGATCGGCGCCTATCGGTATCGCGGCTTCACGCTGATGGCCGACGGCCGTCCCGAGCGCATCATGAGCGTCGACGTCTCGCCGGCGATGTTCCGGGTACTCGCGGTCCCGCCCGCCCTCGGACGCACCTTCCTCGACGCCGAAGAGACGCCGGGCAATGGACTGCCCATCGTCCTCAGCGACGGCACCTGGCGGCGGCGCTTCGGCGGCGATCGCGCCGTGATCGGCAAGACGATGCTGCTCGACGGCAAGCCGTACGAGATCGTCGGCGTGATGCCACGCGAGTTTCAGTTTCCGGTCGGCGACACTGACGTCGAGGTCTGGTCGGCCCTGACGCTCGACGCCAGCTCGCAGCCGTCGCGGCCGCATCGGATGTACAAGACGGTCGCCCGGCTCGCCGACGGCGCGACGTTCGAACAGGCACGCGACGACATGGATCGGATCGCCGCCGACATCGCCCGCGAGCATCCGGATTCGAACGCCGGCTGGGGCGTCGCGCTCGTGCCCGCGCACGAGCAAGTCGTCGGCAACATCGGGCGCACGATCTGGATGCTGTTCGGCGCCGTCGTCCTGGTCGTGTGCATCGGCTGCGCCAACATCGCCAACCTGCTCCTGGCGCGCTCCGCGGAATCGACGCGCGACTTCGCGGTCCGCGCCGCGTTTGGCGCCGGCAAGTGGACGTTGATTCGCCGCTCCGTCGCCGAGAGCGCATTGCTGGCGGCCAGCGGCGCCGCGCTCGGTCTGGTCGTCGCGGCGTGGGGGATCGCGCTGCTCCGGCCGATGATTCCAGCGACCGTGCCGCGCGCTGACGGTATCGGCCTCGACGTCACCGTCGTGCTGTTTGCGCTGGCGACCGCGACCGGCGCCGGTGTGCTCTTCGGTCTGGTGCCGGCGTGGCGCGCGATGCGGCCCAACCTGCTCGAGACCCTGCAGGAGGGCGGCCGCAGCGCGACCACCAGCCGCGGCGCGCGTTGGCTCTCGGACATCATGGTCGTCGCCGAAGTCGCGCTGGCGCTGGTCCTGGTGATCGGCGCCGGCCTGCTGTTGCGCAGCTTCATCAAGCTGTCGTCGATCGATCCCGGGTTCCGCACCTCGCGGGTGGTGGCGTTGCATGTCGCCGTGCCGCAGGATCGCTACGCCGGCAGCGAGCCGAAGCGGCGTTTTTTCAGCAATCTGATCGAACGGATGCGGCCGACGCCGGGCTTCGAGCGGGTGAGCGCCGTCTCGGCGCTGCCCATGAGTCCGCTCGGCGTGCAGTTCGAGCTGTCGTTCACGATTGACGGGCTCGACGCGACGTCGCCGTCGGAGCGGCCCCGGGCGCGCTATCGCGGCGTGATGCCCGGCTACTTCGAGCTGATGGCGATTGGGCTGCGCGAGGGTCGGACGTTCGATCGCCTCGACGGCCGCCAGGATGGACCCAAGGTCGCGATCGTCAACGCGACGCTGGCGGGCCGCTACTTCGGCACCGACAGTCCGCTGAATCGAAAAGTGCAGCTGCCGATGGCCGGCGATCTCACGATCGTTGGCGTGGTCGGCGACATCAAGCATGACGGGCTGCAAGCGGCGGCGGCGCCGGAAATCTTCGTGCCCTACGACAGTCTGGCGCTCTCCGAGATGCAGATCGTCGTGCTCTCGGATCTGTCGGCCGCTGACGTCGCCGCCCGCGCCCGGGTAGCGCTGGCGGCGGTCGATCCGTCGCTGCCGATCGCCAAGGCCTCGGCGATCGAAGACCTGCTGTCGGCGTCGATCGCGCAGCCACGTTTCAACATGCTGCTGATCATCGGGCTGGCGTTGTCGGCGGCCGGCCTCGCCGCGGTCGGCGTCTACGGTCTCGTCACTTACGCCGTGACGCGCCGTACCGCGGAGATCGGCTTGCGGGCGGCGCTCGGCGCCGAGCCGGCGCGGACGTTCCGCCTCGTCGTCGGCGGGGCGTTGCGGCTGATCGCGGTCGGCGTCGTCATCGGCAGTGCCGCCGCTGCCGTACTCGGCCGGTCGCTGGACAGCTTCTTGTTCGGGGTGCCGGCGCTGGACGCGGCCACCTTCGTCGGCGCCGGCGGCGTGCTCGTGGTGGTCGGGTTGATTGCCGCCAGCGTGCCGGCGGCCCGCGCTGCCCGGATCGATCCGGTCCGCGCTCTTCGACAGGAATGACGCTCGAGACCAGCCACATGGTGCGTTTGGTTCTGCGTGTCGCCGCCGCGCTCGTGGCCGCGGCCGTGCCATTCGAGACGGCGCCCCACCTCGCGGCCACCGTGCAAACCACCGCGGCGGAGCGCTGGCAGACACACGTCAATGCCACGTATGGCTACGAGATTCGCATCCCCGAGGGGTTCGAGGTCGTCGCGACCGGTCCTGAAGGGCGCCGCGACGGCGCGAGCTTCCGCGTTAGACGGGTAGAGTTTGCCGCGCCGGCACCGGTGCTCGATGTCGACGTCCGCGCGGATAAGGCGGACACGATCGTCGGCGACCCGGCCGGCATGCGACTCGAGCGCGCGCCGGTGACGTTCGGCGGCCAGACGTACGATCAGACGATCTACCGGTTCACCGAAAACCAGGAGATCGCGATCGTCGAATGGCAGCGCCCCGGGCTGCGGATCTCTCTGCAGACGGGCGCCGGGGTCTCGGATATTCGCGGCTCGGTCTGGTGGGCGATCGTCCAGACGTTCCGGCAGTCTGCGTCGACGCCGGCGCTGATGCCGGTGCCGGCGTCGATCGCGTACCGGTCCGGCCGTGTCGCGATCAGCAACGCGTCGCGGGTCGTCGTCCGCGGGTTTTCCGACGCGCGGCTGAAGGCCGGCATCGATCGCCTGATTCAGCGTCTACAGGGACGTACCGGCTTCGTTCTCCCACGCGATCAGACCGGTGATGCCGCCGCGGCAGCGATCGTGATCGACGTCAAGACCGCGGGACTGGCGATACCCGCACTCGAAGAAGACGAGTCGTATTCGATCGAGGCGGCGTCGCAGGTCACACTGCGGGCCAACACCGTCGTCGGCGCCTTGCGCGGCCTCGAGACGATCCGGCAACTGCTCTCCGGCGACGCCGGCGGGTTCTTCATCCCGGCGGTCACGATCCAGGACGCGCCGCGCTTTCGCTGGCGCGGGCTGCTGCTCGACGTCGGCCGCCACTTCGAGCCGGTCGAGGTCATCAAACGTCAGCTCGACGCCATGGCCGCGGTGAAGCTGAACGTTCTCCATTTTCATCTCAGCGAGGACCAGGGCTTCCGCGTCGAAAGCCGCCGGTTCCCGAAGCTCCACGAGATGGGCTCGGATGGCCAGTACTACACCCAGGATCAGCTGCGCGAACTGGTCGCCTACGCGCGCGATCGCGGCATTCGTGTCGTCCCGGAGTTCGACATGCCCGGGCATGTATCGAGTTGGATCGTCGCGTATCCGCAGCTCGGCAGCGGCGATGGTCCGTACACGATGGCGCGCAAGTGGGGCGTGTTCGACCCGGCGTTCGATCCGACCCGCGAAGAGACCTACAAGTTCATCGACACGTTCATCGGCGAAATCGCGCCCGTCTTTCCGGACGCTTACTGGCACATCGGCGGCGACGAGAACAACGGCAAGGAATGGGCCGCCAACAAGAAGATCCAGGCGTTCATGCAGAAGCGCGGGCTGAAGGACGCACACGCGCTGCAGACCTACTTCAACCAGCGACTGCTGGCGATCGTGCGCAAGCACGGCAAACGGATGATGGGGTGGGACGAGATCTTCCAACCCGGACTGCCGAAAGAGACGGTCGTGCACTCATGGCGCGGGCAGAAATCGCTGTTTGACGCCGCCAAACAGGGCTACGACGGCGTGTTATCCGCCGGCTACTACATCGATCTCCTTGAAACCGCGCGCCGGCATTACACCGTCGATCCGCTTCCGGCGAACAGCGGTCTGACCGATGAGGAGGCCGCGCACATCCTCGGCGGCGAAGCGACGATGTGGGGCGAGTGGGTGGGGCCGGAGACGATCGACTCGCGCATCTGGCCGCGGACGGCGGCGATCGCCGAACGGTTCTGGTCGCCGCGGGAGGTCGCTGACGTCGACGACATGTACCGGCGCCTCGATGTCGTCAGTGTCCAACTCGAGGAGCTGGGCCTGACGCATCTTCGCAACGGCGACGTCCTGCTGCGACGGCTCGCCGGTTCGGGCGATCTCGCCATCGCGAAAGTAGTGGCTGACGTCGTCGAACCGGTGAAGGGTTATCAGCGCGGCGGTCAGCAGCCGTGGATGACGTCGTTGGGACCGCTGACGCATCTGGTCGACGCGGTTTCGACCGACAGCCCCGGCGCTCGTCGGATTTCGACCGCCCTCGACGCCCTGCTTTCGGACTTGCCGCGCTTCGGGCTTGGGCGCGACCAACTTCGACAGACGTTCTCGCGCTGGCGAGACGCCAAGGCCGGCTACACCGCGCTGGTCGACCGCGCGCCGGGGCTGCGCGAGACACTGCCGCTTGCCGAGGATCTGGCGGCCCTGGGAGAAATCGGCCTCCAGGCGCTCGTGTATCTCGAGAGCCGTGGCACGCCGCTGCTGACCTGGCGTGACGGCGCCGTCGCCGTTATCGATCGCGCACGTCCGAAGGCGGCGCTCGAATTTCCTTTTCTGCCGCTGATGCGGGAGCTGGTGTTTGCCGCGATGGAACAGTCGAAGATCGAGACGATGACCGCCGCTGAGTGGCGGGCGAGCGTGAAAGCGCTGGCGGCACCGCCGCGGCGCGGCCGAGGTGGCCCCCCCGGAGGGGGCAGGCAGTGACGGCCTCGACTCCGGGGTTTGGGCGTGGCGCCATCGTTGATGCGGTGCTCAACTTCATGGCCGGGCATCCGCAGCAGGAACTCGACGCGATTCGCGCCGACCTCGAGCAGCAGATCGACGCTGCCGGTCCGGCGGCGGTCGAGGCGCTCGGCCGGCGGTTGATGACGCCCGCCACTCACTGGGGCTACTACGAACGCGATCCGCTGGCGCGGCAGCTGCATCGCAGCCTTGCCGACCACTTGCTGTTGCCGAGCTCGACCGTGCATGGCATCGAGCATCTCGACGAAGTGGCCGGCCGGCCGGTGGTGGTGATCGCGAACCATCTGTCGTATTCCGATGGGAACCTGATCGAGATCCTGTTCCATCGCGCCGGCGCGGACGCCTTCTGCGATCGCCTGACCGTGATCGCGGGGCCGAAAGTCTACTCGAGCGTGCAGCGGCGATTCTCGAGCCTGTGTTTCGGGACGATTCGGGTCGCGCAGAGCAGCGGCGTGTCGAGCGAGGACGCGGTGATGAGCGCGCGCGATGTGGCCCGGGCGGCGCGCCAGTCGATCGATGCCGCGTTTACGCGGCTGCGCGCCGGCGATGCCGTGCTCGTGTTTCCCGAGGGCACGCGGACGCGCAATCGCGAGATGGGCGAGTTTCTCGCCGGCGTCAGCCGGTATCTCGATCAGTCGGGCACGATCGTCCTGCCGGTGGCGCTCACCGGCACCGAGGAGTTCTTTCCAATCGGCGCCGAGTCGGTCCAGCGCGTCCGCGTCGTCGCATCGATCGGCGCACCGATCGATGCCGGCGAGTTGAGTGAAAGCGTCGGCGGCGATCACCAGCAGGTGATGGATCACATCGGCCATGCGATCGCAGCGATGCTGCCGCGGGAGTATCGGGGCGTGTACGAGTTCGAAGAAAGCGCGACCTAGGTCCGCCTCAGCCCGGCGACGATGGCGACCCTGGTGGCTCGGCGCGCCGGGACGACCAGCGCGAGGGCACAGGTCAGGCCCAGGCACGCGGCGATGCCGAAGAGCAGCGACCAACTGGCCGGAGACACCTGCTCGATCGCCGACGAAAACCCGATCGACACCGCGACCGCGAGTGCGATGCCGACCACCAGTCCGGCGAGCACGACGGTGGCTGCCTGCCGCGCCACCAGCCGGATCACCCGCCACCGCGTCGCCCCCAGCGCGAGCCTGATGCTGATCTCACGGGTCCGCGAGGCCACGGTGAACGAGAGCACGCTGTAGAGACCGATGCCCGTCAACGTCAGGGCACCCAGCCCGAACAGTGAAAACAGCAGGCTCAACACATCGAGCACGCGTTTGTCGCGAAACGCCGCCTCGTGGAGGGTGAAAACCTCAGTCACGGGGAGGTCGCGATCGACGCGGGCGATCGCCGCGCGCAAGGGCGCGGCCAGCGAGAACGGATCGCCGCTGCCGCGCAGCATCAGTCGAACCGATGCCGCGCGCAGTTGCGAAATCGGGATGTAAACGCCCTGCTGATCTTTGTCCTGGATGTCCGCTGCCATCAGATCCGGAACGACGCCGACGATGGTGTAGGCGCGCGAGCCGAGAAAAATCTGCCGACCGAGCGGATTGCGATCGGGCGATTGCCGCTGGACGAAACTGCGATTGACCACGGCGGCGCCCGGGGCGTGCGCGTCGTCGCTGTCACGAAGCGCGCGGCCCGCGAGCACGCGCGCGTCGAACACGTCGAGGAAGTCCGGCGACACCGCGGCGATGGCCGTCGTCCGCCGGTTGCCGGCAGCCGGCCGCGCATCGAGGCCGAACGTCCAGCTGCCGCCGCCGCGGCCCGGCAAGGCGCTGATGGCGGCCGCCGCGGTCACGCCGGGGCTGGCGCGCACTTCGCCCACGAGCGTCGCAATCGCTTCGGCGGCAGCTTCGGAGGTGCCCGCGGGCGTCGTGATGTCGCCGAGTTGCGCGGTGAGAATGCCGTGCGGATCGAACGGCCACTCGAGCGCGCGCAGCGTCACCGAGGCGCGCGCCAGCACCATGGTCAACGCCAGCACGCCGCAGGCGAGTGCGACCTGCACGCCGATCAGGCTGCGGCCGAAACGCCCCAGGCGCATCGTCGATCCCGCCGACCCAGCCAGGAGCGTCGTCACGGTGGCCCGCGACGCGCGCAGCGCCGGCGCCAGGCCGGACGCGACCGCCGCGAACCCGGCGAGGCCGGCGGCAGTCAGCGCGACCGTTGGATCGACGCGGAAATCGACCCAGTAGGCCTCGATGATGTGCGAGGTGTTTGCCGCGAATGCACTGGTCGCGATCCACGCGAACGCCAGCCCGAGCACGCTCGCGAGCGTGGCGAGCGTGAGCGCTTCCCGCAGCTGCGCCGCGATCAGATGCCGGCGCTCGGCCCCGAGCGCGAGCTTGACGGCGATTTCACGGTCGCGGCTCGCGGCTCTGGCCAGCAGCAGATTGGCGACATTGCTGCACGCGATGACCAGGACGAACGACACCGCCAGCACCATCAAGTACAGCGCGCGAATGGTGTCGCGCGGCGTCTCGATCTCGACGAAGGGAAAGACCGAGGCGCGGATGTCGCCGGCCCCCGCGCCGTTCGCCGCCGAGCGCGCGAGCGCGGTGATCTCGTCGCCGGCCTGCGCCATCGTGACGCCGTCACGCAGTCGTCCGAAGATCGTCATCACGGCGCCTTCGGCCGGACCGGAATTTGCGGGCACGGCGAGCGGCACCCAAACCGATTGATTGATCGGAAACGCAAAGCGCGGCGGCATGATGCCGACGATGACGTGCGGCCGCCCGTCGAGGCGGATCGTGCGACCGAGCGCCGCGGGCGCGGCGGCGTAGCGGCGGCGCCACAACGCGTCGCTGATCACGGCCACCGCGGGCGCACCAGGCTCCGCGTCGGCGTCGGCGAGCGAGCGGCCCGCCTGCGGCACGGCACCCAGGAGAGCGAAGGCGTCGGCGGTGATCGCGGCGGTTGCGGCGCGTTCGGGCGCGTCGGCTGAATCGCCGAGATTCGTCGTGTAGGTCTCGAAGGCGGCAAGTTGCACGAACGACGTGGAGACGCTGCGCCACAAGCGCAGGTCTGCGGCGCGTGCCCCGGACGTCGTGCCTTCTGGCACTCGGGCCAGCTTGTCCACCGCCACGATCTGCTCGGGACGGTCCACGGGCAGCGTGCGCGTAGCGCCATGGACGATGCCGACCATCGTCGTCGTGAAGCCGATGCCCATCGCGAGCGCAAGGACCGCTGAGATGGCGACGCCGGGGTGAGTACGGAACAGCCGGAAGCTTTGACCAAGGGCCGCGGCTTTTCGGGTCATAAGCAGTTCTGCGGTTAGACGGAAGGGTCATCGGCGAGGTTGCGAGGCTAGAATCTCGGCATGGCCGACGACGTCGCGCGTCGCGACTTCCTGAGGAGCGTCTCGATTGCCGCCGGCGCGCTGGCGGCGACGCAGTGCGCCGCGCCGGCGGGCGATCGGCCGGCTGACTCGTCGAGCCAATCGGCCGCGACGACCGCGGCGCCGATGCCATCGCCACCGGCCGTCCCGGCCGCGACACGTCTCGAGCCGTTTGATTTCACCGGCGTGAAGCTGTTGCCGAGCCGCTGGCAGCGGCAGGTCGCCGCAGGCCGCGACTACTACCTGGCCGTGCCCGATGCCGACATCCTGCACGGTTGCCGCAAGGAAGCCGGGCTGCCGACCAACGCGCAGCCGCTGGGCGGCTGGTGCGGCGTCACCAGCAACTCGATCTTCGGGCAGTGGCTCAGCGGGATGTCGCGTCTCGCGCGCGTCACCGCCGATGCCCGGCTCGCGGACAAGGCGCGCGGCCTGTTCGGCGAATGGGCGAAGACCGTCAAGTCCGACGGCGATGCGCGGATGCGCCACTATCCGTTCGACAAACTGGTCGGCGGGCTCGTCGACTTGCAGAAGCACGGCGGCGTGGACACCGCGCCGATGCTCGCGCGCGTCGTCGCGTTCGCATCGAAATCGTTCGAGCGGCCGAAGATGCCGCTGGCCGATCCGACGCACAACCAGCACTACTACGGCTTGCCACAGGAGTGGTACACGCTTTCGGAGAATCTCTACCGAGCGTACCGCCTCACCGGAGATGAAACCTACCGCAAGTTCGGCGACGAGTGGCGCTACTCCGCCTACTGGGCGAAGTTCGAGACCACCGCGTCACCGCCCGACGCCCACGGCGTGCACGCTTACAGTCATACCAACGCGTTCAGCAGCGCGGCGATGGCGTTCGACGTGACCGGCGATCCGAAGTTCTTGACCATCGCGCGCAACGGCTACGACTACATGCAGCGGCATCAGTGCTACGCCACCGGCGGCTACGGGCCGAACGAGCGTTACATGGCGATCGACGGCGCGCTCGGCAAGGCGCTCGACACGCGCTCCGACACCTTCGAAACGTCGTGCGGCGCGTGGGCCGGCTTCAAGCTGTCGTCGTACTTGCTGCAATTCACCGGCGAGGCCAGGTTCGGCGACTGGATCGAACGCCTGCTCTACAACGCGATTGGCGCCGCGCTGCCGATTGCCGGGCGGGGCCGAAACTTCTACTACAGCGACTACCGCGTCGGCGGCGGGATGAAGGTCTACAACTGGGACACCTACACGTGTTGCTCGGGAACCTACATCCAGAACATGGCCGAGTACCACAACTTGATTTACTTCCGCGATCCGAAGGGCGTCTACGTCAATCTCTACGTGCCGTCGGAAGCCACGTGGCGCGGCCAGGCCGGCGACGTGACGATTCGTCAGGAGACGGCCTATCCCGACGTCGGCACGTCGAAGCTGACGATATCGACGCAGGCGCCGGCGGCGTTTGCGTTGCGGTTGCGCGTGCCGGCATGGACCCGCGACGTTACCGTGTCGATCAACGGCGAGCCGCCGCTGCCGGTGGCCGCCAAGCCGGGCACGTGGGCGGTGGTCAACCGCACCTGGGCCAACGGCGACGTCGCCGAAGTGCGGATTCCGCTGGTCATGCGCCTAGAGCCGGTCGATGCCGCGCATCCGGATCGCGTCGCCTTCGTGCGCGGGCCGGTGGTATTCGCGCTCGAGGGCGCGTATCACGATCCGAACTTCCGACTGCCGCTGAGCAACGACGAACTGCCGACCTGGCTGGTCGCCGAGCCCGGCGGCACGCCGAGAGGCGAGTGGGCGACGGGACTGCCGGAGACGACATACGACACGAATTTCCGCGTCGAGCCGCCGGACAAGAAGCCAGTTCGCCTGCGTTTCCGCCCGTTCTACGAGATGGCTGAAAACTACCCCTACTTCATGTATTTCGACCGCCGCGCATTGCCGTGGCGGCTGTGGTGAGGACATGCGCACATTACTGCTGCTGACGTCGGTCGGCCTGGTGATGCAAGCCCAGGGCCCGGCCCCGCTCGAGACCCGCGGCGCGATTGTCAAGACCTACGCGTCGACGATGGTCAGCCCTCCACCGGCGGATCTGAAGCTCGATCCCTTCTACGTGAAGTATGCCGACGCCGACGGCATCGCCGTCGTCGCGTCGGTCAATACCGACGACGCCGCGGTGCTGATCGCG
This sequence comes from Vicinamibacterales bacterium, assembly GCA_036274055.1. Classification (GTDB taxonomy): domain Bacteria; phylum Acidobacteriota; class Vicinamibacteria; order Vicinamibacterales; family SCN-69-37; genus DASUGM01. The sequence continues at coordinate 22,668 of DASUGM010000220.1, read as the reverse complement.
CGCGACATCGTCAACGCGATGCTCGCGAAGCGGCCCGATGTCCGGAAAGTCCTGGCCGACCGCGGCGGCCGGATCAGCATCATGTCGCAGAAGGAACAGCAGCTCGACCTGCCGGAGTACCGCGACTGGAAGAAACCGGCGAAGGACGACCGCCGGCTGACGCCGGGCGAACGCGAGCGCTATGACCTGCCCGGTGGCATCGCCAGCATGACCGACGCGCAGTACTGGAACAACCGCGCCCGCGGCATGGGCGGCATCAGGACGTCATGCGCCGAGGAGAATCTGCTCGGCATTCCGGGGACGAAGTACTACGGCGAACACATCTGCGTCCACGAGTTCTCGCACGGCATCATGAGCGCGGTGCGCACCGCCGATCCGGCGCTCTACGCCGAGATCGAAGCGGCCTACAAGGACACGAAGACCGCCGGCCGATTCGCGAAGCACTACGCCGAGAACACCGTCGCCGAGTACTGGGCCGAGGGCACACAGTGGTGGTTCGAGTCGAATTTCGCCTGGACATCGCCGGAGGGCGCGGAGATCTACACCGCCGATAGTTTGAAAGCTTACGACCCGACGCTCTACGACATCCTCAGTCGCGTCTACGACACCCATCACATCGTCGCCGACGTGTATTCCGGCAAGCGGCTGAGGAACAAGCGGTGATCTATCGTCGGCTCGGTCGAACCGACATGAAGGTGTCCGCGTCGAGCTTTGGCGCGTGGGCGATTGGCGGCTTCTGGGGCAAAGTCGACGACGAAGAGTCGATGCGTGCGCTGCACGCCGCGGTCGACGCCGGGGTCAACTTCTTCGACACCGCCGACGTCTACGGCGACGGCCGCAGCGAACGGCTGATTGCCCGGTTGCGTCGCGAATGTCCCGGCGAAGAGTTGTGGGTGGCAACGAAGGCCGGCCGTCAGTTGCCGGTGCAGTCGCTGGCGGGCTACTCGCGCGAGAACCTCACCACCTGGGTGGAGGCCAGCCTTTCACGGTTGGAGATGGACGCGCTCGATCTGCTGCAGCTGCACTGCCCGCACCCGGACGTGTTCGATAGCGCCGAAGTCTTCGGCATCCTCGACGACCTCGTCGTCGCCGGCAAGCTCCGCTACTACGGCGTCAGCGTCGAAACCGTCGACGAAGCTCTGCGGGCGATCGCGCATCCGGGCGTGCAGTCGGTGCAGATCATCTTCAATCTGTTCCGTCAGAAGCCGGCTGACGCCTTTTTCACCCGCGCCCGGGCCTGCGACGTCGGCGTCATCGCGCGGGTGCCGCTGGCGAGCGGACTGCTGACGGGCAAACTGCGCCCCGACTCGACCTTTGCCGCCGACGATCATCGCAACTTCAACCGCAACGGCGAGCTGTTCGACAAAGGCGAAACGTTCTCGGGCGTGCCGCTCGACGCCGCGTTTTCGGCCGTCGATGCGCTCCGCCCGCTGGTGCCGCACGACTGGACGATGGCGCAGTTCGCGCTGGCGTGGATTCTCAGGCACCCCGAGGTGACCTGCGCGATTCCCGGCGCCAGGACCGTCGCCCAGGCGATGGACAACGCCGCCGCCGGCGATCTGCCGCCGATCGACGACGGCACGATGAGTGCCGTGCGCGAGATTTATGAGAAGCAGATCAAGCCGATTGTGCACGGCAGCTGGTGACCCCAAGAGCACACATGAAGGAGCATAAAGGAGTCAAGGAGCATGAAGGAAATCACTTCTCTTAAAGACCAAGATCTCCTTGATGCTCCTTCACTCCTTCATGCTCCTTCATGTGTGCTCGTAGACAAATGCCCTTCACTCAGGACCGACTCTATGAGACGCATTGCCGCTGTTGCCACGTTCGTTAGCGCCATCGCCATCGTCGTTCACCTCCAGGCGCTTCCTCAGTCCCAGGAGCTCGACGCGATGCGCGCCGCCGACGCGCCGCCCAACGCGATCTGGCTCGACTCGCTCGACCTGACGAAGATGGTCCAGCGGCGCGGCACGCCGCGGGCCGGGCGCTACGGTGGCGGCGGCGGGCGCGGCAATGCCACGCCGCCGCCGATCACGCTCGGCGGTCAGACCTACGTGCATGGCATTGGCACGCCGTCGATCAACGAGTTGATCGTCGATCTGAAAGGGCAGGCGACGAGGTTCGTGTCGATGATTGGCATCGACGACGCGGCGGCGAAAGGGCAGGGCTCGGTCAACGTCGAGGTCTGGGTCGACAACGTCAAGAAGTTCGACAGCGGTTTCATGAAGGGTGGCGACGCGCCGAAGTTCGTCTCGGTCGACGTCACCAACGCGAAGTTTCTCGAGCTGTTCGTCGACGACGGCGGCGACGTCAGCACCGGTGACTATGCCGACTGGGGCGGCGCGCTGATCTATCTCGAGCCAGGCGCCACCACGAAGCCGGAAAGCTGGACGTTCCCGTCCGATCCGGCGCCGCCAATTGCCTCCGGCGATCCGGCCGAGCCGCGCGTCAACGCGCCGTTCATCACCGGCGGGACGCCGGGGCACGATTTCCTGTTTCGGATTCCCGCCACCGGTGAAGCTCCCCTGCGGTTCGCTGCCGCCGATTTGCCGGCGGGTCTGAAGATGGATTCAGCGACCGGCATCATCACCGGCGCGATCGCCAAGGCAGGCCGCTACCGAGTACCCGTCACGGTCACGAACGCGCACGGCCGCGCGACATCGATCCTCACCATCGTCGGCGGTGACGACGGGCCCTTCGACAGTGCTCAGGGCGCCCCGAGCGAGAGTCGAGGGGCGCTCGCGCTGACGCCGCCACTCGGCTGGAACTCGTGGAACGTCTGGGGCACGACGGTCGACGACGCGAAGATCCGCGCCGCGGCGGATGCGATGGTCTCGAGCGGGCTGGCCGCACACGGCTTCGCCTACATCAACATCGACGACGGCTGGGAAGGCCAGCGGGATGCGAATGGCGTGCTGCAGCCGAACGAAAAGTTTCCGAACATGAAAGCCCTCGCCGACTACGTCCACAGCAAGGGCTTGAAGATCGGCATTTACTCCTCACCGGGGCCGCGGACGTGCGGAGGCTTTGCCGGCAGCCTCGGCTATGAAGAGCTCGATGCGAAGACCTGGGCGGAGTGGGGCTTCGACGTGCTGAAGCACGACTGGTGTTCGTACGGCAACACGCTGCCGGGCCAACCGCTGGCAGATCTGCAAAAGCCCTATCTTGTGATGCGCGACGCGTTGAAGAAGACGAATCGCGATTTCATCTACAGCCTCTGCCAGTACGGCATGGGCAACGTCTGGGAGTGGGGCAAGAGCGTCGGCGGTCATTACTGGCGGACGACCGGCGATCTCACCGACGTCTGGTCGAACATGTCGGCGGTGGGGTTCCGGCAGGCGAATCGCGAGCAGTATTCGAAGCCGGGCGGCTGGACCGATCCCGACATGCTGGTGATTGGCAAGGTCGGCTGGGGACCGCAGATTCACGACACGCGGTTGACGCCGAACGAGCAGCTCGTGCACATCTCGCTGTGGTCGCTGCAGGCGGCGCCGCTCTTGATCGGCGCCGACATGGCGCAATTCGACAAGTGGACCACCGACCTGATGACGAATCACGAAGTGCTCGCCATCCAACAGGACATGCTCGGCCGCGGCGCGACGCGCGTTTATCAGCGCGAGCGGCTCGAACTCTGGGCGCGGCCGCTCGCCGACGGCACGATGGCGATCGGCCTGTTCAACCGCGGCCTGCAGCCGGCGAAGATGACGGCGACGTGGAAAGAGATTGGCCTCACCGGCAGCCAAACCGTGCGCGACGTCTGGTTGCACAAAGATCTCGGCGCGTTCGCCGCGGAATTCTCCGACACTGTGCCGGCGCACGGCGTCGTCATGGTCAAAATCGGTCAGCCGAAGCAACTCCCGAAGTAGCTTCTATCGGGCGAAGGGCGATCGGGTGATCGGGCCATGGCAGAGCATCGGCGATCGGGCGGTCGCGCGAAGGCCGAACTGGGCTGCTCAGCGCTGGACGTTTGCGTTCTCAGTGAAGCCTTCGCCCGATCGCGCGATTGCCCATGCTCTGCGATGGCCCGATCACCCGATCGCCCCTCGCCGATGGGTTACTTGATCGGTCCACTCCACCGCCCCCCGCCCGCCGGGGTGACGCTGTTCGTTGAGTAGCCCGCCGGATCGGTGTCGGGGGCGCGGTTGCCGGGCGGGCGCTGAAAGGCGAGCCGCGCCGCCTGCTTGTCGAAGTCGTTCGGCTCGAAGACCGAGATGTTGCTGTTCATGATCGAGACGCGAGCGGTGACGTGGCCCATGCCGAGCGCGTGACCCAGTTCGTGCGCCCGCAGCGCGCGGCGGCGCGGGTGCAGCGACAGTTCGAAATCCTCGTCGAGCATGACCAGCCCGCCGGAGATCGTCCCGTCGCTCAGGAAGCGCCAGCGGCTGTAGCCCCAGAATCCCGTGCCGATGGTCAGGCCCCTTAGCCGGACGATGGTGATGATGCCGATATTCAGCGCCGACACCGTCGTGTTCGGGTCTGACGTCTGGGGCGTGACGCTGGCAAACGCCGTGAACGTGTTCCCCGTCAATTGCGGCAATGCCCAGGTCAGGTCGGCGACCAGGCCATCCTTGTCCGCGTCAGACATCTTGCTCTCGAGCATCGTCACGTCGATCGCGTTGATGTCGGCGAACCTGCCGGTCCGCATCTCGAGGCGCAATGGCGGCGCCTCGCGCCAGCGCTGCAACTGTGTGATCCGAAACATCTCGTTGAATGCCCGCAGGTCGAATGACGCTGGGATCAGCGACACGATCGCTTCGGCACCGGCGGAGCGCAGCGCCGTGTTCCGTTCGACAATCGCGCTGCCGGTGAAGGTGTAGAGCCCGCCGTGATCGGTCTCGAAGGCGGGATTGAGCGCGAAGTCCCCTGAGGCGTCGCTGAACACGTTTTGCAGCCCGCCAGAGACCCTGATGCCGCCGAGACCGGACGCCGTCACGCCATCGACGACGCGACCGCGGAGCGTGCCTGAGAGGCCGCCGCCGCTGCTTGGTCCGGCGGGCGTTGGCGACGCGCCGCAACCGGCGAGCGCGCCCGCCAGGATGGGGAGGATCAAGGCGCGCCGGTACCGCATCACTGGATCTTCGGGATCTTGCCGCCCCGGCTACAGATGCGGCTGCACTTCCAGCCAGCCATCGTGGATCATCTTGAGCGCGACGTAGAGGATGATCGCCAGTCCGACCCAGGCGATCCACCGATGCCGATGGAGCAGGCGGGCAATGAACGACGCCGCCAGGCCCATCAGCGCGATCGAGAGCGCCAGCCCGAACACCAGCACGATCGGGTGCTCGCGGGAGGCGCCGGCGACCGCGAGGACGTTGTCGAGCGACATCGACACGTCGGCGATCACAATTTGCGTTGCCGCCTGGGCGAGCGTCTTGTGCGGCGCGCCGCCGGCAATCGTGCCGTCGGCGTCGAGGTCGCGGTCGGCCATCGCCTCGCGGCCGGCCTGCGCGTGGGCGCGCGAGACCATCAGCTCGCGCAGCATCTTCCAGCAGACCCAGAGCAGCAGGATGCCCCCGGCGAGCAGCAAGCCGACGATTTCCAGCAGGTGGACGGTGACCGACGCGAACAGGATGCGCAGCACCGTCGCGGCGATGATGCCAATCAGGATGGCGCGGTTGCGTTGCGCGACCGGCAGGCCAGCGGCCGCCAGCCCGATCACGATGGCGTTATCGCCCGCCAGGACCAGGTCGATCATCAGGACCTGGAGGAGAGCCGTCAACATCTCGGCGTTCATTCGTCCGTAAAGGATACAATCTGCGCCGGTCTGGATGCCGATCCGGCTGATCAATCACGTCGTTCAATTCCGCCGGGGCGAAGCCATCACCGGATGGCTGATGTTCGTCTTCTCGTTCCTGGCAATGATGTCGCACAACATCATCCGGCCGATTACCAAGTCGAAGGTGATCGCGCAGTTCGGTTCCGAGAACGTGCCCTACATTCAGCTCGCCGCCGGGCTGCTCATCGGCGTGCTGATGTACGCGCACAGCCGGGCCAGCGCGCGGCTGCCGCGGCGCGCGATCATTCCGGTGACGCAGGCTGGGCTGATCGGGATCTCGCTGACGTTCTGGATCCTGTTCAAGACCGGCGCGGCGTGGGTGCCGGTGGCGTTCTACGTCTACGGGATGCTGTTTGGCATCCTTTTGATCAGCCAGTTCTGGACGCTGGCCAACGACATCTACGATCCGCGCCAGGCCCGTCGGCTGTTCGGCTTCATCGGCGGGGGCGCCAGCCTGGGCGGCGCGGCCGGTGCGTCGGTCACCGCGTTTGCCGTCGACAACATCGGCACGAACAACCTGGTGCTTGCCAGTGCGATCACCCTGGCGGCGTGCACGGCGATTGTCATCCTGATCATCCGCCGGCAGCCGGATTCCATCAACTTCGCGGTGATCGCCGAGGAGCGCGGCGTCGGCGCCACCGAAGCGATCCGCCTGTTTTCATCGTCGAAACACCTCCAGATCATTTCGCTGGTGATCGGCTGCGCGGCGATTGGCGGCGTGATCATCGACCAGCAGTTGAACATGGCGGCTGACGCGAACAAGACCACCGAAGACGCGATCACCGGCTTTCTCGCCCAGGTCACCGTGTGGTTGTCGCTGATCAGCTTCGTCGTCCAGGTCGGCCTGACGAGCCGGATTCATCGGTCGCTCGGACTGACGTTCGCGCTGCTCCTGCTGCCGGTCAGCCTCGGGTCATCGGCGATCCTGATTCTCGTCACCGGCGCGCTGTGGGCGCCCGCGGTTGCTCGCATCCTTGATACCTCGTTGCGCTACACGATCGACAAGACCTCGCGCGAAGTGCTGTTCCTGCCGCTGTCGCCCGAGCTCAAGCAGCGCGCCAAGCCCTTCATCGACGTCACCGTCGATCGCATCGCCAAGGCGATGGCGGCGATGTCGCTGATCGTGCTCATTCAGCCGTGGGGCCTGGGACTCGACTGGCAGCGGCTGAGCTACGCCAGCCTCACCATCATGGCCCTGTGGGTGGTGCTCGCGATCTTCGCTCGCCGCCAGTACCTCCGTTCCTTCCGCGAGAGCCTCGGCACGCGTGAAATGGCGCCGGAGACGCTGCGGCTGGACGTTGCCGATCCGGCGACCGTCGAGGCGCTGGTGGGAGAGCTGTCACATCCGGACGAGCGCGCCGTGCTCTACGCCATCGACATGCTCGAGACGCTCGACAAGCGTCATCTGATCTCGCCGCTGCTCCTGCACCACGAGTCGGCGAAAGTGCGCGCCCGGGCGCTGGTCGCGCTCGAGGCCGCGCCGACCGCGCGCGCCGCGCACTGGCTGCCCGCCGTCCAGCGGATGCTGCGCGACACCGACGCCGACGTCCGCGCCGCGGCGGTCCGGGCGCTGGCGGCGGTGCGGAAAGAGGACGCCTCCGCCGTGATGCGCAGTTATCTCGACGACGCCGAGCCCCGGGTCGTGGTCACCGCGGCGGTGGCGCTGGCGGATTCCGGACGGCCTGACGGCGAGCACGCCGCCGAAGCCGCGATGGCGCGTCTGATTGCCGACACCCGGGCGGCCGGCATCGTCGGCCGGCGCGAAGCCGCGGACGCGCTGGCCCACGTCAAGAATCCGAAGTTCCGCACGCTGTTGATCTCCCTGATTCACGATTCGGACGCCGGCGTGGCCGCCGAAGCGATCGCCAGCGCCCGGCTGATCGGCCCGAGCGACATGATTTTCGTGCCGGCGCTGGTCGCCCGGCTCGGCCACCGCGAGCTGAAGCGGGTCGCGCGTGAAACCCTGATCAGCTATGGCGAGGACGTCGTGCCGGTCCTGGCGTTCTTTCTGGCCGATCGCGACGAGCAGATCTGGGTGCGCCGTCACCTGCCGGCGACGCTGGCACAAATTCCGGTGCAGCGCTCGATGGACGTGCTCGTTGGCGCGCTCGACGATCCCGACGGCTTCCTGCGCTACAAGCTGATCGAAGCGATCGAGTCGCTGCGGCGCGATCACCCGAACCTGACCTTCGACGAATCGGCGCTCGAGTCGCTGGTGCTCAACGAAACCTCGCGCTACTGCACGTATCTGACGCTTCGCGACAACCTCGAACGGCACGACGCGCGCACGCCGCGGTCCCTGCTCGCGCGCGCGCTTGACGACAAGCTCGAACGCACGCTCGATCGCGTCTACCGGTTGCTCTGCGTCATCTACCCGTGGAAGGACGTGGTGGCTGCCCGCTACTCGCTCGATCACGGCGATGCCCACACCCGGGCGAGCGCCCTCGAGTACCTCGATACGCTGCTCGCGGGACCGATCCGTCGCCGCGTCATGCCGCTCATCGACGAGCAGCCGCTGGCGGACAAGGTGCAGCACGCCAACAGCGTGCTCAAAACGCGGCCCCGCGATCTCGATGACACGCTGGCGCAGCTCGTCCACGAGGAAGACCCGGTCGTCGCCGCGTCGGCGATTGATCTCGTCCGCGAGCGGGCGCGGTGGAACGCGCTCACTGACGACCTTCAGTACATCGTCGGCCGCGCGACCGCGCCGCCGCTGGTGCTCGAAGCGGCGGCCTGGGCGCTCGCGCACGCGCCCGGCGCCGCGGTCGTGGCGCCGCCAAACAGCCACCTGCCGGTAGTGCGGGTCGCCGATCGCCTGCGGACCATTCCGGTTTTCGGCTTCGTCTCGATCGACGAGTTGTTCCGGGTCGCGTCCGTGGCGCGGCAGCTGCGTCTCGATCCGGGCCGGACCATTCCCGGTGATGTCGCCGCCGAGGACGTGTATTTTCTGGTCGACGGCCAGGTCCGCGTCGCGTCGGCCGGTCAGAGCGGCGCGGTGATCGCCGCGCCGGCGACGGTCGGCTTCGAGGACATGCTCGAAGGCCGGCGGCGGCAACAAACGATCGCGTCGGAGGCCGGCGCGATCGCGATGGCGGTCTCGACATCGGAATGTCTGACGATGCTGTCGGACAACATCGCGATGGCGCGCGGGGTGTTCCGGATGCTGCTCGCCGACGCGGCGTCGTCGGCCGCGCTCGGGCGCTGGGAAAACACGACGGCCGAGCCGGACGCACCGTCGCGCCCGCTGGAGAGCGTGGAGAAGGCCTTGCGGCTGCGCCAGAACCGCTTCCTTGGCCAGGCGTCGGTCGAACAACTGCTCGACCTCGTCGCGGTCGCCCGCGACGTCCCGTTGATGCCGGGACAAACGCTCGTCAACGAACGCGACGCCGCGGCCGTGTTCCACATTCTGCGCGGCGAAGTGGCGGTGACAATGGATGACGGGGCGGCCTGGACGCTCGGATCCGGCAGCACGATCGGACTGGCGGAGACCCTGGCCGGCACGGCGCCGCATCGGCGCGTCACCGTGACCCGCGAAGGGCACGCGTTGAAGGTCGATCGGGAGGCCCTGTACGGCGTCCTCGCGGATCACATCGATCTGCTCCAGGGCGTGTTCAGCGGCGTCCTCGGCGCGGTGCCTCGCCGATAGGGAGAAGACAGATGCGACTCCTCGTCAGAACGGCATGCGTGCTCGGACTCGCATCCCTCGCCTTGTCGAGCCTCGCGGCGCAGAGCCAGCCGCTCGAAACGAAGGCGACCTACCAGGGCGAGGCGGCCGAGACGTTCCTCAAGAAAGCGAAAGTCGTTTCATCGAAGCCGCTCGGTCAAGGCGTCACCGAGCCGAAGAAGCTGACGCTCGAGCTGGGTGGCGTCACCCACAATGCGCTGTTCAAGTCGATCGACGACTCGAAGAGCCGGATTGCGACGTACGCCAAAGGCCCGGCCGAGGTCGCCTTCCAGGACAGCTGGCAGTGCGAGATTCCCGGCTACGTGGTCGATCAAATCATCGGCCTCGGCTGGGTGCCGGCGACGGTCGAACGCACCGTCAACGGCGAGACCGGCTCGGTGCAGTGGTGGGTCCAGTCGAAGTTCTCCGAGGCCGAACGCAACAAGCTGGGCGTCAATCCGCCGGACACGGTGAAGTGGCACCACAACGTGCTGAAGATGCGGCTGTTCGACGAGCTGATCTACAACGTCGATCGCCACGCCAACAACGTGCTGATCACCGAGGACTTCGACCTCCGGCTGATCGATCACTCGCGCGCGTTCCGGCCGTACGACAAGCTGAAGAGCCCGGAGTTGCTGACGCAGTTCTCACGCGAGCTGCTCGACGGCATCAAGAGGCTCGAGTACCAGGACTTGCGTAAGAAGGTCGGCCGCTACCTGCAGAACGGACAGATCCAGGCACTGATCAAGCGGCGCGACTTGATCGTGGCGCTGGCCGAGAAGCTCGTCAAAGAACGCGGCGAGGCGGCGGTGCTGTACTAACCCCACCGCCGCCATTTGCGATTTGTAATTTGCAATTTGCGATCGTATTGGCGATTGGGCGATTGCCAATTGCTATTGCCTATTGATTGCGGCTGAACTCAGCGTCCCGCCATGGGCCAATAGCCAGCCATTTGCGATTTGTAATTTGCAATTTGCGATCGTATTGGCGATTGGGCGATTGCCGATTGCTATTGCCTATTGGTGATTGCGGCTGAACCTCAGCGTCCCGCAATGGGCCAATAGCTAGCCATTTGCGATTTGTGATTTGCAATTTGCGATTGTATTGGCGATTGGGTGATTCCCGATGGCGATTGCCTATTGGTGATTGCGGCTGAACTCAGCGCCCCGCAATGGGCCAATAGCCAATAGCAATAGCCAATCTCCCAATCACCAATGCAATCGCAAATCGCAAATTACAAATCGCAAATGGCTACCGCCCGATCGGTGTCTTGGCGCCGATCGAGATTTCCGTGAAGGCGCCGCCGGCGACTTCGAGGGCGGTAGGCCTACCGTTGGGGAAGAACGTGCCGTCGAGCATGCCGGTGTCGATCTGATACACGCGGCCGTCGAAGTGCGACTTGATCTTGCCATCGGCCGCCGCCGAATGACCGACGACGAAGGTCTTCACGCCGAGCGCCTGCATGATCGCGTCGAGCTGCGCCGGCGTCGTCGGGGTCTCAGACGTACCCGGCACCAGGCCGCGATACCAGAGCGGACCGTCCGGGCTGAGCATCAAAGACGTCGCCGCCTCCGGCGTGCCGAGTTCCACTTTGTCGAATTCCGCCCGCACCCGCTGGTTGATCGTCGCGCAGCCGAGCTTTGCCGTTTCCGGGCTGGTGCCGCCGTGCATGTAGGCGACCCCGTTGATGATCGCCATCGTGTCGTGGCCGCGCAGCCACTTGCCGTACTCGCCTTTCGGACCGAACGCGAGCGCCAGTTCGATCGAGCCGAGCGGCGCGCTCTCGTACCACGACTTGCGGAACGCCGGTTCGTCGAACTTCTCGCCGGCGGATCGTGCCTTGGCAGCGCGATCCCGGGAAATCGACTCGTAGTAGTTATTGCGCAGCTCTTCGCTCTTGGCATCCCGGAACGCCGCGTATTCGCCGGCACTCACGTAACGCGTGTCGCCGATGACGCGCATCACCTCGTGATTGCCGAGCAGCGAGATGACGCGGCCGCCGGTCTTCGGCGCGTCCTTCTCGAGCTGCCGCATCAGGTCGAGCGCCTTGCGCGAGTCGGGACCGCGGTCGACGAGGTCGCCGGTCTGCACAAAGGTCGTCTTGTCGCCGGCCCACTTGCGGTTCTTGTCGACGATCCCGGCTTCCTTGAGGATGGCGGTGAACTGATCGAAGCCGCCATGGACATCGCCGATGGCGACAACGCGGTCCGTCGTCGTGATCGCGCAAACGTCGCCGCCGGGCGACTGGGCCGCGGGAGTCGTGGTCGTGAACGAGCCGAGGGCGAAGAGCAGGGCGAAGACGATGCGCGTGTTCATGGGAGTGACTAGATATTACTGGTATCTTGGCCTCGGACGCGTGCATCCAAGAGCTGACATGCGAAATCTTCTCGCAACGGTTGTTTTGGCGGCGGCTGCGGCCTCGGCGGCGCCAGGGCCGATGACGACGCCGGCGCTGGCGCCAATCGTCGTGGTCGAGCTGTTCACCTCCGAGGGCTGCTCGAGCTGCCCGCCCGCCGACACGCTCCTGATGCAGTTGACCGAGGCGGGCGCGACCGGCGCGACGATACTCACCCTCAGTGAGCACGTGGACTATTGGGATCAACTCGGCTGGCGCGACCCGTTTTCGGCCGAGCTGTTCAGCCGCCGCCAGTCGGACTACGCCGCCCGCGCGTTTCACAGCGACCGTATCTACACGCCCCAGGTCGTCGTCGACGGGCGGCTCGAAACCGTCGGGAGCGACGCCGCGTCGGTGCGATCGCTCGTGGCCCAGGCGGCGCGCGATCCGAAGGCCGCGGTTACGGTCACCGCGACGCGCCAGGGAACTGCCGACCTCGTCACCACGATCGCGATCGATGCCAAGGGCATCGAGCGCCGCGGCGACGCCGACGTCCTCGTTGCAGTGGTCGAGGACCGGCTGCAGAACGACGTCAAACGCGGCGAGAACCAGGGCCGGACGCTGGCGCACACCGCCGTGGTGCGCAGCCTGACCTCGGCCGGCACGATCAGCGCGAAGTCGGCCGGATTCGGTGGCGAGGCGCGCGTCGCGTGGAATGCCGCGTGGAAGCCCGCCGACGTCAGGGTGATTGCATTCGTGCAGGACAAGCGGACGATGCGCGTCGTCGGTGCCGGCGCCGCGGCGGTGCGCTGAGTTGCCCGACAAGACCGCAGAAATCCTGCGTCTGTTTCCCATCCAGCTGACGGTCTTGCCAAGAGCGGAATTACAGGGAGAAGGCCGAGAAAACGAGCCTGTCAGGAATTTTGTGTGTGGGGCTTAGCATGAGGGAGTTCCCATGGCCCGCACACCGAAGAAACCGGTTAAGAGACTGGCGCCGGTCGCTGACGATGTCTTAGATCAGTTTGGCCCATCGACGGGCATGTCGATGGAGGACATCAATGCGGCGACGCGCCGGTTGAAGCAGGCGTTGCTCGAGCGGATGCTGGGCGGCGAGCTGAGCCATCATCTCGGCTATCCGCCGGGCGGCGCCAAACCAGACGACACGCCGAATCACCGCAATGGCGCGAGCGCGAAGACCGTCGTGACCGACGACGGGCCGGTCGCGATTGCGGTCCCGCGCGATCGGGACGGGACCTTCGCGCCGGTGCTAATTCCCAAGCACGCGCGTCGGCTGCCCGGCTTCGACGACAAGGTCTTGGCGCTCTACGCGCGCGGGCTCTCCACACGCGAGATTCAGAAGTTTGTGGCCGAGATCTACCACATTGAGGTCTCGCCCGATCTGATCAGCGAGGTGACCGATGCGGTCGTTGCCGAGGTCACGGCGTGGCAGGCGCGTCCGCTCGAGCCGATGTATCCCGTCGTGTTCTTCGATGCGCTGCGCGTGAAGGTACGTGAGGAAAGCGTCGTGCGCAGCAAGGCCGTGTACCTGGCGCTGGCCGTGCTGCCGGATGGCACGCGGGACATTCTGGGCATTTGGATCGAGCAGACCGAAGGCGCGAAATTCTGGCTGAAAGTCTTCAACGACCTGAAAACCCGCGGCTGCGCCGACATCATCATTGCGGTGACTGACGGCCTCAAAGGCATGAGCGAGGCGTTGGCCGTCGCCTACCCGAGCACGACGCTCCAGACGTGTCTGGTCCACCTGATTCGCAACAGCCTCGACCTGGCGGGCTGGCAGGACCGTCGGGCGCTCGCGACCGCGTTGCGCGAGATCTACACGGCGGTGTCCGCCGCGGCGGCGGCCGCCGCGCTAGACGCCTTCGCCGAGGGGCCGTGGGGCGCCCGGTTTCCGACCATCGTCAAGATGTGGCGGGCGGCGTGGGAGCACGTCATCCCGTTCTTTGCGTTTCCGCCCGAGGTGCGCCGTGTGATCTACACCACCAACGCCCTCGAGAGTGTGCACGCGCGCGTGCGCAAAATCATCAAGACCCGCGGCCACTTTCCGACCGACGAGGCGGCGACCAAACTGATCTGGCTCGCGCTCCGCAACATCACGGCAGAGTGGTCGAAGGCCGCGCCGCACTGGCGCGCCGCCATGAACCAATTTGCGATTCTCTATGAAGACCGGTTCCTGAAAGGACCGGCGTAGAATGCGCTCGAGGGAGGCCGCTGCGGCGGCCGGCACAGATCAGCCGGCCACCACAGCGGCCAAGATCACAGCCGCCTCACACACAAAGTTTCTGACACGCCCGGAGAAGCACGAGAAGAGCAAGAGGAAACCATTGCGAGAACCCCTCATGGTCTTGCTCGTGCTTCTCCCTGTGTTATCGCTCTTGATCTTCCGCTTGAGGAAGTCCTATCGTCCGCACCCCGCCGTCTCGGCGCTCATCGTTCCGAAGGCGCCGAAGCCGTTGCGGTCCGGTCGGATGAAGGTGCTGTTGGCATCGAGCGGCAGGCTGGCGACGTTGGCGCAGAAGCGATCCCAGACGTCATTGCGCCGCAGGTACTGCTCGACGTTCGACACGTAGAACGCCGTCACGGTGGCGCCGCGCTGTTTCAGATAGGCGCCAAGCGCGCGCAACGCCTTCGGCCCGGCGAAGTCGCCGACGATCGGCACGATCAGGTTCCGGCTCTCGAGGTCTTTGATGAACGCGAAGTTCTCCTCGTTGGCGAGATACGTCCGCTCGGCGCCGCTGGCGCTGTCGCGCGCCGATTGAATCGCCGCGTAGGTTCCGGACGAACGCGAGGTGCCGCCGATCGACGAGGTGTAGTGGATCGCCGGCCCGAAGCGATGAAAGTTGGCGAGCACGTACTCGATGCCCTCGGCATCGGCGGCGGTCAGCGGCAGGTGCCGCGTCTTCGACAGATGCGTGAGGATCGCCTGCAGGTTGGCGTCGAACGCACGGGCGTCACCAGGCTGCGCGTCGAGATAGGCGTCCATCAGCGCGCGGGCGCTCGACTCCGCGGTCAACCCGGACGGCCGCTGCCGGGTGAACAGCCGGCCGACGAACTCGGCGCGGTTCGCCGACAGCTCGAACAGCGCCTTGTAGATCAGGTGCAGGTGCAGATTGCCGCGCCGGATGTCGGTGATGAACGCGATTTTCGGCTTGATCGCGGCGATGTAGGTGAAGTTCTGCTCCGGCCCGACGCCGAGATAGACGCCGCCGGGCTTCAGGCGCGCCGCCAGCTGCGCCGCGACCGTCGAGATCGTGTTCTCGTTGGATAAAAGATTGTCGGGCGAGCCCGACGTCGATTGAAAGTAGCCGTCAGGTTCGGAGAACTTCTCGGTCAGCGACCAGAAGTCCGGATCGGTCAGCGCGTCCGGCAGCGAGTTGGCGGACTGGCCGGTGAGCGACCAGGGGAGGAGAAGCAGCAGTGTAATAACGGCAACTCGCCGAACGTGCATGCGCACAGACTACCCTGAGTCGCTTTCCGGCGATTCGAAGCGGTCTGATCCAGCCTGCAGCCGATGCGGCGTCCCTCGTTCGGGCTTGTCCTGGGCGCCTGTACCAGCTTTCGCTGACGAGCCGCAACATGCGAGTATCCTCTAGGTACTCTTTTCAAGATGTTAGCTAAGAAAGGTAATCGTCTGACTGTCGCCGGTCTATTTGCCGGAGTTGGCGGAATCGAGCTCGGCTTGCACCGAGCTGGTCATCGAGCAACGTTGCTCTGCGAGTTGGATCCGGGTGCAGGACGCGTCCTTCAGACACGGTTTCCGGACGTCTCCCTGACAAAAGATGTCCGCGACCTCGAGACACTAGGTCCGGTCGATCTTCTCACCGCCGGTTTCCCTTGTCAGGATCTGAGTCAGGCTGGACGCACCGCCGGAATTACCGGACGCAATTCAGGTCTGGTCGGTCACGTTTTTCGTTTGCTCGATGCCGTCAAGAGACGTAGCCCGAAGTGGCTCCTTCTTGAGAACGTCTCTTTCATGCTCCACTTAGATCGCGGCAAGGCGATGAGGCTCCTGATCGATGAGCTCGAAAGTCGTGGGTACAGCTGGTCCTACCGAGTAGTAGACACTCGAGCCTTTGGTCTGCCGCAACGCCGGCACCGCGTGCTGCTGTTGGCATCCCGGACCGAGGACCCGCGTGGCGTCCTCCTCGAACAGGATGCAGGGGAGGATTGTCGCGACGTATCCCGTCACGCGTGGTGCGGTTTTTATTGGACTGAAGGAACACGCGGGTTAGGTTGGGCGGAGGACGCACTTCCAACCCTAAAAGGAGGTTCGACCATTGGCATCCCGTCCCCACCCGCAATCTGGAATCCTCGTGACGGATTGATCATGACCCCTGAGATTCGCGACGCCGAGCGCCTCCAAGGATTTGATGCGGACTGGACTCGACCAGCGCTCGATGTCGACGGCGTGAAACGGGGACATCGGTGGAAACTGGTGGGCAATGCCGTCAGCGTCCCTGTAGCGACATGGATCGGCGAGCGATTGGCCAGCCCTGTGGGGTTCAAGGTACGCGAAGTCGCCAGCCTGCCCCGTGGCGTTGCGTGGCCTCGCGCAGCATGGGGACACAAAGGTAGGGTCTTTGCTTCGCCTGTGTCGATGTGGCCGCTGCAAGCAAGAAGGGATCATCTTGCCGACTTCATGAAGTTTCCGACTGCGCTGCTTTCGGAACGCGCCGCCAGCGGCTTCCTCAGTCGCGCTCGACAGAGCACGTTGACTTTCCGTTCAGGTTTCCTCGACGCGGTCGCATCGCACGTTGAGCGCATGCGCCGATCCGCTGTCGCGTAGGTGCCCTTTTGCTCGGCCCAAAGATACTTGTCGAGTCACTGGTTCCTCGGGCGTCTGGTTACAAGCACGGCAATCGATGGCAGTACCACTCGCGGAGCGATCATCACTCTAAGGTCGCTTGTTGGGGGTTTCTCTTCGACCTATTCCGCCATTGTGCCCTTCTTCGGGATCACGCCGCGCGCGGCTTAGTGGGTTATGGGCTGAATCATGAAATGGGGGACTTCCGCACGAGCCGGAAGAAGAATCTCGATCTCGTCGTTTGTCGGCCTCGAGGAATCCCGCTGAGTGGTCCCCCGGCGCCCACATTTGACGAGCAAGCATTCGAGATTGGCATCGTGCTCGACGATCTCGGAAGGGCCGAGCTGAGTGCGCTGCCGCGGCTTGTAGAAATGCCCGTTGGCGCTGTACACATCGCCCTTGAAGCGAAGGCGTGCATGACCGCTTTCGGAAAGGCTCGCCCTCGTCTCTACGACGAACTGAATTCCAGTCACCTGGCAATTCATGGGAATTCGCCTCACACAATCGCAGCCGGCCTGGCGATGGTGAATGCCGCCGAGACGTTCATCAGTCCTGGCCGGAATGATTTCAACCTCAGTGACCGGCCGCCAACAATCTCGTTGCACAATCAGCCCAGAGACGCGGCCAGTGTTGTTGAGAAGTTGCGAGAACTGCCGCGGCGGTCTCGCGATGGCGAAGAGGGATATGACGTCTTTGCAATCGAGCTTGTCAATTGTCGCAACGACGGTTCGCCGGTGACATTGGTGACAGAGTCTCCCGCGCCGCAGGCGGGTGATGTCGACCACTACGAGATGGCAGTTCATCGACTCGCTCAGTTGTACGAGCAGAAGTATCGAGGCATCTCTCTTTGACGTTCCGTCCGCGCGCCTCTTCGCTAGACAGCCTGAGGCGTATGCAAGCTACTCGCCGGCGCGACACTTCTTGCGAAGTGGCTATCCGAGTGGCATCGCATCGACTCGGTTTGCGCTATCGGGTCGATTGGTGCCTACCTGGTACGAGACGTCGCGCCGACTTGGCTTTCGTGCGGGCGAAGGTCGCAGTCATGGTCGATGGTTGTTTCTGGCACCGTTGTCCGATTCACGCCACCAGAC
The DNA here is from genome assembly GCA_036274055.1 of Vicinamibacterales bacterium. Lineage (GTDB taxonomy): Bacteria > Acidobacteriota > Vicinamibacteria > Vicinamibacterales > SCN-69-37 > DASUGM01. The sequence continues at coordinate 4,980 of DASUGM010000220.1, read as the reverse complement.
CAAAGACGAACAGCCGGTGGTGGCAACAGAAGCTCGACAAGAACGTTCAAAGAGATCGTGACACTGACAGACAGCTGCGCCGGGCCGGTTGGGTAGTAATTCGGTTCTGGGAGCACGAAGACGCAACGAGGGCTGCGCGCAGAATCGCGAGAGTTGTCAGGACCAGAAAGGGCCGAATTCCTGGTAGCACTGTCGTTCGCCGGGAGGGCAGTTAAGTAAGTTTTCCGCCCGATCGTGCGGACAGTCTCATCGCCTTAGCGATCTTCGCCCACCGCGGATGCTCACGCAGCGGTTGTGTCTGCGACGACCACGCGTAGATCAACGCGAACGGATCCCGATTCTCGACCATGCGCTCGAACCAGTCGGCGGCGGCGTCGATTTCGCCGACGACCAGGTGGTAGGAGGTCCGGCCCCACGACTGATTCGAGCCTTCTTTGATCCTGGCGAACAACGCGTCACCACGCGCCCGGTCGCCACCGACCGCAAGCGCCGAGGCAAACCGGCCGGTGGTGAACGGATTCCACGGCGCGAGATCGTGGCTGCGCTCGAACTGCGACAGCGCCTCGGCGCGCCGGCCGCTGGCCCAGAGCGCCTCGCCGAGCAGGTTCAGCGCCAGCGCGTAATTCGGTTCGAGTTCGGTGGCACGGCGCGCCGAGGCGATCGCCTGATCGAATCTGTCCAGATCGATCAGATGCGCGGCGAGGATCGCGTGCCACGTCGAATTGAGCGGATCCTGCGCGACCGCGCGCGCCATCTCGTTGGCGGATTCCTCCAAGCGCCCGGCGCCGCGCAGGTAGAGGCTCGCGTATATCCAGCGCATTTGCGCCGAGACGTTGGCGCCACCCATCGTCGCCGCAAACTGCGCCGCCGCGGCTTCCCAGTCGTAGTCCTGCGTCAGCGACAGGACACCGAGCAGAAACCGGGCCCGGACATCGTCGGGACTCAGGTCGAGCACGCGCGCGACTTCGTCGCGGACGTGCGGGACGACCGCGCGCATCGGCCGCATGCCGTGCATGCCGACGATGAAGTGCGCAAAGGCCAGCTCGACGTGCGGATCCGGGTAGCGCGAGTCGAGGACGGCGGCGTTCTCGAACTGGACTGTGGCGCGATTGAACGACTCTGGCGAGAACTGCTCGAGATGGGTTCGGCCACGCAGCAGGCTTTCATAGGCTTCGAGGCGCGGCGTGTAGTGCCGGCTCGGACTCGCCGCCGCCAGCTTGCCGCGCAGCGCCGTCGTGATCGCCGCCGCGATCTCGTCCTGAGTCGCAAACACATCGGTGACCGGCCGGTCGAACTTCTCAGACCACAGATGCATACCATCGGCCGCGGCGATCAGCTGGGCCGTGATCCGAACTCGCGCCGCCGCGCGCCTGACGCTGCCTTCGAGCACATGGGTGACGCCAAGCGTGCGGGCGATGCCGCGCACGTCCTCGTGCCGGCCCTTGAAGGCGAACGCCGACGTCCGCGCGATCACTTTGAGTTCGTCGACCTGCGCGAGCGCGTTGATGATCTCCTCGGCGAGGCCGTCGGCGAAGTACTCGTTCTCGGCGTCAGTGCTCAGGTTCGCGAACGGCAGCACCGCGATCGACGGCCTGACGTCGGCGCTCGAGAGCGTCACGCCCTCCAGCGCCAGCCTGACCTCACGCATCGACTGGAACCTGCGCTCCGGCGATTTTTCCAGGCAGCGGGCGACGACCTGCTGCAGCTGCGTCGGCGCCGAGAGCGGCGGCGGCTCATCGCGGACGATCGCGAGCAGCACCCGCGCCAGCGAGTCGCCGGCGAAGGCGCGGGTGCCGGCGAGCATCTCGTAGAGCACGGCGCCGAAGCTGAAGATGTCGGAGCGCGCGTCAGTGCTCCCGCCCTCGGCCTGCTCCGGCGACATGTACGCCGGGGTGCCGACGACGCTGGTGCCGGACGAGCGCGTCGCGTCGAACTCGGGATCGGTGAGCCGCGCGACGCCGAAGTCGAGCAGCTTGGCGATCGTCGAGTCGCCGCGTCGCACCACCATGATGTTGGCTGGCTTTAGATCGCGATGGAGAATGCCGCGGTCGTGCGCGGCCTCGATCGCGGCGGCGATCTGCACTGCCAACCGCACCGCGTCGCCGGGATCGAGCGGCCCGCGCAGCGTATCGCCCTGCAGGTACTCGAGGACGAGATAGTCCGGGCCGACGTCGTAGATCTGGCAGATGTGCGGGTGATTGAGCGCGGCAATCGCCAGCGCTTCGACGGCGAAGCGCTCGATCCGCTGCACGGTGACGCGCTTGATTGCGACCGTGCGATTCAGCCGCGAATCGTGGGCCTTGTAGACCTCGCCCATCGCGCCGGCGCCGATCAGCGAGTCGATTTCGTACGGGCCGAGCCGGGCGCCGGGGAGCAGGGAGCCGGCGGTCACGTTGTGGCGGGATAGAGCCGCTCGAATTCCGGATCGCCGTGCAGGACGGCGAGATCCGGATCGCGCCGGGCCCATTCGGAATCGCCGAACCCCGCGGCGCGAGCCTTGCGCAGGACGTCGAGCGCCTCGGGTTTCTTGCCCATCAGGCAGAACGCGCAGGCGGCGTTGTAGAGCACCGACGCCTCGTCAGGCCGCAGCACGATCGCGAGGTTGACCTCGCGCGCGGCATCTTCGATCCGGCCGATCGCCGAGTAGTCGATGGCGAGCATGATCCGGGCGCGCACGTCTTCCGGCACCTGGCGAATCTGCTCCTCGAGCACTTGCGTGCGCCGCTGTCGCAAATTGCGCAGCGCCTCGGTTTTGCCGAGAGCGCCGAGCGCGTTCTGGATCGGCGAGTAAACGTTGTAGTCGCCGCCCGCCGCCTGGATCGCAATCTCGGCGACATCGGCGAGCTCCTGATAGCGGCCGGCCGAAAATAGCGCGCGGCCGAGCAGGTAGTAGCCGCCGCAGTCCGACTTGCGCTGAATGGCCTCGCGCACCACCCGGATCGCCTCGTCGTAGTCCTGCGCGGCATAGAGCACCCAGGCGCGGCCGACGTCAGCTTCCGGCAGACCGGGCTGCATCGCCGCCGCATGCGCCGACGCCGCCTTCGCCCGCTCGATCCAGACATCGTCGCGGCCGTAGTTGTAGTAGATGAGCGCGCACGCGTGCGCGACGGCGGCGTAGGCGAGCGCGAACTTCGGATCCAGCGCCGCCGCCTGCTCGAACATCTGCCGCGCGAACTCGAGATCCTGCTTGGTCATCCGGCGCGCGTAGCTCTTGCCGCGCAGGTAGAGGTCGTAGGCCTGCAGGTTCTCGGTCGGTTTGGCGGCGAGATCCGCCTGCTCCTGCGGCGAGAGCGTCACCCGCAGCGCCTCGGCGATCTTGCGCGCGATCTCGTCCTGCAGTTCGAACACGTCCTGCAGCTCACGGTCGTACCGTTCCGACCAGACCGGAAAATCCGTGGCGGTGTCGACCAGTTGCGCGGAGATGCGAAGCCGCGATCCCGAGCGGCGCAGCGTGCCGGCGAGGACGAACGCCGCCGAGAGCTGCTGGCCGATCTGCGCCGGCGTCACCGGCTTGTCGCGGTAGGCCAGCACCGTCGGCCGCGAAAACACGTGCAGCTCCTTGATCTTCGACAGCTCGGTGATGATGTCTTCGGTGATGCCGTCGCGGAAGTACTCGTCTTCTTTCGCGCCGCCGAGATTCTCGAAGTACAACACCGCGATCGGCCGTTCCGACGGCTTCGGCGGCGAGGTGCGGCCGCCGCCGGCCTCGGGCGCGCGCCGTTGACGGCCCGAGTCGAGATCGCGCTTGAGCCGAATCAGGTCGGTCTTGAAGTCGGTCGCCGACTGATAGCGCAGGTTGCGATCTTTTTCGAGCGCCTTCTCGAGGATCCGGCCCAGCTCGGCGGGCGCCGACGGATTGACCTGACGCAGCGGCGCCGGGTCGCGATTGAGAATCGCGTCGAAGACCACCGCCGACGTATCACCGCGAAACGGCAATTCCCCGGCCGCCAGCTGGTAGACCACCGTCCCGAGCGAGAAGAGATCCGTGCGCGCGTCGGTGAGCTGCCCGCGCGCCTGCTCCGGCGACATGTAGGGGACAGTCCCCATCGCCGAGCCGCGATCGGTCATCTGCGATTCGATGCGCGTGTCCGCCGACGGGCTGCCGGCCGAACTCGACGCACGCTCGCGGTCGATTTTCGCGAGGCCGAAGTCGAGAATCTTGGTCTGGCCGCGCGCGTTGATGAAGATGTTGCCCGGCTTGATGTCGTGGTGAACGATGCCCCTGGCGTGCGCCGATTCGAGCGCGTCGGCGATCTGAATCGCCGAATCGATGATCGCCGGCAAATCCAGATGCTGCCGCGCCGAGGCCTGAGCGAGCGACTCACCTTCGAGCAGCTCCATGACGATGAAGTGCTCACCGTCGTGATTCTCGATCGCGTGAACGACGCAGATGTTGGGATGGTTGAGCGCCGAGGCGGCGCGCGCTTCGCGCTGAAACCGCTCCAGCGACTGCGGCTGGCGTTCGAGTTCCGGAGGGAGAAACTTCAACGCGACGCGCCGGCCGAGCGTCGTGTCGAGCGCCTCGTAAACCACGCCCATGCCGCCCGCGCCAAGCGGCCGGACGACGTCGTAGTGCAGGATCCGTTTGCCGATCATTCTCGCAGCAGGGAATTTTATGGCAGTTCCGCATTCCGTCCCCGGATATCCCCCAAACCGGCCGGATCGGTGGGTAATCCTCGACCGAGACTGGGACTCGAAGGACACAATTCGATCGGGTTTGATCAGAACTGAAATCGCGCGCGAAGTAAGGCAGAAAGCCGCGCCCGCGACCGTGTGCAGAGCGCTCCTCGCCGAGCCGATACGTGCGGCAGAATGGTGAGCGATCGGCCCAGTTCGACCGCGATTTTGACCGGTCATCGAATCGGCCAGTACCGCATCGAAGCCTGCCTCGGCTACGGCGGCATGGGCGTCGTCTATCACGCGTTCGACGAGTTCCTCGAGCGCGATGTCGCGTTGAAAATCCTCGATGCGGCGCAAGAG
>DASUGM010000219.1:0-11589 GCA_036274055.1 Vicinamibacterales bacterium | reverse complement strand
GGCTGGCCGGGAATCGCCTGGTCCGTCGGTGGGTGGGCCACCGGTCTAGCCCTCTTTCTTCCGCTGTTCATCCTGCGAGGGCTCGGTGGCGGCGACGTCAAGCTGCTGGCGGCGCTCGGTGCCTGGCTCCTTCCCGGCTCGACCATCTGGCTGGCGTTGTTCGCGGCCGCGGCCGGGGGGCCTCTGGCTATCGGTGTCGCCCTGGGAAGCGGATATATGAAGAAGGCCCTCAGTAACGTCTGGGGCCTGTTGACGTTTTGGCGGGTGGAGGGTTTGAAACCCCACCCGACGCTGAATCTGGATACGGCAGGAGCGCCGCGGCTGCCGTATTCGTTACCAATTGCCGCTGGGCTGGTGCTGACGCTATGGCTACGATGAGAAAGCTCGCAAAGCGTCTGGGCGGTGATCGCGGGTCGGAACTCATCGAACTCGCGATCGTCCTGCCGATCCTGCTGCTGGTGCTCGCCGGCATCATGGACTTTGCGTTCCTGTTCCAGCGTTGGGAGGCCGTCACCAACGCCGCCAGGGAGGGCGCGCGGGTCGGGATCTTGCCTGGGTATCTCGATACCGATGTGCGCAATCGTGTGCAGGCGTACCTCAACAGCGGCGGTCTGACCGACACGGCGAACATTCTCGTCAGCTACACCCCGATCACGATTGGGGCGCTGACCGTAAATACCGTGACCGTAACCGTCGAGTACCCCAGCAGGTTTCTCTATCTCGGGCCGATAGCTGGTCTGGTCGGCGGAGGTTTCGGATCCCAGATCACCCTCCGGTCGGTCTCGGTGATGCGGACTGAAGGCGCAGCCGGCGGGGGCAGTTAGCCTCCCTCAGTAGGTAGGAAGGACTCTCAGCGTGAACCGAAGAACGCGAACGATTATCGTCGTCGCCGTGGCGATTGTGCTGGCCAGCCTCGCGAGCTTTGGCGTGTATCGCGCCATTCGCAACATCCCGCGCGTCGAGGTCCCGATCGCCACCAATTTCGCGGTCGTCGCCAAGGACCGGATCCCGGTCGGCGTGCTGCTCAGCGCTGACATGGTGAAACGCGTGCCGTGGCCGGCCGACACGCCGGTGCCGGCCAGCTTCAGCCAGCCTGAAGAAGTTGTCGGGCGCGGTGTCACCGCCGCATTCGCGGCCAACGAGCCGATTACCGAAGACAAACTCGCCGCCAAGAACATGGGCGGCGGCCTGCCGCCGCAGATTCCGCAGGGCATGCGCGCGATGTCCGTCCGAGTCAACGATGTTGTCGCCGTCGCCGGTTTCACGACGCCGGGCACGCGCGTCGACGTTCTCGTGACGGTGAAGGCGAATCAGGAGCCGATCTCGCGGGTCGTGCTCAGTAACGTGCAGGTGCTCACCGCCAACACGAAATACGAAGTCGAGAAGAACCAGCAAGGCCAGTCGATGCCGATCACGATTGTCACCTTTCTGCTGACGCCGCAGGACGCCGAGAAGATGGCGCTCGCGCAGAACGAAGGGCAGATCATGCTGGCGCTGCGCAATCCGCTCGACGTCGCAGCCACCGAGACTCAGGGCGCGCGGATGAGCTCGCTGTTCGGCGCACCGGCGCCTCCCCCGGTTCGCAAAGTCGTCCAGGGGCAGACACGGATGGTGCCGCCACCACCGCCACCGCCACCGCCACCGCCGAACACCGTCGAGATGGTCCGCGCTGGCAAAAAAGGCGAAGTAATCATCAAGAAGTAGCTGCTGCGTGTTGGCAGTTGTGGAGAGGACACGAAGAATGGCCCGTTTGCAGCGAGATCGATCGATGGGTGCCTGGACGACGGTCGCCGTCGCGGCTGTGCTTTGTTCGGTCGCGTCGCCGATCGCCTTCGGACAAGCCGCGCAGACACCAGCGCAAGCGGCTGCGCCGGCTACTCAAACCCAGAGTCAGCAGCCGCCGGGCGTCCTCTCGGATGCCGACGGCGGCCGGATCCGGCTGCTTTCGGGCAAGTCGTTGATCATCACCACCGACTTCGACATCAAGCGCGTCGTTATCACCAATCCCGAAGTTGCTGACGGCACGCCGATCAGCTCGCGCGAGTTGGTCATCGACGGCAAAGTCGCCGGCACGATCAGTCTGATCATCTGGGGCGAGACGCGCCGGATTCACTACGACCTCGTCGTCGAGCCCGGCGTGTCCTCGCTCGAGCAGCAGCTCCACGAGCTGTTTCCTGGCGAAGACATCCGCGTCAAGGTCAGCGAAGGCGCGGTCATTCTCTACGGCCGCGTGACCAACAATGAACTGGTCCTGCGCGCCGGACAGATTGCGACCGCCGCGCTGCCGAAGCAGCAGGTGATCAACATGCTGCAGCTGCCGGGCGGCGGCGGTAGCCAGCAGGTGATGCTGCAGGTCAGATTTGCCGAGGTGAACAAGAAAGCCGTCGAGGAACTCGGCGTCAACATGTTCGCCACTCGAACCGGATTCGCGACGCGATCGACGACGGAGCAGTTCGCCGCGCCGACGATCGACGACACCAACAACAACGGCGGCGTGGCGGGGCAAGGGCTGGTCTTCGCAGATCTATTGAACATCTTTTTCTTTCAGCGCAACCAGGGCATCGGCGCCGTCGTCAAGGCGTTGCAACAGAACGGGAACTTCGAGAGCCTGGCGGAGCCGAACCTGATCGCCTACAACGGCAAGGAAGCCAGCTTCCTGGCCGGCGGTGAGTTCCCCATCCCGATCGTGAGTGGCAACACCGGCGTGCCGAGCGTGACCTACCGTGAGTACGGCGTGCGCCTGAAGTTCACGCCGACGATCGCCGGCGACACGATCCGCTTGAAGGTGCGGCCTGAAGTCAGCACCCTGGACTTTGCCAACGGCGTCACGCTGGGCGGCTTCCGCATTCCGGCGTTACAGACCCGGTACGCCGAGACCGAAGTCGAGTTGCGCGACGGGCAGTCGTTCGCGATTGCAGGCCTGCTCAACCACATCGATCAGCAGGACAGAGCCGCGATTCCGCTGCTGAGCAAGATCCCGATCATCGGCAACCTCTTCAAGAGCCGGGCGCTCCGGACCGAAGACAGCGAGCTGATGGTCCTGATTACGCCACGTTTGACCCGGCCGCTGAACCCCGACGAAGTTCCGCCCCTTCCGACCATCAAACCGCCGTCCGGGACCGGGCGCGGAGGCGGGGGCGGCGACGTGGCCGGCCAGCTGAAGGGCGGGGCCGGGGTCGTCGATGCGCCGGGGGGCCGGGGCGGAAAATAAGCGTGTGAAATCGTGAGTCGGCCGGATAATGGATTCGGGAGATCGCCAATGATCCGTACATCCCCAACTCTGAGGCGCGACGAGGGCGCGGTACTGATCCATGTCGCGTTCGCGCTGATCGGGCTGTTCGCCTTTTCGGCCTTTGCCATCGATTACGGCTTATTGTGGACATCCCGGCGGATGGCTCAGAACGCGGCCGACGCTGGCGCGCTCGCCGGCGCGGTGGCGATGGCCTACGACTCGAGTGACCGCACCGACACCGGGCCGATCAAGCTCGTTGCTCGCGCGATGACCCAGAGACACGTCGTGTTCGGCGAGGCACCCTTCGTCAGCATCTCCCGGGATATCACCTTTCCGACCTGCCCGGATGGCACCAACAACTGCATCCGCGTCGACGTCTATCGCGACGTCGCGAACGCGAACCCGTTGCCGGCGTTCTTCGGTGTGTTGTTCGGCCGCACGACTCAGAACATGAAGGCCACCGCGACGGCCGAAGTCGCTACCGCGTCGGCCACCGATTGCCTGAAGCCGTGGGCCGTCATCGACAAGTGGGCCGAGCACTGGCCGACGACCAAGCCTTGGGACATCACCGCGACGTTCGACAAGTACGACAAGTTTGGCGAGATTGATACCTCGATCACGACGCCCGACGTCTACATTCCGCCGTACTATGCCGATCCGGTTACCGACTTAAGCTTCGGGACGGGATTCCATCCGTACAACGTCGACAAGACTTACTCGCCGGACTATGGCCTGCAACTGAAGTTGAAGGTCGGCGACAAGTCGGACTTCTCTTATGCGACGGGTTGGTTCTCGGCGCTCGCGCTGTTCGACAGCAAGGGTGGCAAGGACTACCTGAACAACATCAAAGGCTGCGTCGGCACGATCTATAAGATTGGCGACGTGCTCCCAATCGACACCGAGCCCGGCGAAAAGGTGGGCCCGACCAGGCAGGCCGTTGAGGACGATACCGACTCGCTGGTGAATCAGGATAAAGACGCGTTCTGGAATCAATCGCTGAATGGCGGCCGCGGTGGTGTCGACGGAAGCAAGTTTGGCAACGGCAGCCCGCGCATCGTTGCAATTCCGGTGGTCAACCCTGACATCATGACCGAGGTGCAGAAGGGCGGCCGTACTGATGTGCCGATCGTCAACATCATCGGGTTCTTTGTCGAGGGATATGACAACAGCGAAAAGTCTGTGGTCGGCCGTTTGATGACGATGCCTGGGCTGTTCGTCGCCGGGACTCCCGGCGGCCCGACCGCCGGCTCGTTCCTGCAGTCGATCGTGCTGGTTCGCTGAGCAAGTTTCGTAGAACTGAGGATTGCAGTGTCAGTAAGTATCGTAGTGGTCGAATCGCTAGATCATCAGCTGACGAACACCGTTCGCGGCGCCGGGCTACCGGTGTCGGCGACGGTCCAGCTCGCTGATCTCGGTTCGGTCGAGCGGCAGATTCGTCCGCCCGACGTGCTTGTTCTGGACGTGCGCGGCGAGGCCGGCTTACCGATCGCGCTCGGCGCGGTCAAGCGACGTCATCCGCGGATGGGCGTGGTCATCGTCGCATCGCAGCTCGATCCCGCGCTGATGCTCGAGGCGATGCGCGCCGGCGTCAACGAGTTCGTCACCGAGCCGATCGTGGCCGCCGACTTGAAAGCGGCAGTCGATCGCGTCATCGGGACGCAGACGTCGAGCACGTCCGGACCTGGGCAAGTGCTGGCGTTCGTGGGCGCCAAGGGCGGCGTCGGCACGACGACGCTGGCGGTCAATGTCGCTGTTGCACTCGCCGCCGAAAAGAATTCGCAGGTGCTGATGGCCGACCTGCACGTTTCCGCGCACGGCGACGCCGCGCTGCTGCTCGGCGTCGAGCCGCGCTTCTCGGTCGTTGACGCACTCGACAACACCAGCCGCCTCGATTCCACCTATCTCAAGGGCCTCGTCACCCGGGCGAAAGCCGGTCTCGACGTGCTCGCGTCGCCGGAGCGTCCGTCACTGCGGCCGCCCGACAACGCGCAGGTCAGATCGCTCATTGACCGGCTCTCTCAGAGCTATCAGTGCGTCGTGCTCGACGTGCCGCGCTCGGACTTCGGCATTCTTGATTCGATCGAGCCGATTTCGACGATGACGCTGGTCGTCAACCAGGAATTGCCCACGGTGCGCCGCGCCGCCCAGATGGCCGCGCTTTTGCGTCAGCGGTACGGCAAGGAGAAAGTTGCCGCGGTGGTCAGCCGCTACGACGCGCGAGCTGACATCGGACAGGAAGACATCGAACGCGTTGTCGGCCTGCCGGTGTGGGGCGTGTTGCCGAGCGACTATCGCAAGGTGATCGCAGCCGCCAACGCGGGCCGGCCGCTGGTGTCGGACAACCACAGCCGATTGGCGGCGTCGGTCGTGCAGCTGGCCAAGCGGCTGACCGGTGCGGCCGCGGAGGGCGAGAAACGCCCCGCCAAACCTGGCGGGCGTCTCGGATTTTTCTAAACCATGGCGCAAACCCCTGCTGTTTCTTTGTCAGACCCACGTCAGGCGCACTACCAGGAAGTCAAGAGCCGCATCCACGAGCAGCTGCTGAACAGGCTGAACCTCGAGCGGCTGAGCCAGGTCAAGCGCGCCGAGGCGGAGCCGGAACTCCGGCAGGTCATCAACACGCTCCTCGACAAGGAGTCGGAGAGCAACCCGCTCAGCCTCTACGAACGCGAGAGCATCGTCGTCGACGTGTTCAACGAGATCTTCGGTCTCGGCCCGCTCGAGCACATCCTGCTCGACGGCGAGGTCTCCGATATTCTCGTCAACCGTTTCGATCAGATCTACGTCGAGCGTCATGGTGTGCTCGAGCCGATCGACGCGGTGTTCAAGGACGATCGCCACCTGATGCGGATCATCGAGCGCATCGTCAGCACCGTCGGCCGCCGCATCGACGAGTCGACGCCGATGGTCGACGCGCGGTTGCTCGACGGCTCGCGCGTCAACGCGGTCATTCCGCCGCTGGCGCTCGACGGTCCCGTGCTCTCGATTCGCCGTTTCCGCACCGATCGTCTCGGCGCGCAGGACCTCGTCAACAACCTGGCGATCACCGCGCCGATGATGGAGTTCCTGAAGGCGTGCGTCGCCTGCCGGATGAACATCATCATCTCGGGCGGCACCGGTGCCGGCAAGACGACGCTCTTGAACGTGCTTTCCGGTTTCATCTCCGAGAAGGAACGCATCGTCACCATCGAGGACGCGGCTGAACTGATGCTGCGCCAGCGCCACGTCATCCGGCTGGAAACGCGGCCGGCGAACATCGAAGGCAAGGGCGCGATCAAGCAGCGGCAGCTCGTCATCAACGCGCTGCGTATGCGGCCCGATCGCATCGTCGTCGGCGAGGTCCGCGGTGACGAGGCCGTCGACATGCTCCAGGCGATGAACACCGGCCACGACGGCAGCTTGACGACCGTCCACGCCAACACGCCGCGAGACGCGCTGTACCGCCTCGACACGATGGTGGCGATGGCCAACCTGAACCTGCCCGACAAGGCGATCCGTCATCAGATCGCGTCGGCGGTGAACATCATCATTCAGGTGTCGCGCATGTCGGACGGCTCGCGCCGGATCACCAACATCTCCGAGATCACCGGCATGGAAGGCGACGTGATCACGATGCAGGACATCTTCGTATTCGATCGCCAGGGCCTCAACCCGCAGGGCAAGGTCCAGGGACGCTTCCGCGCCACCGGTATTCGGCCGAAGGCGAGCGAGAAGATGGCCTCTGCCGGGATCCCGCTGCCGGCATCGCTGTTCGAACACTCACACCAGGTCAACTAGAGCCGGGACGTGCAGCTCATCACCTTCGCGGTCTTCGTCGGCGTCGTCGCCATCGTCTATGGCGCCTACTGGCTGCTGGTCGTCCGCGAGGAAGACGCACTGCTGCAGCGGCTGAAGCCGCGCGGCGGCGAGAAGAAACCGAAGAATCTGCGCGGCGTGCTCAAGCCGGAAGAGCGGCACAGCACCGTGCCGGCGCTGGACCGAGCGCTCGCCAAGGCCGGACCGATGACCGGTCGAATCCAGACGATGCTCGAGCAGGCTGGATCGAAGATGAACGTCGGCAGCTACTTGCTGACGACGTTCGGGGTTGGGTTCGGCGCCGCGGTGTTCGTGTACTTCATCGTCCACATAGCGGTCGTCGCGCTGGGTGTCGGCGTCTTCGCCGCCTGCGTTCCGACGATGCTGATCCGCCGCGCGCGCACCAAGCGGATGCTCAAGTTCGAGGAGCAGTTCCCCGAGGCGATCGATCTGGTCGCCCGGGCCCTTCGCGCCGGCCACGCGCTGCCGACCGGACTCGGCATGGTCGGCGACGAAATGCCGCAACCGGTTGGCGGCGAGTTTCGAATCCTCTTTGACGAGCAGAACTTCGGTTTGACGCTGCCTGACGCGATGCGTAATTTTGCCCGACGGATCCCCGTGCTCGACGCGCGCTTCTTCGTAACCGCGGTGCTGACCCAGCGCGAGACCGGCGGCAATCTCGCCGAGGTGCTGGACAATCTTTCATCGGTGATCCGCGATCGCTTCAAGGTCAAGCGACAAATTCGCGTCATCTCGGCGCACGGACGCATCACCGGGTGGGTGCTCGCGTGTCTGCCGCCGGCCCTGGCCGCGGCGACACTGCTGCTCAACCCTGACCATCTCGGCACACTCTTCGGCGATCCGGTGGGAATCCGAATGATCATCGTCGCGATCTTCCTGCAGGTCGTCGGCACGCTGATCATGCGCCGGATTACGGACATCGAGTACTGACGTGACGTTAGAACTGTTCATCACCATCGTCGCGGTCTTTGGAACCGTCGCGCTCGGCGCCGGTCTGCTGATGCAGTTCGCGCTCACCCAGTCGGCGCCTGAGCGGCGGCGGTTGCAGCGCGCCGGCCAGGTCACCGCCACCGGAGTGTTGATCGAAGGTCCGTCTCTCGATCCCGAGCCGAGCCCGTTCGTGAAAAAGGCGGTGACGCTGGTACCGCGGTCACCGAAGGACATGTCGAGCCTGCGGCGGCAGCTCGTCCGCGCCGGCTACTACACAATGACCCCGGTCGCTGTGTATACGATCGCGCAGCTCGTCTGTCCGATCGTCCTCGGGTTGGTGCCGTTCACGTTCTTGCCCGCGAACCAGGCGTGGATCTTGGCTGGCATCTTCGCGGTGCTCGGCTACCTGCTGCCCGGCTTGATCCTGGGTCGCCTCATCACCAAGCGCCAGAAGGTCATCCAGAACGGGCTGCCGGACGCGCTCGACCTGATGATCGTCTGTCTCGAAGCCGGTTCGGCGTTGGATCAGGCCATCCTCAAGGTCAGCGACGAACTGGAATTGGCCTACCCCGCGCTGGCCGAGGAACTCCGGCTGGTGATTACCGAAACGCGAGCCGGCAAGCCCAGGCTCGAAGCCTTTCGCAATCTGGCATCCCGAACCGGCGTCGAGGACGTCCGATCCCTTGTCGCGATGCTGGTTCAGACCGATAAGTTCGGCACCAGTGTGTCGCAGGCTCTGCGAACGCACGCGGAGGTCTCGCGGACGAAGCGCCGGCAGCGGGCGGAGGAGCGGGCGGCCAAGATTGGCGTCAAGCTCGTGTTCCCGCTAGTGTTTTGCCTGTTCCCAGCCTTTTTCGTCGTGACGCTGGGGCCGGCCGTCATCAAGTTCATGCGCGTCATGTTCGGCCAGATTTTGGGCCAGTAGGCACGACTCACGCGGCCAGCCGGCGGTCGGCCGGGCCAACAGAGGGAGCAGAGGATGGAGACGTATCAGATTGTTGCGTTCGCCCTGGCGGCGGTGTTCCTGATTCTCTACATGATGCGCCGGCGCAGCCGGATGAATCGGGAGGACTGAACCCGTGACGGCGCGCAACCGCGCCAGCCTGCTCGCGGTCGTTGCGTGCCTGGCTGGCGCCTGCGCGTCGCACCGGTCGCCGACGCTCGCTGAGCGTTTCGTTCATCAGGGCACACCGGCCCTCGAGTTGCCGGCCGACCTCGGCAAAGGCGCGGAGCAGGTGGCCGAGCCGGTGGTGTCGACCGCGACCCCACCCGCGGTACCGCCAGCCGAGCGTGAACCGGCGCCGGTCATTCCGGTCGCCGAGACCGACGACCAGACGCTGGCCCAGGCGCTCGCCGAGCTCAAAACCGAGCCGAAGGCGGTCACGAATCGCCGCGTCGCCGAACGCTACCTGTCCCTGCACATCTACGACAAGGCGGTGGAGCACTTCACCGCGGCGCTCAAGCTCGACAGCAAGGACGTGGCAGCGTCCGAAGGACTGGCGCGCGCCTGGCGCGACTGGGGCAGCCCGGAGATGGCACTGGGGCAGGCGTACCGCGCGCTCGCGCTGGCGCGCAACTCCGCGCAGATCGAAAACACCATCGGCACGATTCTCTTCGCGCTCGGCCTCAACGACGAAGCCGAGGCACGCTTCAAGCGCGCGGCCGTGCTGGCGCCGGCCGCCCCGCACATCCGCGCCAATCTCTGCTATGTGTCGACGATCCGGGGCGACGGCGTCGCCGCGCGCGCGCAGTGCGACATCGCGCTCGCGCTCGATCCCGGCAGCGTGATCGCGCGCAACAACCTCGCGCTGCTCAACGCCGCCGAAGGCGACTTCGCGGCGGCGGAACGGGCGTTTACGACCGCCGCGCGCAATCCGCTCGAAGCCCGCTACAACCTCGGCATCGTGCTGCTCTCGGCGGGCCGCTTTGCCGATGCCGCCGCGATGTTTGCCGAGGCCTGCCGCGGCGACCTTCCGGGTGTCGAGGCCTGCGAGAAGGCCCGGTACGCCAGATTACGCGCCGCGCGCGCTGACGAAAGGATTCGATGATGCTGTCCTCCCCAGCCGACCACACCGCCGACACCGTTCCGCTGCCCGCGCCGCAGAACCTCGAGGAGTCCGGGCTCCGGCTCGATCTCGTCGTCCAGATCCTGCTCAAGACGCTGCACTTCGCGGGCGAGCTGACCGGCCTCGAACTGGCGCAGCGGCTCGGCGTCGGCTTTCCGGTCATCGAGCCGGGCATCGATCCGCTGAAATCTCAGCACCTCGTCGAGATCGTCGGCGGCACCAACCTCGGCGCACCGTCGTATCGCTATCGCATCACCACGCGGGGGCGCGAGCGCGCCGCCGCGCTGCTCGAGAGCAACAAGTACGTCGGCCCGCTGCCGGTGCCGTTCAAGCAGTACGTCGACTACATGGGCCGATTCGAAAAGGCCGTGCCGCGAACGTCGTCGCGCGCCGACGTCCGCCGCGCGTTCTCGCACCTGGTGCTGCCGAATCGCGTGCTCGATCAGCTCGGCCCGGCGGTCAACGCCGGGCATTCGCTGTTCGTCTACGGGCCGCCGGGAAACGGCAAGACCGTCATCTCGCAGGCGATCCGGAACCTGCTGCGCGGGGAACTGTCAGTTCCGCACGCCGTCGATGTCGACGGCCACACCATCCAGGTGTTCGACCCGGTCAACCACGAACCGCTGCCGGATCCGCCGGCGTCCGAGGCGCTCGAACTCGGCAGCCTGCACGATCGCCGCTGGGTACGCTGCAAGCGGCCGCTGGTCACCGTCGGCGGCGAGTTGACGCTCGATGCTCTCGAGCTGGCCTACAACCCAATCTCGGGCTTCTACCGCGCGCCGGTGCAGATGCTCGCCAATGGCGGCGTGCTGGTCATCGACGACTTCGGACGCCAGCGGGTGCCGCCGCAGGCGCTCCTGAATCGCTGGATTTCGCCGCTGGAAAGCCGGGTCGACTACCTGATGCTGCAGTCAGGGCAGAAGGTGGACGTGCCGTTCATGGTGCTGGTCGTCTTTGCGACCAACATCAAGCCGGTCGAGCTCGTCGATGAAGCGTTCCTGCGCCGCATCCATTACAAGGTCTTTGCCGAGAGCCCGACGCTCGACGAGTTCAAGCTGATCTGGTCGAATGCCTGCATGGACCGCGGCCTGCTCTACGAGCCGTCGCTCGTGGACTATCTGATGACCCAGTTCTACACGCCGCGCGGCATCGCGCCGCGGGGCTGCCATCCGCGCGACCTGATCGAGCAGTCGTTGTCGCTCGCGGAGTATCTGGGTGAGCCGCGAACGCTCACCCCCGAACTCATGGAGGCGGCGTGCGCCAGCTACTTCGTCGACGAGACGCAGGGCGTGACACAACAGCGCCATCTCACCACGCAGTGAGGCTCGTCGCGGCCGTTGTCGCGGCCGGGTTAGTCACGCTGAGTGCGCAGTCAGCCAAGCCCGAGTTGTCGGTGGTGCTGACCTCGCCGCTCGGCCGTACCGGGATCACCGGACCGGTCCGCATCGTCGCGCGCGTCACCCAGGAGAAAGAGGCGACCCTCAGTCCGGTCCAGTTCTACGTCGACGGCAAGCTGCTCGGCGAAGACAAGGACGGCCCGCCGTA
>DASUGM010000218.1:0-16883 GCA_036274055.1 Vicinamibacterales bacterium | reverse complement strand
ATCGCCCGGCCGGGCGCCGGACCGGATGGTCAGGATCGACGACAGCACCAACTCGGCCGCCGCCCGATCGTGCGTGTGCGCGAGGAACGCTTCGATCTCGCGGACGATCGCGTCCTGGTCGCCGAGAAACGGCAGATGGTCATTACCCGGCAGCTCGACGTACTTGGCGCCGGGAATGCGCGCCGCGAGGTAGCGCCCCTCTTCGACTTTCAGGCACTGATCGCCTTCGCGATGCAGGACCAGGGTCGGCACGCGGATCGACGGCAGCACGTCGCGGACGTCAATCTCCGCATTCATTTTCGTGAGCGCGACGGCGGCGCCGGGGCTGGCGCCCATCCGCAGGTACGACGCCCACCAGGCGCGGAACGACGGATCGTGGACCATCGACGGCGCGCGGTCCTCGATGCCGACCGGTCCGCCCCACTGATCGAGAATCGTCTGCAGGAACGCGTCACGTTCCGGGCGCGTCGGCCCCCACGGATAGTCGTCGTCGCGCATCCGGCGCGCGTAGCTGCCGATCATGATCAGCGCTTCGGTTTTTTCCGGGTAGGTCGCCGCGAACAGGCTGCACAGCGGTCCGCCCTCCGAAATGCCGAGCAACGCCGCGCGCGTCGATCCGACCGCGTCCATCACCGCGCGGACGTCGTCGAGCCGCTGCTCGAGCGTCGGCAGCTGGCTGACCGGAACCGCGTCGGACAGGCCGGTGCCGCGTTTGTCGAACAGAATCAAGCGGGAGAACGACGCCAGCCGCGACAACATCCGCGCAAAGTGCGGCTCGTTCCAGAAGTACTCGAGATGCGACACCCAGCCCATCACGAAGACGAGATCGATGGGGCCGTCGCCGACGACCTGATAGGCGATGTTGACGTGGCCGCTGCGCGCGTAGTGGACGCGCGGCGCGACGATCGGCGGCGACGCGGCCGCGGCGGCCGGCGCGTCATCGGCGGTGACCGGGGCGATGAAACGGTAGCCGCGGCGGTGCGCCGTCTCGATGTACTTCGGCGTCCCGGCGTCGTCGCCCAGCACTTTGCGGAGCTCGCGGATCGTGCTCTTGAGGACGGCGTCGCCGACGAACACATTCGGCCACACCGCGTCGAGCAGCTCCTGCTTGGAGATCAGCCGATCGGGACTGGCGGCCAGACACTGGAGCAGCGCGAAGG
Organism: Vicinamibacterales bacterium; assembly: GCA_036274055.1. GTDB lineage: Bacteria > Acidobacteriota > Vicinamibacteria > Vicinamibacterales > SCN-69-37 > DASUGM01. Next base: position 15,723 of record DASUGM010000218.1, on the reverse strand, counting down.
CCTTGGGCGTCAGCGGCACGGTGGTGTCGCCGCAATAGACCCGGCCGCTGGACGGATCGAGGCGGAAATCGCCGAAGGAGAGGACTGGAGCGGTGGTCAACGATGGTCCCGGCCTCCGATGATAATGCTCGTGGGAGCGCTATGACGCTGACAAATGCAGTGGCGTTGATCACCGGCGGCAAACGGATCGGCCAGATCGTGGCGCGCGAGCTGGCGCTGCGCGGCGCCGACATCGCGGTCGCCTATCGCCGATCGCGCGCGGAAGCCGACGAGACGGTCGCCGAGGTGCAGTCGCACGGGCGGCGCGCCGTCGCCATTCAGGCCGATGTCTCACGGGAGGCGGATTGCCGGGCGCTGGTCACGCAGACCGTGGCGCAACTCGGCAAGCTCGACGTCCTCGTCAACATGGCGTCGGTCTATCAATCGCGTCCGTTCGACACGCTGACGGGCGAGGCGTGGGACGAAGACCTCAGCGTCAATCTCAAGGCGGTCTTTGTCTGCTCCCAGGCGGCGGCACCCCACATGAGGGCCGGTGGACGCATCGTCAACTTCGCCGACTGGCTGGCCGCGAGCGGCCGACCCGCGTACAAGGACTTCGTCGCCTACTACGTCGCCAAGGCCGGGGTGAAAGCGCTGACCGAAGCCCTGGCGCTCGAGCTGGCGCCACAGATTCTCGTCAACGCGATCGCGCCCGGACCGATTCTGCCGCCGCCGGACATGACGGCCCACGAACGTGACGAGGTCGCGGCGGCCACGCCGCTCGGGCGATGGGGCGGAGAGATGGAAATCGCGAAGGCCGTGATCGCGCTGGTCGAAACCGACTTCATCACCGGCGAGACGATCCGCGTCGACGGCGGTCGTCATCTGAAGTAGTCGCGTAAGCGGCGCGCGCTGCCGCTATCGTCGCCAGGTATTGGGACACAAAGGCGCGACAGTTCGGGCACCGCGCAAGGTGCCGCTCGACATCGGCCTCGCAGTCGTCGGCGAGCTCGCGAGCGACGCGGTCGCCAAGACAGTCCACGACCTCGCGGCACGTCATTGAAAGTGTGATTCCGGCCGCGGCAGGAAGGTTTCTCCCGGCGACGATCAGACCGCGATGGTGAGCGGCGCGGTCAGTCCGCTGGCCAGCGGTCCGGTGGCGGTCGCCAGTTTCGAGGGGCGCGTTCTGCACGCAGATCGCTTGACTGAGGAACGCAAGAACGGAGGAACGGAACATCCGAACTCCCGAAGTCCCGAACGAAAGAACGACGGGATACTCAAGCGATCAGGTAGTAGACGTCCGTCCGAATCAGCGACGGGTCGACGCCCCACTCGCGCTGCCAGTGGCCGTAAAGTTCCCAGCACGGCTCGACGAGGCGATGGCCGTTGGCTTTGCACCAGGCCTGAATTGCGTCGTGCGCGCGAGCGAGCCCGTCGTACGGGCCCATGTGCACCGTCGTCGCAGCTCTGAACGCGTCACCTCGCGGCGGATCGCCGCGACCGGCGTCCGAGCGACGCGCTCGAGCGTCACTGCTGGTCCAGTCATCGCGGCCTCTCAGAGTTCGTACTCGAGCGTGAACTCGTGGCCTGGCGTGATCGTGCCCGAGCCGCGAATCCCCGCGAGCTCACCGCTGCCCGAGCCATCGAGGATCGTCCACGCCGTCGTGCCGTCCTCGGGATGCACGGCGCGATGCAGCAGGATGAACGTGCCCTTCCTGCCGTTGACGGTGACGTCGAGTCCCTCGATCGCGATGTAGACCAGCGGCTTGCCGTCGCCCAGGCCGAGCATCGTCGCCTCGACCAGGCTGGTGCCGGTGATGTCGCCCGAGAACGTCTTCTCGTAGCGGTTGCGGGCCGCGCCGCCGACGTTCCACTCGACCGCCGTCGGGACTTTCTTGTCGATGACGAACGTGGACTTTGCGGTCGCCATTTACTTGAGCGTGTCCATGACCATGCGCCATGAGAACTTCTCGCCCTTGCCCCTGACGTAGTAGTCCATCCACGCCATCTCGCTGACCGACTTGACCAGCTGATTGCGCGCGTCGGGAATCCCGTGCGAGTTGCCGGGATACATGAATAGCTCGGTTGGAACCCCGATCTGCTTGAGCGCCATGTGCAGCTCGACCGACTGCGGGCTCGGCACCCGCGGATCGCCTTCGACGACGTGGATCATCGTCGGCGTCCTGGCGTTGCGGATGTACTTCAGCGGCGACTGGTTCCAGTACGCGTCGTAGTCGTCGTACGGCAGCTTGTCGCCGAGATAGAACTGGCGGTTGCGCTGGACGTCGCTCTGCGCGTACATCGAGATCCAGTTCGACGTCCCGGCGCCGGTGCTGATCGCCTTGAAGCGATCGGTGTGGGTCAGAATCCAGTTCGACCAGTGGCCGCCCGCGCTCCAGCCGAGCGCGCCCATCTTCGAGCCGTCGACGATGCCTTGCGCGATCAGGTAATCGACGCCGGTCATGATGTCGTCGTAGCCGAGCTTGAAATAATCGCCGACGATCGCGGTCTTGTGCTTGACGCCGTAGTTGGTGGAGCCGCGATAGTTCGGCCGCAGCACCGCGTAGCCGGCGCCGGCGTAGACCTGCGCGCCGTAGCCGCCGTTGAAGCTGAGCACGTCGGCCGACGCCGGGCCGCCGTGGATCGCGACGATCAACGGATAGCGGGTGCCCGGCTGATACCCGACTGGTTTGACGAGCACGCCGCCGACTTTCGTGCCGTCGGTCGACGTCCACGTGATCTCTTCTTCCTGGCCGAGGGCGAAACCGCGCACTTGCGGATTCGGATCGGTGAGCTGGCGCCACGACGTCTTCAACCCCAATTGCTCGACGCCAGCCGCGGTGAACAGCGTCGGCGGCGTCTTCCCGTCGGCGAAGTTGATGAGCAGGCAGCCGCTGTCGTCGTCGCGGGTCACGGTGATCGAGGCCGGTTCTTTCGTGATCTGCCGCACCGTGTTCTGATCGACGTCGAGGGCAAACAGCTGATTGGTCGCCCTCCAGCCTTCGTTGAAATAGATCGTGCGTCCGTCCTTCGACCAGAAGCCGGCCGAAAGATCGCCGTCGAAGCTGCCGTCGAGCTTGCGGAACGCCTTGCCGCGATCGGCGACCGGACGGATGTAGAGCCGGTTGTTCGCCATGCTGTACCGCGTCATCTCGTCCGGGGCGGAAAAGACCACGAACCGGCCGTCGGGTGAGAAGTTCGGGCCGCTCTCGCCGACTTCGACGTTGTTGGTCAGCCGCTCGATCTGGCCGGTCGCGACTTCGTAGAGATAGAGGTCCGCGTAGAGGTTCTCGGCGGTGATGTTGCGCTCGTACCGCTTGATCGATCCGCCGCGGAAGCCGACCCACTTGCTGTCGTCGCTCATCGTGAAGCCGGAGACGGAGTAGGCGCCTTCCTCGCCGATGCGCGCGGCCTTGCGGTCGCTCAAATCCAGCGACCAGAGACCGGCAAACGGCGTCTCCATGTTGCGGATGTTGACGGTGAATTTCTTCTCGCGCCGGGCCTTCTCGTCGTCGTCGATCTTGTCGGGCGAGATGAAATAGACGCGGCGGCCATCGGGCGAAAAGCGCCAGGTGTCCACGCCGGTCGCGTGTCTGGTCAGCTGTTCGGTCGCGATCTCGGCCGGGACCGCGTTGTTGCTGCCGAGCCAGCCAAGCAGACGGTAGAGCTGTCGCGCATCAGTTTTGCCGCTGCGATAGACGATGCCGCTGCTGGTGCCGCCGGCCCCGACGGGGGCAATCGCGTAATCGGTGACGCCGTCCTTGGCATCGGTGATCCGCCGCGCCTCGCCGCCGTCGGCGCGCATCATGTAGAGCTGATTCTGCGACGACGCGTTTGCCGGAGCTTCGCGATTCGAGAGGAAGAAGAACATGCTGCCGTCGGGCGCCCACTGCGGCGAAGTCTCGTTCTTCGCGGTCGTGAACGTCAGCTGCCTGGTCGACGAGACGCCCTGGTCGATCGAAACCAGGTAGAGATCCGTCTGACGCTCGGCGTCCTGCCAGTTCGGCGACGAGACCGTGTAGAGCATCCACTTGCCGTCGCGGCTCGGCGTCGGCGATCCGGCGCTGCGCATCTGCTGCATGTCGAGAAACGTCATCGGCCGCGTCGCCGGCGCCTGCGCCGACACCGTCGCCGATCGCATCGCGCCCGCCACCGCCACACACGCCAGCGCCGACACCAACGTCCAGCGCATCCTTCGGACCGTCATGGGTTCCTCCGCGAGAGCACAGGATATCGAAGACCGTGCGCGGTGCGCCATGCGCGATGCGGCGTGCGACGTGCGGCGGTTCCCCTGGCGCCCTCAGTTCCGGCCGCGCCGGGGACGTGTGTCTCGCGGCGTGCGACTGGGAGCACCGCGGCGGCGCAGCATGAGCCGCGCGCGGATGGAGCGCAGGTTTCGAGGGCCGACCTCCGCGAAGGAGCAAACAATGCGGCGGATGTAGCGGAGCGGCCCGAGGATCGAAGGTCGAAACCTGCGCGGAAGGAGCGTGGCGGCTCCCGCGGTGTCGACCGGAGCTCGCCGCGAGACACACGTCCTCGACGCGGCCGGATTAGGTCCCGTGCGTCCGCCGGACGAACCATCGCCGCGGCGACGCGCCCCCCGCGCCGATCAATGATGGTGCGTGCGTCCGATCGCGGACGACCAGATCCCGTGGTGGCTCTGGCCGACGATCCTCTCGATCGACGCGCCGATCGTGACCGGGCTGTGGCAACGGTTGCTGGCGCGCGTCGCAAATATCCGGCTCGACTGGGAACACGGGGTCGTCCTCGCGGTGTCCGTCTGGCTCGCCTATGCCGCCGATCGGTGGATCGAGGGCTGGCGGCTGCGGCCGGCGCAAATCCGCACCAAACGTCATCGCTTCTATCAACGGCATCGCTGGCCGATCGCGGCCGCTTGGCTGGTCGCCTTCGTCGTCGATGTTGCGATCGCATGGGTCCGGCTCGACCGACGCGAGTTTCTCGCTGGCCTGCTGCTGCTCGGGCCGGTCGCCGCGTATCTGCTCTCGCATCAGCTCGTCCACCGCGAGCGCCGGTGGCGCGCGCCGAAAGAGGTCATCATCGCTGCCCTGCTCGCGGCGGGCGCCGCGCTGTTCGTCGTCCTGCCACCGCACGACGCCGTGGTCTGGTGGGCGATCGCGCTGTTCGCCCTGCTCTGCTTCGCCAACTGCGCGTTGATCTCGGCGTGGGAGCGTGACGTCGACGCCAGCCACGGCCAGACCTCGCTGGCGATGCAGTTTGACGCCGGCGCGAGGATCGCGCGCGGGCTGACGCTGACGGTCGCGCTCGCCGCGCTCGCGCTTGGCTGGCTCGGCCCGCCGGCGCTCTCGATGGCGGCGGCCTGCGCGGGCGCGAGCGCGCTGCTCCTGCTCGGGATCAACCACGCAGAAGCGCCGCTCGGCCGCTACCGCGCGCGCGTGCTTGCCGACGTCGCGCTGATGACCCCGGCGATCGCGCTGCTGCTATAGACGATGGCGGAGAAGAATTTCGACCGCGTCGCCGGCATCTACGCGTGGCTCGAGCGCGCGGCGTTCGGGCGCGATCTCGAACGCGCGCGCGTTCAGTTCCTCGATCGCGCGCGCGACTGCCGGAACATCCTCGTGCTCGGCGACGGCGACGGCCGGGCGCTGATGCAACTGCTCGCGGCGGCGCCGCGTGCCAGCATCCGGAGCGTCGACGCCAGTGCCGCGATGCTGGAGCGGGCGAAGAATCGTGTCGCGACCCTCGCCGGAGCCGATCGCGTCGTCTTCGAACACGCCGACGCGCGCCGAATCGAGCTCGGCGCCGCGCGTTACGACGCCGTCGTCACCCTGTTTTTTCTCGATTGCTTTACGACCGCGGAAGTCGAGGCGCTGGTTGCGCGAGTCCTCAATCATCTGGTCCCCGGCGGGCTGTGGATCTATGCCGATTTCGAGCTCCCGCAGAATGGCGTGGCGCGGCTGCGTGGCCGCGCCTGGCTGGCGCTGCTCTACGGCTTCTTCAGATGGCAGACCGGTATCACCGCGCGAGAGCTGCCGCCCTCGCGCGGGATTTTGGTCCGGTTGGGATTGATCGAATCGGCGGTCGCGCGATGGCGCCGAGGCTTGATCGTCGCCAGAGCATTCCGCCGTCCGTTCGCACGCGCTGCCGCCGGCCCAGGGGCCTGAACCCTTGGGCCTACTGCCCGCCGCCCATCTGGGCGAACGCTTCCTGGCCGCGTCTGGCCATCTCCCTGGGCGAGACATCCTCGATGTGCGTCGCCGCGGACCACTCGTGGCCGAAGGGGTCCTTGAGCTTGCCGTAGCGATCGCCCCAGAACATGTTCATCAGCGGCATCGTCACGGTGGCGCCGGCGGCGGTGGCGCGGGCGAACAGCGCGTCGACGTCTTTCACGTAAAGGAACACGACGACCGGAGAGCCGCCGAGGGCCTGCGGCGATTTGCCGCCCATCTGGGGATTCTCGTCGCCGAGCATGATGTGCGAGTCGCCGACGATGATCTCGGCGTGCATGAGCGAGCCGTCCGGCGCCGGCATGCGGAGTTTTTCCTTCGCGCCAAACGCCTTCTTATAGAAGTCAATCGCCGCGGCGGCGTTCCGACAGACGAGATACGGCGTCACCGTGTGGTAGCCGGCGGGAACCGCCATGACTTTCGTCCTGGCGGCGGCTTTCTTCATCGGCGTCTTCTTTTTCGCATGCTTTTTTGTAGGTGCAGCTTTCTTCGCGGTCTTCTTCTTCTTCGCCATGAGGTCACCCCTGGAAAACGGAACACGTCTTGCACCTTTTACGGCAATGGCCCCTCGGGGTTCCAACGGTGGGAGGTGTGCGATGAAGATGATGGCACTCGCGGTGATGATTAGCGCATCGGCGACCCTGGCGGCGATGCCGCAGACGCCGTCGCCTTCGATGCAAAAGCCGACGCCGACGCCTGTCTCGGTTCAGGGCTGCGTCGATCGTGCGATGCCGGACGCTCCGCTGATGTACATGTTGATCGACGCACAGGCCGGCGGCGCCTCACCCGTCGTGCCGGCCGGCCGCGGCGGGACGCCAGCCCCACCGCCGCCCAAGGCGCCGATCACCGTCGAGCCGCGGTATTGGCTCACCGGGGCGACCTCGACGATCGACTTCTCGAAGCACCAGAATCAGCGCGTCGAAGTCGTCGGCCTGGTGATGAACGCGCCGGCGATGAAACCGGGGGCCAAGCCGCTGCCGCCCGACGCGCCGAAGGCGACGCTGCAAGTCTCGTCGATCAAAATGCTGTCGACGGAATGCAAGTAGCGGACGAGCCTGGCCAATTGCCGGATTGCCGAATCGAGGGCATTGCCGAATTGGATTGCCCAATCGTCCAATTGCCACAATCAATGGCAGATTGCCGGATTGCCGCATTGCACCGCGCGGATTGCCGGATTTGCGGATTGGCCGGATTGGCCGGATTGCCGGATTGCCGGATTGGCCGGATTGCCAGTCGAACAAATACGGCGATGACGTCAATTTGCCAATCGCCGTCAGGCGCCAATCCGGCAATCCGCAATGCGGCATTGATTGCGGCAATCGGGCAATCGAGCAATCCAATTCGGCAATGCCCTCGATTCGGCAATCCGGCAATTGGCGTCCGCTACGCGTAAGGCTGATAGACCGGCTTTTCCGGCGTCGCCGCGTAGAAATAACGTTTGACCGCTTCGTAGATCATCACCACCGAGAACGGCGTACAGATCCACACGATGACGGCCTCGACCGGTAGCCACCAGTCATCGCGCGGCGAGAGCGTCTTGACCCACAAGCCCATCATCGCCGGCGCCTGATAGCCCCACCAGTGGCGCGGCAGGGCGAGCACCGCCTCCCACAGCGCCGCGGTCATCACGAGGTACAACGTGGTGACACCGAACGCCCGCCAGTTGACCAGACCGGCGACGGCCGAAAACAGTCCAATCGCCGGGATGATCGCGACGGCGACGAGAAACGTGAAGTACTGCGGCGGCCAGCCGGGCTGATGCGTCAACGCCCATTTGATCAGCGTGCCGCCGGCGACCAGCGCGCCGCCCCAGGCCAGCGCCGGCAGCGAAAGTCGCAGCCGCGTGTCGCGCGCGCGCACGATCCGCAGCTGACCGGGGTTATAGGCGGCGAGCCAGTACTCGTCGCACCAGACGTAGACGAGCAGGATCGCGATTGGTCCGAGCGCGTAGAACAACACTTCTTCGATCGGAATCGTCGAACCGGAGAGCGCTGGCAGGCGGGCGAGATAGCGCACGTTCGGATCGTCGAACCGGAGAATCCGATGCCCGAATCCGAAGTCGAGCACCAGCCCGAGCATCGTGATCGCCGCGACCGCAATCACGAACGCGCGGCGGCGCCGGCCTCCCGCGTCGGTGACGTGCAGGTAACGCGGCGCCAGCACGCCAATCGGCACGAGCCAGAAGAGCAGGCTCGACCAGTATTGCAGGCCGACGTACTCGTCGTAGATCACCGGCGCGATCCACGACAGCAGGAACAGCCAGAGCCAATCGAGCTCGCGGAAACGGCGCATCGGCGCTACGAACCGTCTGCCCAATACTCGCGCCGGGTACGCATGGTGTGCGGTTAGACGGACGCCACCGGAGCATTCAGCCCGGTCAGCCAGACGGGTTACTATTTCGGCGACCCTTGCCGATGTCGCCCGATCTCGATTCGTCCTTGCTGCTCCTCGAACGGGCTCGCCTCGGCGATCAGGCAGCCCTCGATGAGTTGCTGGTCCGGTATCTGCCGCGCATGAAGCGATGGGCGACGGGACGGCTGCCGCGGGCCGCGCGGAACATGCTCGACACCGAGGACGTCGTGCAGGAAACGATGGTCAAAACAGTGCGGAATCTCGGCCATCTGGAGATCAACAGCGACGGCGCCCTGCAGGCCTATTTGCGCCAGGCGCTGACCAACCGGTTCGCCGACGCCTACCGTCGATCGCGGACCCGCGGCGAGGACACGGTCGTGACCTCGGACCTGCCGGCGCCCAATGCCTCGCCGCTCGAAGAAGCGATCGGCGCCGACGCGCTCGAGCGCTACGAGGCCGCGCTCGCCCGCTTGAGCGCCAGCGATCGCGAGGCGATCGTGCTCCGCATCGAGCTCTGTCACGATTACGATCAGATCGCGATGCAGCTCGGCAAGACCAATGCGGCGTCGGCACGGGTCGCGGTGAGCCGCGCGCTGGCCCGCCTCGCTCGTGAGATGCGTCAGGCATGAACGACGAACCGGCGCCCCTCGACGAACTGGCGTCCGCGGTCTCGGACGGCAAGCCGATCAACTGGGACGCCGAGGCCTCGCAGGTCTCCGACGATCTCGCGCAGGACATCCGCCAGCTCCGCATCATCGCCGGCATCGCCGATCTGCACCGGCAGATCGTCGGGCCGAGCCAGGCCGAGACCGTCGAGGCCTCGATCGCCCAGCGCGTGCTCACCTACGCGCCGACCGCGCCGGTGGACGGCCCGCGCTTCGGGCCGCTGGTGATCAAATCGAAGCTCGGATCGGGCGCGTTCGGCGACGTCTTTCACGCCTGGGACACGACGCTCGATCGCGAGGTCGCGCTCAAGGTGCTGCGCGCCCGCGCCCGCGGATCGAAAGCCGACACCATCGTCCGCGAAGGCCAGATGCTCGCGCGCGTCAGTCATCGCAACGTCATGGCGATCTACGGCGCGCAGGAAGTCGACGGCCAGGTCGGCATCTGGGGCGAGTTTCTGCACGGACGGACGCTCGCGCGGATGGTCGGCGAAGACGGCCCGCTCAGCGCCGACGAGGCCCTGGTTGCCGGCGACGCGATCGCTCGCGCGCTGGCGGCGGCGCACAAGGCCGGCGTGCTGCATCGCGACGTCAAGGCGCAGAATGTCATCCGCGAAAAAGGCGGGCGCATCGTTCTGATGGACTTCGGGCTCGGCCGCGATCTCGACCGCGGCCCGGAGGAACCCGGACCCGCGACGACCGGCAAGGAACTCGCTGGGACGCCGCTCTACCTCGCGCCCGAGTTGTTCGACGGCGGCCACGCCTCGCCGCAGAGCGACATCTACAGCCTCGGCGTGCTGCTCTTCTTTCTGGTCACCGGCGCGTTTCCGGTCAAAGCCGCGTCGCTCGAAGGCATCGGCGACGCGCACCGGCGGCGCGACCGAAAGCGCCTGCAGGATCTGCGACCAGAGCTGCCGACACGCTTCGTCCAGGTCGTCGAGCGCGCGCTCGAGCCCGATCCCGCCAAACGCTTCGAGAGCGCCGGCGCGATGCAGGCGGCGCTGGTGAGCGCGACGCAGACGGTGACCGACGGCGCGGTGACGCGCGTCGGTGTCCCGCCGATGGTCGCGGTCGTGGCGGCGCTGGCGCTGGTGCTCGCCGCCGCCGGCGTGACCGCGTGGGTATTGACGCGGCCGGGCCCGGATCTTGGTTTCTCGGCATTCAGAATCGAGCCGCCGCCCGGCACGAAGTTCCCGGACAGTTCCCGCAATTCGCCGACGATTTCGCCGGACGGCCGGTTCCTGGCTTTGGCGGTCACCGGCGCCGACGGCTTGATTCACTTGTGGCTCCACGACTTGAGCACCGGCGAGGCGCGGATGATCGTCGACTCGGGCGGCGCGCAGACGCCGTTCTGGTCGCCTGATAGTCAGAGCGTCGCCTTCTTCGAACCGGGCGGGACCTTGCGAACCGTCGGTATCGCGCCAGGGTCAAAACCTGCCGGCACCCGCGCGACCGCCGGAGAACCGCGCGGCGGCGCCTGGAACGCGCAAGGGGTCCTGCTGCTGTCAAAAGGCACCCACAGCGGGCTCTGGCAGGTACCCGCCATCGCCGACAGCGGCGGCGCCGGCGAAATCGAAGTGGTCAAGCGAGACACGACGCGTGGCGAAATCGGCCTGATGTGGCCGCAGTTCCTGCGCGACGGCAACCGCTTCATCTATTTCATTTTCAGCGACGACCCGGCCGTGCGGGGGATCTACCTGGGATCGCTCGACAATCGGATGCGCAAGTTCCTCGCCCGCAGCGACACCAGCGCCGTCGTAAACGGCGACAAAATCGCATTCGTCCAGGGCGGCAACTTGATGGCCTTGACGGTCGACTGGTCCTCAGGCACGCCCGTCGGCACGCCGACGATGATGATCAAGGACGTCGCCGCCACCTACGACTTCCAGACCGTCGCCAGTTTCGCCGACGACGGCACGATGGTCTACCTGCCGGCAGCCGAGTCGAGCGAATTGGCCTGGTTCGATCGCGCGGGCAAACGTCTCGAGACGCTGTCGTTGCTGCCCGGACGGTTTCGATCGCCGGCGATCTCGCGCGACGGCAACCTGCTGGCGGTGCAGCGCTTCCGCGACACGATCAGCGCGATCGAGATTTACGAGCTGCCGAGCCTGCGCCAACTGCCGGCGATCACCCAGAGCGTGGCGGTCGAAGCGTCGGTGTGGGGCTCGGGGCATAACCTGATCTACACGTCGATTGAGCACGGCCGATCCGAGATCTTCATCCGCGATTTCGACAGCGATCGGCCGTCGCAGTCGGTTTTCTTCAACCCACCCGACAACGAAGCGGACGTGCTGCCGATGGACTGGCATGAGCGCAGCCGCGTCGTGACCTTCCTCAATCTCACGGGCGAGCTGGGCTACAAGATCTGGACCGCGCCGATCGACGCTTCGCGCAAGGCCGCGCCATGGAATGCCGGCGAAGGCATCGAGGTGGGCGCCCGGCTCTCGCCGGACGGCTCTCGCATCATCTACGCGCGCAAGCCGCCGATGGCTCAGACCGGGGTGTCGAGCGAACGCGTCCTCTGGATCAGCAACTTTCCAGTGCCGGGCAATCAATTTCGCGTCGCCACCGGCGGAACCGATCCTGCGTGGCCGTCTAATAGCGAGGTGTCATTTTTCGATCGTAACGATCGATTCACAATTGTCGATGCCAAACCGACATCGGCGGCCGAAGCGATCGAAAAGGCCGGGTTTCCCACCGACGTACGGACGCCCGCGGCCTCGCGCAACAACTACGCGTGGGACCCCGGCGGCCAGCGGGTGTTGATGAACGTACCGGTCACCCGGCCCGAAGCGGTTCGTATCGTCGTCACCGTTCCTCGTCGGCCGCCCGGCCGCTGACGATAGTTCGCCCCACTCGATAGGAGACTCGCATGGCGAAAGTTCGCTCCCTCAAGCACATCAAGAAGGAAATTGAAAAAGTCGAAGCGTCGATTCGCAAGCACGCCAGGGGCACGGACGTCGCGACCAGGAAGAAGCGCGTGCTGAACGTCCTCAGCAAGATGAAAGCGTCGCTCGACGATGAATGCGTCGGCGACGGGCCAGACAGCTTCTCGCCGATTCCGCCGACCGCCAGGATGACGGCGACGTCGATGCGCAAGACGGCGAAAAAGAAGGGCGCCAGCAAGAAGTAGTCGCGTGTATCGCCGTGTCAAGGCCGTCGTTGCCTGGTGGGATGAGGACGACTGCGTTGTCCGCAACTACGCGCGCGGCACTGAATGGCGCGCCGGGCCGGTCGATCTGGCCGTGCTCGGCGCGCTGTCCACGTGGCAGGACGCCGACGATCTTTCGCGGCGGCTGGGACTGGCGCGCGCGGCCGTTCGACGCGCGCTCGGCCGCCTTCTCCGCGCCGGATTGATCGAATCCGGGGATCGACCACAGCACCGCCGCGAGCGCGCCCTCGAGGCGTGGGCGGCCTGGATGCCCTCAGCGGCGTTTTTTCATCTCGACACTCGCACCATCGAGCACGCGCCAATTGCCGAGGGCGACGTGCAGCAACTCGCGTGGGCCAACCCGCCGCCGGCCATGGAGCCGCCGACCGTCGGCATCCCGCTGCCGGCAGCGCGCCGGCGCGGCGCGTTTCCGGCGGTGCTGCTCGCGCGCCGGACCTGGCGGCAGTTCGGCCGCGGCGCGATTGCCGCGCGCGATGTCGCGACGCTGCTCGACCTCACCTGGGGCACGCAGCGCTGGATCCATCCGCGGCCGTCGATGCGGTTTCCGCTGAAGACGTCGCCGTCGGGCGGCGCGTGCCACAGCCTCGAGGCCTACGTGCTGGCGCGCCGGGTCCGCGGACTCCGGTCGGGACTCTATCGCTATCAATCCGACACGCACACGCTGGTCAGGATCGGCCGGGCATGGACGCGGGCCCAGATCGCGCGCAGCCTCGGCAGTCAGCCGTGGACGTCGAACGCCGGCGCGGTGTTCTTCATCACTTCGCGCTTTGAAAAAGTGCAGTGGAAGTATTCGTCACCGCGCGCCTACCGCGTCGTGCTGCTCGAAGCCGGCCATTTCGGTCAGACGTTTTGTCTGGTCGCGACCTGGCTCGGGCTGGCGCCGTTCTGCACGGCGGCGCTGGCCGACCCGACGATCGAGCGCCGGCTGCGCGTTGACGGCATCTCGGAATCGGTGCTTTACGCGATGGGTGTCGGAAAACGACCGGCGGGCCCACGCTGGGCGCCGCTCCCCGCAGCGCCTGGCGTGTATGACACCAGCCCGCCGGCCCGACGCAACTCGACTAGGACGCGCCGATCAGGGCGTCGCGATCGACGCCGTCGGCGGTAAGCGATACGCGCAGCGAACGATAAATCGCGTCGAAGCGGCGATAGGCCGACTTCTGATCGAGGTTGTTCTCCCTCGCAATCCGCGCCACCGTCCAGCGGTCCTTGAACCGCAGCCGCACCAGACGCCGATCCGCGACCGGCAGGCTGCACAGCGCCCGCGCCAGCGCGCGCCGCACCGCCGGCGACCGATCGGGATGGGTCGTCGCCGCCGGCATCACCGGCACCGGAAACCTTTCGAGCTGCTGCAGGCTCAGCACCGCGGGACGCGGCCGCCGCGCCGGAAGCTGATCGCGCAGCTGCTCGAGTTCGGCACGCGATGCGGTGACGCGATGCGACGTCCACAGGATCTCGCAGGCCTCGTCGAACGACAGCCGATCGCGCGAGATCAGCCGCTCGAGCTGCGAGGCGGTCTCGCCGAGCCGCGCGGCCTCGACCGACGGCCGCCACTTGCCCCAGCGCGACACCTGCAGGTCCAGCCGCAGCCGCTCGGCGACGGTGGTCAGGTAGGTCGCAAATCCGCTCCGGCCTTCGAACTGACGGAGCGCGGCGTAGTCGTCCTGAACGAGGCGCAGGTGCAACCGCGAGTGCAACTCGTCGGTTTCATCCCGCGTCAGGCGGTGCCGGCGCGCCAGCCGCTTCAGGACGGCCAGCACGACGTGGTAGTTCTGCTCGAGATAGTCGCTGTAGTGCGACGCGGGCGTGCGGCACTGATGCATGGTCGGACCTCAAAGCAGGGGTTGGCTCTGTATGTCCAAACGATGCGGCCGGCAAAATGCAACAACCTGGATCAAGATCCGGGGGAAAAATCGCCCGGTGAAGGCCGAAAATACTCCTACCTAGTAGTCAAGGCCTCTAATTTGAAGTGTGGCGCCTGGAGCGCCGCCGCCGGTCGACCCCGGAGGTGCTGGTCAAAGAAGCCGACCAGCAGGGCGTTCGCCTCTTCGAAAACGGCCCGAACCGCCGCGCGATCCGCAGTGCGCCAGTGCGGATCGGCAGCGCTCAGATAGCCTTCGGTGGCAAGATCCCAGTGGGCCAGGCCGGCCGCCCGTGTCCAGGCGATCGTCTTTGGCTGGCTGGCCATCGCCCGCAGGTCGCCGAGGTGGGCATCCGCGGCGTCCATGCCGGCGCCCCAGACAAACAACAACGGCGCCCGGACGCGAGCTAGTTCGAAACCGGGGATCGCCGAGAGAGACGACCCGAGACTGCCGTGCCATCCGGTCTCGAACAGCGCCAGCGCCGTGACGTCGCCGCGCGCGGCGGCCAGCGCGATTGCCGGCACCCCGGCGCCGCTGAAGCCAAAGGCGCCGACCGGACCCGGCGCGACGAACGGTTCGGGACGGAGGCGCGAAATCGCCGTGTCGAGGTCCCGCCGCAAGCCGTCGGTCGATCGGCCTTCCCGTTCGAGCGGCGCGCCGGCGCCGGTGGTCACCGGCGAGTAGGCGACCGCGCCGACGACGTAACCGTGGCTGGCCAGAATCTCGAACGTGTGCGCATTGGATAGCGGCCGCAGCGAAGCGACGATCAGCGGGGCTCGACCCGCTGCCGAGGCCGCGTCACGGGTGGCGCGCATCGGCGTGTTGAGGATGGCATCGAGAGCCCCGTCCGGCGCCGGGCCAAACAGACGGTTGGTCAGCGACGTCAGGTCGGCGACCTGTTCGCGACGCCCGCCGTCGTCGGTGCCCAGGTAGTCACCGAGCTTGATCGGCTGCGCGCTCGACGTCGCCGGATACCAGACGTGAATGCGGACGACGCGATTGTCGCGAGCAGCGTCAGTCGTGGTGACGACGCGAAATCCGACCGGCGACAGGCCAAACGGCAGACCGCCGGCGGATGGCTCGGCAGGCGTTTCCGCGAGCGCGGCGAGGGACAGCGCGACTGCGAGTGATGACAGATATGGACGGATCACGGCCTGCACTATGAGGCGCATGACGGTGGATCTGGCCGCTGGTCTGGCGAATTGAGTTGGAGTGGACTGTCGGGAAAAAGGGACCGGGTCGCTTTTTACGTAAAACGTAAAAAGCGACCCGGTCCCTTTTTCCTCGTTTCTTTCTTACTGGCAACCCTTGAGCTTCGCCGCGTAGTTGGCCAGCGCGGTGTTGAGCAGGCCGCGGATGCGATCGTTGTCGCCGCTCTTGCGCGCGTCGACCATCAGCCGCTCGCCAATCGGCCCAAGAAAACGGCCGTAGCGGGCCAGGAGCGTCTCGTCGGCTTCGTTGAGCGCGTATGTCACGGCCTCGACCATCGC
>DASUGM010000217.1:0-4475 GCA_036274055.1 Vicinamibacterales bacterium | reverse complement strand
ACGTTCGCGAGATTGGCGCAGGCGATGGCGGTCAGCAGGCACACGGCCAGGAACAGCACGGTCAATGCCGGCCGGGAATCACCGAACAAACCTTCGCGCATCGACACCGCACCGGCCGACCATCCCGACAGCGTCGCCGGGAGTTCCTCGACGATCGTTCGCATCACCGCGGCAACTTCTGATCGCGCCTGCGGCGGCGTGCTGTCCGGCCGAAGCCGCGCGACCGCCTGCACGATCGTCGACGCCGGCACCGGCTCGTTGCCGCGATGAATGCCCAGCGGCGTGTAGACCTGGGCGCCAACGAATGTGCCCTCGCTGATCGCCGGCAGCAGGCCGATGACCTCGAAGGTCTCGCCATCGATCACGAGACGCGCGCCGATCGGCGTCCTGCTGCCCAGGGTCGCGGCCGCGAACGCGCTGCTGACAACGGCCAGGCGGGCCGCGGCCACGTCTTCGTCGGCGGTGAACATCCGGCCGGCCGCGAGTCCGACGCCGAGCACCTGAAAGTAATCGGGCGAGATACCCGCGGTGGCGATCAACTCCCCCGCGCCGTCGACGAGCAATGTGCGATCGCGCGGCCAGAATCCCGCGACGCTCTCGACGGTGCGCAGACGCTCGCGCATGCGCACGAACGCGCTGGAAGAGAGCGGAGCACCGCCGTTTGTGCTCTGCGAGCCAGGCGGCAGGGAGAAGATCGAGACGAGCCGGCTCTCATCCGCGAACGGCAACGGCCGGATGAACGTCGCGTTGATGACCGCCAGCACGGCGCTGCCCGCGCCGACGACGAGGCTGAGCGTGACGATCGCGATCAGCGTGTAGGTCGGGCGCGTACGCAGAGCGCGCCAGGCGATACGGACATCAGCCAAAGGAGACATGCGGCCGTAGTCTAGCTCGGCGGCCGTCGTTCGACGCGCGTCAGCCCCGCCGCGCTTTCTCGATGGCGGCGACGTCGATCTTCCGCATCGGCATCATCGCCTCGAAAGCCCGTTTGGCCTCAGCGCCCCCGGCCGCCAGCGCATCGGTGAGCACGCGCGGAGTGATCTGCCAGGACAGACCCCAACGGTCCTTGCACCAGCCGCACTGGCTCTCCTGGCCGCCATTGCCGACGATCGCGTTCCAATAGCGGTCAGTTTCTTCCTGGTTCTCGGTCGCGACCTGAAAGGAAAAGGCCTCGGTGTGTTTGAACGTCGGCCCGCCGTTGAGGCCGAGACAGGGAATGCCCAGAACCGTGAAATCCACCGTCAGCACATCGCCCTTCTTGCCGCCCGGATAGTCGCTCGGCGCCTCGTGAACCGCGACCACTTTACTGTCCGGAAACGTCGCAGCGTAGAAGCGCGCCGCATCTTGAGCGTCGTTGTTGAACCAGAGGCAGATCGTGTTCTTTGGCTTCATCTTCGGGTGCTCCTTTTGGGCAGGCTGTTGCCAAGCGCAGTGAGTCTGACAAGGAAAGCTGCAAATCACTCGCCGGGATCTTGAATGGCCAAACTATCAGAGGCGGCGCGGGCACCTTCGACGACAAAGTCACCAGGCACGTCCGCGAAGTGGCGGTTCGCGAAGGCGTGACCGGCACTGAGCCGACTACGCCCTTGTGGATGGTTCACACTTAGGATGATGTAGACGAATCGCTTTGCTGGATAGGGTACTCGAGCGAACAGAGGAAGCGGCGCGCCAGTGGCCAGTTGCGTTCGCAGTTACGCGGCCTGCCAACCGAAGCCGCGAGCGTAGCGAGCGTTTGGCGAAGGTTGGCGGAGAGGGTGGGATTCGAACCCACGTGCCGCTTTCGCGACAAATCGCTTTCGAGGCGATCCCGGTACGACCACTTCGGTACCTCTCCGCATTTGCTCGCGCTAACGCGCTCGCAAACTTAGAACTCAGAACTTCAAACTTAGAACTTCAAACTCAAGACCCAAGACTCAAGACCCAAGACCCAAGTCAGGCGCGCTCGAAAAACTCCTGCCGCCGTTCCTTGAAAAACTCCTGCACCGCCGTCTTGCACTCCGCCGCCAGCACGCCGGCGACAACGACGATCCGGTGGTTGAGCGCCGGATGCTCGTGCGCGCGCTGCGTGCTTTCGACCGCGCCGGCTTTCGGCTCGGTCGCGCCGTAGACCAGCGTGCCGATCCGCGCGTGCATCAGCGCGCCGACGCACATCAGGCACGGCTCGATCGTCACGTACAGCGTCGCGTGGGTCAGGCGATAGTTCCCCGCCTGCTTCGCCGCGTCGCGCAGCGCGACGATTTCCGCGTGCGCGGTCGGGTCGTGCGCGCCGACCGGCTGGTTGTGCCCGCGGCCGATAATCCGGCCGTCCAGCACCACCACCGCGCCGACCGGCACTTCCCCGGCCTGCGCCGCCTGTGCCGCCAGCGCGAGCGCTTCCCGCATGAAAGCCACATGCATAGGCGGACAGACGATCGATCTTAGCAGAGGGCGGGGTATTACTGCGAGAAGGCGTACAAGCGGCCGTCCAAACCGGGCGCGAAGACGAGACCGGCGCCGAGCGCGACCGAGGCCGCAAATCCGTAGGCGCGGCGCTCGGGCGGCGCCGGGTCGCGCGGCACCGGCGGCGGCAGCTCGAACCACCACCGTACCGCGCCGGAATTGCGATCGAGCGCCAGCAGGACACCGCGGTGCGGCGCGCTGTAGCGCAGCACGCCGGCGGTTCCCTGGAATACCGTCGTCGCGTTCACCGCCGGCTGGCCCCAGGCGCTGCCGAACGCGTCGGCCTCCCACCGCGTCGCGCCGCCCGCGAGATCGATCGCGAACACTTTTCCGGCGTCAGACGATCCGATGAAGATCGTATTGCCGCTGATCGTCGGCGACGATTCGACCCACGAGAACCAGAAGTAGTTTTTCCATTGCGGCGCGCCAGTGCGCGCGTCGAGTGACTCGAGATCGTAGCTGCGGCTGCCGACGATGACGCGGGTGCCGGCGGGCGCGACGTTGGAGGTCACGGCATCGCCGGTGTCGTACTTCCACGCCAGCGCGCCGGTGGCGGCATCGAGCGCGTAGACGAAGCGATCGTAGCTGCCGACGTAGATCAGGCCATTGGCGATCGCCGGCGTTGTCGCGACGCTGTCGCCAGCTGTGAATTCCCAAAGTCGCGCGCCCGTCGCTTTCGCGAGCGCCAGCACGCGGCCCTCGTAGGTCGCGACGTAGATCCTGTCGCCGGCCACTGCGACGGCCGCGGCGCGATGATCGTAGCGGCTCTTGTCGTCGCTCAGCGGCAGCCGCACCGCCGGCTTGTCGGCAACCCGCACCTGCCATCGAACCTCGCCGCTTCCGGCATCGAGACGATGCAGCATGCCGTCGTCTGACGGCACGAAGAGATCGCTGCCGGCGATGGTCGCGCGCGCGCGAATCGGGCCGCCGGCCCTGAACGTCCACCGCGTCCGGTGCGCGCCTCGATCGCGTGCAGCCGCCCGTCGTCGGCGCCGGCAAAGACGACGTCGCCGGCGACGGCGACGTCGGCCCACAGCGGCGCTCCCAGGTCCGCGGTCCACACCGGCAGGCGCTGCGGCAAGGGAGGGTCGCGGCGTTCCGGCAGAACGAACGGCTTGTCCGAGCGATGGAAGCTCATCCGCGGGCGGTAGCGCGGCAGGATGCCCTCAGGCAGCGTGATTGAAATGATTCCGGCGGCGCGATCGAAATCGAATGTCAGTGCCTGGGTCTCGATCTGATTGCCGGCCAGCCGGGTCACGCCGAGCGGGAATTTCCCGCGAAACGCCGGCACCACCAGCACGCCGCGGATGTCATCGCCGCGCTTCTCGAACTCGAGGGCCAGCGGCGTGGTCTTGCCGTCGTGCTCCATCGAGCCCACCCAGGTGCCAATCAGTTCGGTCGCCGGCGGCGCCTGCCCGGCATGCCGCGGCAGCACCGGCGAAATCGTGAGCATCGCGCCCGCGCACAACGCGGCCAGTTTGATTGCCACGCTTCCTATCGTTTCCCGGCGCCGGTGTGGTCGGGCGCTGGCTTGGTGGGCAGGCCGGTAGTGGTCTGGCGTTTCGTCGACGGGCAGATCGGCTATGGTTGGCCCATGTTTGCTCTCGACACGCGCTGGTTTGACGTCGCCGTCGTCACGAGCCTGTTCGCGGTGGGCAGCATCCTCTTCGGCCGTTTCGAGGAGCACAAGCCGCGCTGGCAGCGCGTCGTCAAATTCCTGATCGTTACCGCCGCGGTGATCGGCATCATCCAGCTCTGGGGACGCGCGCTCGCCTACGCGCTGCTTGCCCTGCCGGTCGTGATCTCCGCTTACCTGCACATCTGGTGGCTGCCGTCGAAGGGCGTCAACGGCTGGACCGGCGAGCCACGCGACCGGTATCTCGCGCTGATGACCCGAAAGAAATAACAAAACCCCGGGGCGGGTTTTCTCGTCTAATCCGATCGTATATAAGATCGTATTATGCAGAAGCGCGCTCTCCCGGACCTCACCCACCTCCATTTCCTGATCCTTGGCGTGCTCAAGAAAGATGAGCAGC
>DASUGM010000216.1:0-5369 GCA_036274055.1 Vicinamibacterales bacterium | reverse complement strand
GTGGCTGGCGCCGATCAGGACAACGTCTGGACTGTCAGCGGAACCGATGCGGTAAGCCTCAACGGGCAAACGTTCACGGAGGTCGAGAACCTCGCCGGCGGCGCGGGCGAGGACACGCTCGTCGCGGCCGACGACGACAACGTCTGGGTCATTTCCGGCGACAACGCCGGCACCCTGAACGCTCAGTCGTTCACAGGCGTGGAGAACCTGACGGGCGGCGCCGGCAACGACACCTTCGTCTTCGCCGGCGGCAGCCTGAACGGCAGCGTCGATGGCGGTGCCGGCAACGACACGATCGTTGCAGCTGACCAGGACAACGTCTGGCGCATCAGCGGGACGAACGAGGGAACGCTCAACGACCAGAGCTTCACGGGCATCGAGAACCTGATCGGCGGAGCAGGGGCGGACAGGTTCGTCTTCGCCGGTGGCTCGATCAGCGGCACGGTCGATGGGCGCGGCGGCATCAACACCTTCGACTATTCCTCGCAAGCGGGCGGCATCAGCGTCGACCTCGCGACCGGGATTGCGACCGGCGCGGGAAGCGTTGCGAACCTCAGCGCCCTTATCGGCAGCGCCGGCGATGACACGCTGACCGGCCGCGACGAAGACAACGTCTGGACCGTCGGCGGCACCAACGCGGGTAGCGTCGGCGCGGTTGCGTTCGCGGAGATCGAGAACCTTTCCGGCGGCAGCGCGAGCGACAAGTTCGTCTTCGACGACGTGGGCGCTCTCACCGGTGTCATCGCGGGAGGCCTCGGGGAAGATTCGCTGCAGGGAGCGGACAAGCCGAACACCTGGATCGTCTCGGATGCCGATGCCGGAACGTTGAACGATGTCGCCTTCGTCGGCATCGAGGACCTCTTCGGCGGCAAGGACGGCGACGTCTTCATGGTCATGGCCGCAGGCGGCCTCAGCGGCGCGATCGTCGGAGGCGAGGGCGCGGATCGCATTCGCGGACCCGAGCGCAAGACCGTCTGGCGCTTCACCGGGCAGGGCAGCGGCAACGCCGGCGGCACGCGCTTCACCGGCATCGAAGACGTGCAAGGCGGCGCCGACGAGGACACGTTCGGCTTCGACGACGCCGCCGACTTCGCCGGAACCGTCGACGGTGGCGGCGGCACGGATAGTCTCGACTACGCGGGGTGGACCTCCGCGGTCACGGTCGATCTCGCGACGGGAACAGCGACGGCGCTTCTCGGCTTCTCCGGCATCGAGGATGTGAAGGGCGGAGAGGCTGCCGATACGTTGAAGGGTCCGGTCGGAGACACGACCTGGACGGTGAGCGGCCCGAACAGCGGCGACGTGGCCGGCGTGACGTTCAGCAGCTTCGAAGATCTTCAGGGCGCCGCTGACAACGAAGACACTTTCGTCGTCAAAGCTGCCGGAAGCGTGAGCGAAAAGATCGAGGGCGGCGCCGGCGGCTACGACGTGATCGTGCTGGACGGCGGCTACTTCTCCAGCGTCGCCTACGACATCAGCGGGCCGGATGCGGGCGCGATCGCGCGCGACGGCAACGTCATTCAGTACGACGGCATCGAGCCGCTCGTGGATGCGACCGTCGGGCCGACGCGAACCTTTTCCGGTACGGCGGGCAAGGATCACATCGTCCTCACCGATCGAGGGACCGCATCGGACGGCAGCTTCGCCATCAGCATCGATACCGGCGAGGACGTCTTCTTCACCGACGCAGGCTCGATTACGAGCCTGGTGATCAACGGCCTCGGCGGCGACGACCGCATCGACGTCGGGGTGATGTGGGAGCTCGACGCCGGCTCCACGATCACGGTCGACGCCGGCGGGGACGATGACGAGGTCGCTGTCCAGCTTGCCGCGCTCGATTCCGACGTCACCTATTCGCTCTCGGGCGGCGGCGGCACGCACGACACGCTGCTTTCGAGCACCTCCGCGAACGCCGTCCTTACCGACACCGCGCTCGAGGGTGTGACGCTGTCCGCGTTTCAGCGGGCGGTGATCTTCCTGAGCGAGGGGGCGACGCTCGACGCCGATCTCTTCAGCGGCCAGGTCTTCGTCATCCATGACTTGCCGAACTGGTCCGAGGAAGGCCCAGGCGCCTACACGCAGATCCTCGACGGCGCCACCGCGCCGTGGGACCCCGTCTCCGGCGCGATCAATTCGGTGGCCGTCGATCCGAACGACCGATTCACGATCTACCTCGGTACCGTTAACGGCGGCGTATGGCGCAATACCGGCAGCAAGGAAGTCTTCTTCGACCTGAACGAGTCGACGCTCACCAACGACGACAAGACGACGCTCAACGCCTTCGCCGATTTCCTGGAGGCCCATCCCGAGCTGACCGTCGAGGTCGGCGGGCATACGGATTCGAGCGGCGACGCCGCCGCCAACATGACGCTGTCTCTCGCGCGCGCGACCAGCGTGCGGGATTACCTCGTCAACACCCGGCACATCGACGCGTCCCGGCTGCGCGTCGTCGCCTACGGCGAGGACCGGCCGGTCGCCGAGAACATCGCCGGCGTCCAGCCGCTCAACCGCCGCGTCGAGCTCCTCGTCCAGAACTGGGAGCCGCTCACCGACGGATTCCAGTCGTTATCCATTAGCTCGGTGGCAATCAGCCCGATCGCGAGCAACGTCGTCTATGCCGGCGTCGGCAATACGAGCAGCTTCCGCAAGGCCGGCGGTCCGGAGATCGGCCTGCTCTTCAGCAATGACCGCGGCGACAACTGGCAGGTGCTCGGCAGCAACGAGCTGAAGGGACTGACGATCACGCAGGTGCTGCCGACGACGCTGGTGACGGCGAGCGGCGCGCAAGTGGTGTTCGTCTCGACTTTCGACGTCGACGCCAACTCGGATTCAAACCTCGACGACAAGGGCGGCCTCTTCCGCCTGGAGGTCAAGGCTGACGGCACGCTGGAGAAGATCGAGAAGATATCGGGGGCCGGCACCACGAGTGGGCTCCCGGCTGGCCACTACACGGATCTCGCGCTCGACGCCGGCAATGGCGGCGCGCGCTCGGTCAGCGTTTATGCGGCCAACCCCGCTTCGGGCGTCTTCCGCTTTACCGACAATGGGGATGGCATCCTCGATGGCACCGACGCGCAATGGCAGCTCGTCAACACCGGCTTCCAGCTCGGCGCCGATAGCGACGGCATCGGCGGGGACGACCTCCTCCAGCAGGCGACCCGCATTCGAATGGCGATTCATCCGACCACCGGCACGTTGTACGCCGGGGTCATCGGACCGGTGGAGAGCCATGGCTTGTTCAGCCTGGGCGCCAGTCGCACGGGCCTGATCGGGCTCTTCAAGACCAAGGACTTCGGCGCCAACTGGACGTCCATGACCCTGCCGGGTTCGACGGACAACGGTACCGTCTACGGGCTGAACGCCGGCCGGCAGGGGGACAAGCATTTCGCCATCGTCGTCGATCCGACCGATGAGGATATCGTCTACGTCGCGGGCGACACGCAGGGCACCACCACGAACAATTCCGCCGGCCTCACCAACGCCGGCTCGGGACGCGTATTCGCGTTCGACGATCTCAACACGAGCTGGGTACAGATCGTCGGCAACAACGCCGACAACACGGCGCCGCACGCCGATGCGCGCGGCATGGTGTTCGTCGGCAATTACACCCTGCTGCAGATCAACGACGGCGGCCTCACGCGGCTGCAAAACCCGTTCAACGACACCGATCAGGGAACCCGGCGCTGGACCTCGCTCAACCAGGGCCTGAACATCAACGAGGTCCTCGGGCTCGCTTACGACCCGATCAACAACGACATCCTGATCGGCGCGCAGGACAACGGATCGGCGCACCAGGGCGCGGGCAGCACCGACGGCATCGACAACAACAACGACGGCAACGTCGACGAGGCGGGCGAATCCGCCTTCTGGAGCGGCACCGGCGGAGACGGCAACAGCCAGGCGGCGATTCCGATCGACATGACCGGCGACTCGGTACCGGACCGCGTTCTGCGCTACTCGCTGCACAACAATTTCAACTTCCTTCAGGCCTACGAGTACACGACGGCGGGCGTGCTGATCGATGCCGCCGGCAATCCGAGCAACACGTTCCAGAACATCGGGTTCCGCGCGCCGGGCAACGCCACCGCGTTGAGCGGCCTCAACGCGCAGGACGCGGCGATCAAGTTCAAGCCCATCCCGATGGTCGCCAACTCCAACGACCCGACGCGGATGCTGATCGGCTATTTCGGCATCTACGAAAGCGTCAACACCAACATCGCTCCGGCCGGCGGCCAGCCGCGCATCCTGCCTTTGGACGAGATACGCCAGATCGACCCGGCGGCCGCCGGCGCCGCGGTGCCCAAGGGCAGCGAGGTGACGGCGCTCGTCTACGGCGGGAAGGTCGGCAATACGCGCTTCGACGATGTCGTTCTTGCGGCGCGTGGAGACACGGTGCTGTACCGCGCCGCGGCGGGACAGAACCTGACGCCGCGAACCATCCCGGGGGCGGGAACGATCCGCGGGCTCACGGTGGACCCGAGCAACTGGAAGGTCGTGTACGCCGCCGACTCGACGGACGTCTATCGCATCGAGGACATCACCGATAACGCGAAAACCTGGGTCAAGCTGACCGGCAACCTGAAGGCGGTCGGCCAGCAGGACATCCGCGCGCTCGAGTACATCGAGGCGTCCACCGGCGACATGCTGCTCGTCGGCGGGCAGGGCGGCGTCTCGCGCATGCGCGATCCGGATGCCGGCACCAACCCCTGGGTGCGCGTCGGGCGCGGGCTTCCGAACGCGCCGGTCACGAGCATCCAGTTCGAGGACCTGATCGATCCCGGACACCTCAACGGCGGCGACAAGCTGATCGTCGGCACGCTCGGCCGTGGGGTCTGGAGCATCAAGGACCCGGAGAACGCGCTGAGCCTGAGCCAGAACAGCGTACTGGAGATCCTCGGCGCCACGACCGCCGACCAGTTCAAGCTCGAGCGCGACACCGACAATCCGCTGCTCTTCAACGTATTCGATCTCTCGCAGAGCGCGACCGACCCGATCTTCACTGCCCGCGGCTCGACCTTCGACCAGGTGCAGATCAATACGCGCGGCGGCGACGACACCGTCACGGTCGATTACGGCAAGGGCGCGGTGGCCGTTCCCCGCGGCATTGCGATCGACGGCGGAAGCGGCGAGTCGATCACGAGCAACACCGTGATCCTTGCCGGCGGGGCGAGGACGTCCTACACCACGGGTACGACGTCCGGCGGGCTCACCTTCCACGACATCGTCGATCTGCAGGGCCGGACGCAGCGGGTCCTCGTCGAGAACATCGCGAACGTGGATGCGAGCGGCGTCGCTGCGGCCCTCGACAACCCGTTCGCCACCGTGAAAGGAGCGGTCCAGTCCCTGCTGGACGTGCTGACCTTCGCCGA
>DASUGM010000215.1:0-4186 GCA_036274055.1 Vicinamibacterales bacterium | reverse complement strand
CGGTCAGCGTCCAGTTCGGCGGCAGAATGTCGCCGCCGATCGAGCCCTGAGCGGTGAACAGCCCGTGTTCGCCCGTCGACACGTCGAGAAGGCGATGCGGATCCGAGCGCGGGATGACGTTGATGACGCCGCCGAGCGCGTCGGCGCCATGCACCGACGATCCGCTGCCGGCGACGACTTCGATGCGCTCGATCGCGGCCAGCGGGATCGGGATATCGCCGTTGTGATGGCCCGACTGCGAGTCATTCAAGCGAAGCCCATCGAAGAGCACCAGGGTCTGGCCGAAGGTCGCGCCGCGAATCGAGAAGTCGGTCTGGACGTCGCGCGGCCCGCGGGCGCGCGGATCGACGCCCGGCACCAGACGGAGGCCTTCGACGATCGAGCTGATCCCCATGCGCTCGAGGTCGTCACGGGTCATCGTAAACAAGCTGCGGCCGGTGTCGGCGGCGCCGGCTGGTGACAGCGTCGCCGTCACGACGACGTCGGCGGTCACGCGCGGCGGGGCCTGCGCGGTCGAGGCCGGTGGATCGGTGGTCTGCGCGAGAGCGGGCACCGCGGTGAGCATCAGAAACATCGCACTGAGGACGGATTTCATCTCTTAGCTTGGGTAGTTGAACTCGGTTCGACCGTCAGGTACGCTTCACACGCCCCGCAGCCGCATCGGCTCGACAGGGTACCGCAAGCAGAGGAGAAGGTCATGCAGGCAAGGTTGAACGCGCGCGTCGCCATCGGCGCGCTGGTCGTGGGTGTCGGGACATTCGTCGCTGCGCCGCAGTTGGAAGCCAACCGCACGCAGGCGGCGGCCGCCCAGGCCGGCCCGCAGGCGCCGGCCGCGGCGCCGGCGACGGCCGAGAATTTTTACGGCGGCGTGACCTTCCGGAATCTGACCGCCTTCAGCCGCGGCGGCCGCGTCACCGCGGTCGCCGGTGTCGAGTCCGACCAGAAGCTCTATTACATGGGCAGCACGGGCGGCGGCGTCTGGCGCACGACGGACGCCGGCACGACCTGGAACAACATCTCCGACGGCTACTTCGAAGCCGGGTCGATCGGCGCGATCTCCGTCGCGCAGTCGGACCCGAACATCATCTACGTCGGCACCGGCTCGGCCTGCCCGCGCGGCAACGTGTCGACCGGCATCGGCATGTACAAGTCGTCGGATGCGGGCAAGACGTGGCAGCACGTCGGCCTCCGCAACGCCGGACAGATCGCGCGCATTCAGGTGCACCCGACCAATCCCGACATCGCCTACGTCGCCGTGCTCGGCAACATCTTCGGACCTTCAGAGGAGCGCGGCGTCTACCGCACCCGCGACGGCGGCAAGAGCTGGCAAAAGGTCTACTACGTCAGCACGCGTACCGGCGCCTCCGACATCACGATGGATCCGAAGAACCCCGACGTGCTGATGGCCGGCATGTGGACCGTCGAGCGCAAGCCCTGGACGATCGACTCGGGCAGCACCGAGGGCGGCATCGTCCGCTCGACCGACGGTGGCAACACCTGGACGAAGATGCGCAGCGGCCTGCCGACTGGACGGATGGGCAAGATCGCCGTCGATATCTCCGGCGCCGACTCCAGCCGGGTCTACGCGCAAATCGAAGCTGACGACGACGCCGGCGGCTTCTTCCGCTCCGACGACGGCGGCACGACATGGACGCGGACGTTCACCGGCCGCAACCTGCAGCAGCGCGCCTGGTACTACACGCACGTGTTCGCGGATCCGGTCGACGTCAATCTCGTCTATGCGCTCAACGTCGGCGCGTTCAAGTCGACCGATGGCGGCAAGACGTTCGTCAGCGCCGGCATCAACTCGCACAGCGATCATCACGACCTCTGGATCAACCCGAAGAACCCGAAGGCGATGGTCGAAGGCAACGACGGCGGCGCGACGGTGTCCGTGGACGGCGGCGCCTGGACCGGCCAGAACAACCAGATCACGTCGGAGCTCTACCGTTTGACGATGGACACGCGCGTTCCGTACTGGGTCTACGGCGCGCAACAGGACAACGCCACGACCGCCGTGCCCAGCCAGGGCGCGGGCGAGCCCTATGGCGTCGGCGGCGGCGAGAGCGGCTGGATTGCCGTCGATCCGCGCGACTACAACATCACCTACGCCGGCAACTACGGCGGCTCGATTCAGCGCACCGATCGCAAGTTCAACCGCAGCGAGGACATCCGCGTCTACGCCGACATGCAGACCGGCCAGCGGGCGTCGGATATGAAGTACCGCTTCCAGTGGAACTCGCCGATCAAGCTGTCGCCGCACAACCCGGACGTGATCTTCACGACGTCGCAGCACCTGCATCGTTCGCGCAACCAGGGCCAGGACTGGGAGACGATCAGTCCCGACCTCACCCGCAATGACGCGAAGAAACAGAACCACTCCGGTGGGGAAGGCATCACCCGCGACAACACCGGCGTCGAGGTCTACGGGACGATCTTTTCGTTCGAGGAGTCGCCGATCACGCCGGGCTTGTTCTGGGCGGGCAGCGACGACGGCCTGATGCACATCTCGCGCGACGCCGGCAAAACGTGGAAGAACATCACTCCGCCGGGGTTGCCGGAGGGCTGCATCAACTCGATCGATCCGTCGGTGACCGAGCCGGGCCGCGCGATTTTCGCGATGTATCGCTATCGTCAGAACGACCTGACGCCGTACATCTACGAGACCAACGACTACGGCACCACGTGGAAGCGGCTCGCCGACGGCAAGAACGGCATCCCCGACTGGCACTTCGTCCGGGTTGTCCGCGAGGATCCGACGCGCAAGGGGCTGCTCTATGCCGGCACCGAGTTCGGCCTCTACGTCTCGTTCAACGACGGCGCGCAGTGGCAGTCGATGCAGAGCAATCTGCCGGTGACGCCGGTGACCGACATCAAGATCTATCGCGACGACCTGATCCTGACGACGCAGGGACGCGGCTTCTGGATTCTCGACAACATGTCGATCATCCGCGGCATGAACCAGCCCGGCGCGCCGGCGGCCGCGGCGGCGACGGCGCGGTTGTTCAAACCGGAAGACGCGTACCGGGCCGGCGGCCAGGTGCCGACGTTCTACTACTGGTTCAAGGACGCGCCGACCGCGCCGGTCATGATTGACGTGATGGATCCGACCGGCAAGGTCGTCGTCAACCTCAAGGCCGATCCGGGCACCGCGTCGCCGGCCGCGCCGTCCGTGACTGGCGGCGGCGGACGCGGGTTCGGCGGCGGTGGCGGACGTGGCGGCGGTGCGGGCGCGGGACCGGTTGCTGGCGGTGCCGGCGCGGTGCAGGGACTCAATCGCGCGGTCTGGAACAACCTCCGCTATCCATCGCCATACACGGTGCCACCGGGCATCGTGATGTGGGGCGGCGGTCCGGGCCAGGGACAGGGACCGAAGATGCCGCCCGGCACGTACACGGTGAAGGTGAGTTCCGGCAGCTGGTCCGAGACGCAGACGTTCAAGATGCTGACCAACCCGCTGTACGGCGGGATGTCGGAAGCCGATGGCGCCGAGCAACTGCGGTTGTCCAACGAAGTCGCCGGCATGATCAAGCGGCTCTACGACGATCTGGCGCGCATCCGCGACGTCAAGAAGCAGGCGAAGGAGATGGCCGACAAAGCGGGGGCGTCGTCGCCGCTGGCTGGCGCGTCGAAAACGCTGATTGCCGCGCTCGAAGGCGCCGAGGCCGACATGACGCAGATGCAGGGCGAAGGCGGTCAGGACGCGCTCAACTTCCCGGGACGCATGGACAACCAGTTGATCGCGCTCTACGGCGGCCTGGTCGGCCCGGAGCGGAAGCTGGGAACACCGGCGATGGAGCGTTACAAGGATCTCAAGCCGCAGGCGCTGAAGGTCCTCGACCGCGCCACGGCCTCGCTCAAGAACGACGTCGCGGCGTTCAACAAGATCGCGACCAGCAACGGCGGCACGGCGATCGTCGTGAAATAGAGCCTTGCACCTACTCAGTGCTCGGTGCTTGATGCTCGGTGCTGGGTGCTGGGTGCTGGGTGCTTGATGCCTGGTGCGGTCAACATTTGGGTACGATCGACGATCGAGATATCTTGATCGTCGATCTGGCTCGCATCATGACTGCACCAAGCATCGAGCACCGGCACCCAGCATCAAGCATCAGCACTCTGCACCAGGCAACGAGTCCTCTATACTGAGTTGATGCTGATCGCGCGCCAGTTCGTCGTGCGCGGCCGC
>DASUGM010000214.1:0-16516 GCA_036274055.1 Vicinamibacterales bacterium | reverse complement strand
GTCCGATCTGATCTACGACCCGAGCCAGCCGCACCTCTGCCCGGCCTGTTCGATCACGATGATGACGCAGTGCGTGCGTCCGCGCGCCGGCGCCGCTTCGGTCGCGGCGTGGCCGCTGATTCCCTACATGCGCCGGAACCTGCGGACCAAGCGGCGCACCCTCGCGCAGGCCGACGCGGTGATTGCGGTCAGCTCGGCGATCGCCCGCGACCTGCGCGTCCGCGCGCCGGAGATCGCGTCGACGCCGATGTTCACCATCCCGAACCCGGTCGACATGGTCGCGCTCGACAAGGCGTACCTCGCGTCGCCGCGGCCGATGGAGAGTCCGTACGTCCTCTATGCGGGCAAGCTCGCCACCAACAAGGGCGTACAGTATCTGCCGCAAGCGCTCGCCGATGCCGGCGTCCAGATGCCGCTGGTCGTCGTCGGTGACGGCCCGCTGCGCGGCACGCTCGAGGTGGACGCGCGCGCCCGCGGCATCGAGGTGCGGTCGCTCGGCTGGCTCGATCGCCACGACGTCTGGGCGTGGATGCGTCACGCGACGATGCTCGCGTTTCCGTCGTACGGGCCAGAGTCGCTCAGCCGCGTGCTGCTCGAAGGCGCGGCGCTCGGCGCCCCGATCGCGGCGATGAACACCGGCGGCACCCGCGACATCATCGATCCCGGCGTGACCGGACTGCTCTCCGACGACGTCGCCGGATTCACGAGCGATCTGGAACGGCTCGCCGGCGACGAGCGGCTGCGCGGCGCGCTCGGCGCCGCCGCCCGCGCCGACGTCCATCACCGCTTCTCGTCGGTGTCGGTCGTCGAGCGCGTCGAGCAGGTCTACCGCAGCCTGCTGCTGCCGCGGGCGGCGTGATGCGCGCGCCGCTCTCGGTCGCGGTGGTCGCACGCGCGGTGATGCCCCTGCACGGCGTCGGCGGCCTCGAGCGTTCCGTGCACGACCTCGTACGTCACCTGGCGATGCGCGGCGTCGACGTGACGTTGATCGTGCCGCCGGCCACCAGCAAGATCCGGCAGCGCGAAGATCCTTTTGCGTCGTCGCACATCACTATCCGCCACGTGCCGTATCTCACCTTCCCGCTGGCGAACCGCCGCGGCACGACGATCCTCGATCGCAGTTCGTCCTATCTGCTCTACGGCTGGCGCGCCGGGCGGCTCGCCGGTTCGCTGGTCGAGGCGGGCCGCGCGCGGATCGTGCACGGCTTCGGCGCCAGCGTCCTCGGCTACGCGACGAAAAAGGGTTCGGCGCCACTGGTGATGAATCCACAGGGCCTCGAGGAGTTCGGCGCCACCGCCGCCGGGCAGCCGGCTCTGAAGCGCGCCGGCTACTCGCCGTTGCGTTGGGCGGTGCGGCGCTGTGCCGGCGCCGCCGACGCAATCATCGCCACCGATGTCTCGCTGGAATCCACGGTCGCGCGGCACCTGCGGCCGCGCCCGGGGCAGATGCGCACGATTCCCAACGGCATCGATCTGGTCGACGTCGCCGCGCTCGCGGGACCAGCCGACGCGCCGATGATGCGCCAGCGCCATGGCATCGGCGCCGGCGAACTCCTGCTCGTCAGCGCCGGGCGGCTCGAGTTCAACAAAGGCTTCGATGTGCTCGCTGCGGCGCTGGGCCGTCTCGCGCGCAAGGAGGGCCCGTTCAACGCCGCGGGCTGGCGCTGGGTGCTGATCGGCGCCGGACCGTATCAAAAGGCCATTGAAGACGCCGTCGCCGCGCACGGACTCCAATCGCACGTGATTCTCGCCGGCCGCGCTTCCGACCGCGATCTCCACGGCTGGTACGAAGCGGCGTCGATCTTCGTGCATCCGACGCGCTACGAAGGCAGCTCGCTGGTCACGCTCGAGGCGATGGCGCATCGCAAGCCGGTCATCGCGACGGTGGCCGGCGGACTGCGGGACAAAGTGCGGCCGGGCGAGAACGGCTGGCTGGTCGAGCCTGGCGACGTCGGCGCGCTCGCGCTGGCGCTCGAAGAGGCGGCGTCGCAGGCCGCTGCGCTGCCCGCGATGGGCGCACGGAGCCGCGCGATCGTCGAGCGCGAATTTGCCTGGCCGGTGCTCGCCGATCGTCAGATCACGGTGTACGAAGACCTGCTCGCTGCCGCAGGCGGCCGACCCACTCGCTGATCGCCTTGTCGCGGTCGGCGCCGGCGACGCTGGCGAACCGGCGCTCCATGAACGTCTGCACGCGGACGTCGTCGCGGCACCAGCTCATCAACGCCTGCTCGGTCATGCCGCTGTTCTTCACCGCGTCGGCGCCCAGTTCACGGCGCCGGGCGGCGACCGCGTCATCGCTGATCTCGGTTGGGGTGCCCCGCGATGCTTCCGACAGGATGAGCAGACGATCTTCGAGCGCCCGCAAGGTCGCGGCCTCGGAGCTGGTGTCCTTGACCAGCTTGACGCGCTGCGCCTGCTGCACGTCGGATAGCGTGATCACCGTCCCGCCGACGCGCGAGAGCGAGCGATCCACTTCCACCTGCGCCGCCGCCGGCGCCGGCAGCGACACGAAGACCAGGAACGCGAGACAGCCCGCCGATGTGATGCTCGCCATCAGAATGCCTCCCCGATGCTGAGGTGATACTCCCAACCGCGCTCGCGCGTGCCATTGCCATAGAACAGGCGCTTGGTCTTGAACCCGAAATCGAGCCGCACCGGCCCGAGCGGCGAGTCGTAGCGGACCCCGAACCCGAGCGCGGCGCGCAGCCGCGTCACGTCGAGATCGCTGGCGCGCGCGAAGACGTTGCCGCCGTCGACAAAGCCGACGGCGCTGAAATTCCGGCCCCAGAGCTTGCCGACGATTCTGCGGATTTCGGCGTTGAGCACCAGCAGCCCGTTGCCGCCGACCGACAATCCATTGTCGTTGACGATCTCGGAGACGCCAAGGCGATCAGTTTGGAAGCCGCGCACCGACGACGCGCCGCCGGCGAAAAACCGCTGGCTCGCCGGTAGATCTTCGACCACGCCGGTCACCGGGTTGCCTTCGGGATCAAGGACCGGCTTGCCATTGTTGTCGGTGAGCACCGCCAGCCGCTTGAAGCCGCGGGCGATTCCGACCTGTACCCGGCCGGCGATGATCGTCCGGAACGTCGGCGCCGCCTGATAGCCGGCCAGCTGGGTAAACAGTTTGACGTAGCCGATCTCCGAGCCGATGCTGCGCGCCGCCATCTCGACGTCGACGCTCGACTGGGTGCCGCGCGTCGGCGTGAGTGGGTTGTCGCGGCGATCCCAAAGCACGCCGGTCGAGACAATCGAGAGCCGGACCTGCGGAAAGAACCGGTCGATCGTCGGCCGTTCGTCCTCGGGAATCCGCTCGTCGAACAGCTCGGTGTAGTCCAGCACGTAGCGGCCGCTCAGGCTCACCCGCGGCGACAACCGCCGCAGGATGTCGACGTTGCCGGCTTCGCGGACGAAGCTGAAGGTCGTCCGATTGGCCTGTTCCGTGGTGACGCCGACCAGGACGTCGGTGTTCGTGTTGAAGGCGAGGCGTTCGCGGAACGTCGCGCTGACGCGGTACTCGCTCAGCTCGAGGCCGCTCGCGTCGAGGAGCGGATCGTCGGGGACGTTGCGGCGCCGGAGGCTGGCGCGCGCGAAGAAGTTGACTTGACGGTTGCGGCCGCCGAGGTTGCGCCGGCTGAGATCGACGAAGCCGCGGGGCGCGAAATCGAAGGTGTCGTCGAGCGTCCCGTCCGGCGCGGTACGGACGCGGCGCGCCACTTCGAGGCCGCCGCCGACGCCGACCGAGTTGGCCGGCGATTCCTCGACCGAGATCACGACCGTGGCCAGGGTCTCGCCCACCAGCCGCGGCTCCTCCTGCACGGTCACGCGGCGGAACACGCCACGCGCCCGGAGCAGGTTGTTGGCTTCGAGCTGCGCCGCTTCGCTGAACGGCTCGCCGACGCGCAACGGAATCTGCTCGCGGATCGACGCCTCGCTGACGCTGCGATTGCCGACGACGACGATGCTGCCGATGAAGATCTGCAGGCCCTCGACGATCGACACATTGAGCGTGACCCGGGTCCCATCCTCGTTGTAGCCGGGCTTGATCTCGGCGGTGGCGGATCGGAACCCCTTGTTCCGGTAGACGTTCTCGACCACGAAGACATCCTGGCCGACATTCGCGCTGACGAATGGTTGCCCCGTCTTCGAGACCATCGCCGCGCGCAACTCGGCATCGGTGACCACCCCGCTGCGTTGATCCTTGAACGCGAAGATGATGTCGCCGACCACGCCCTTCGGACCCTGCGTGATGTCGAGCCGGACCACCGCGCTGGCGTCGTCGCCGGGCGCCCCGAGCGCGAATTCCGCGATCGGCGCGCCGGTCGCCTGGTAGTAACCCAGCCGCGCGAGTTGGGCGAGGACGCGCTGCAGCCCGCGCATGATTTCGACCTCGTTGTACTCCTCGCCGACCTTGACGCCGAACAGCTTCTCGAATTCACGCGGTGGCACCGCCAGATCGTCGGGAATGACGATGTTGCCGATCCGATAGCGCGGGCCCGGCTGAGCCGTGAACGTGATCAACAGCGAGCCATCGGGTTGCACTTCGCGCGTGTACGGCGCGTCACCGTCGTTATGACCGCGGCGCTTGAACGCCGCCTTGATCCGCTCCCGCG
The DNA here is from genome assembly GCA_036274055.1 of Vicinamibacterales bacterium. Classification (GTDB taxonomy): domain Bacteria; phylum Acidobacteriota; class Vicinamibacteria; order Vicinamibacterales; family SCN-69-37; genus DASUGM01. The sequence goes on along the minus strand of DASUGM010000214.1, from coordinate 11,903 downwards.
ACGCGTCGAGCACGTCGTCGTCAACCGAGCCCTCGCGCTCGAATGGAATCAGGTCCTCGCGCCGGCCCGGCAGTTCGCCGATGACGCGGAGGTCGACTCTCGGGCCGCCGTTGACCACCAGCGTCACCTCGACGCCTTCGTGGTCCTGGCGCTGGACCCATGTCGACGCCGCAATCGCTTCGTAGAAGCCGCGCCGGCGGAGGTCGTCCTGGACGCTGGCCATGGCGCGCTGCACGGACGCCGCGCGGAAGGGCTCGCCGACGCGCACCCCGGCCGCCTTCACCAATTCGGCGTCCGGAAGCGGCGAGGTGTTCTGCAACACGATCGCCCCGACGTTGACGAGCGATCCCGGCCGAACCGTGAAGACGAGCGTCGCGCCGTCAGGGTCGTGCACCGGCACGATCTCGCTGACGACGACCGCATCGAGGTAGCCGTCGTCCACCAGCAGCTTGCGCAACGTGTTCTCCGCCGCCGCGACGCGGGCGACGGTCGGCAGGCCGCCATAGTCGTCGCGGAAACGGCGTTCGAGATCACCGGGGACCAGCGCCGAGTCGCCGACGATCGTGACCTGGAGATCGTTGATCGGATGGATCGGCAGCAGACGGAAGATCACCTCGATACCGCCGGCGGCCTCGCCGATGAGGACGAAGACATTCTCGAACCTGCCGGCAGTGAGCAGCCTGGTCTGACTGGTGCGCAGGTCCTCGCGCCGCAGCGGTTGCCCGACTTTGACGTCCACCAGCGTGAGCAGCTGCGGCGAGGTGTCGCGGCGGCCTTCGATGTCGAACGTCACCGCGGCGACGGGCCGGCCCAGGTAGGGCGCAAGTTTGTCGTCCTGGGCATGCGCGAGCGGCGCGGCCAGCAGCATCGCGGCCACGACGAGCACGACGCCGACGAGCGCGCGGCGCATCAGAAAATGTACCTGAACCGGAAATCGAGCGCGAAGGTCTTGTCCTCGTTGCGCGACAACAACCACGACAGCCGGTTGTTCTGGTCGTACTCGATGAGGATCAGCTCGTCCTGGAGCGCGCCGACGGCGCGCGAATACGTCAGGTAGGCCTTGTTGGTGATCCGCGTGCCGATCGTCACCCGCGCGCTTGGATTGAGCGTCTGCAGCGCGACTTCATTGGTCAGCACCGGCGTGATCTGGAACGTGTCGATCGGCAGCACTTCGGTGAACACCGTGCCGACGCGGTTGGTCACGGCGCTGGTCGCGATCTGCGTGAGCAGCTGCCCCATCATCTGCTGCTGCGCGACCTCGGGCGTGATCCGGCGCTGCTCGGTCTGGCGGACATCGGCCGACGCGCCAAGCAGCAGCGCGATCGCTTCGATCTCCGAGAGATACGGCTCCGACGAGATTTCCTTGGTGAACCTCGACATCGTGCCGGCAAGGCGCAGCGTCACTTCGTAGGTCTGGCCCGCCGACCGCGCCCGGGTGTCGATCTCGAGGTCGAACGACGGATCGAGGCGATTCGGGTTGTCGAGCGCGATCAGGCCGCGGCGGATGTTGTAGCGATAGCCGTTGAACGATACCTGCCCGCTTTGAATCTCAATGTCGCCGGTGATGCTCGGCCGATCGTAGCTGCCGCCAATGCGCAGGTCGGCCGAGGCTTCGAGCGAGGCCTGGTTGCCCTGGATGATCGGCTGGGTGTTCATGTGGATGCTGATGTCGTAGGTCAGCGGCAGGCCGGTGTTGGTCGTGCTGGCGTAGGACAGCGGCGTCACCGCGCCGCCGCCGGCGGTCAGACCGCCGAGCAGGCCAATCCAGCCTTCGCTGGCGTCGATCGGCGCGACGTAGCGCGCGTAGTAGACGTCGGCGTCCCCGGACAGCACCAGCGCCTGCATCGTGCCGCGCAGCAGCAACGCGGCGTTGACGTAGGTGGTCAGACCGTCCGGATAGTTGCTGATCCGCATCTGCTTGCCGTCGGCGGTGATGTTGAAGTCGGTCGGTTCGAATCCGGCCATCGCGATCATGCCGCCGAACTCGACCGGTCCGGCGCCGAGCGAAGCCTTGAGTCCATCGAGGCGCACGCCATCGGCGTCGAAGGTGATCGGTCCGTTGATGTTGGTCAGCGACTGCGGAATCGACGCGTAGCGCAGCCGGCCGTCTCTAATCTCGGCCCTGCCGCTGGCGCTGAAGTGATCGAGCGCGCCGACGAACGACGCGGTCAATGTCGCCTGGCCGCGCGTGCTCAGCGTCGGAAACGTCAGCTGCAGAATCGCCAGACTGGCGTCGCCGCTGGCGGTCATGTCGATGGTGCGATCGGCGACGTTGACGCCGCCGGTCACCGCCAGGCTGGTGTCCTGGCCCTTCAGCTTGAGCTGCGCGATCTCGAACTTCTGCTCTTCGTAGGTGAATTTCAGCGGGCCGTCGTTGGCGATCTGGTAGTCGTACAGCGTCAGCGCCGCGTCGTCCACGGTGACGTCGACGAACAGTTCCTTCGGCAGCGCCAGCGGCCCGCGGATCTGCATCGAGCCGCTGACGATCGCGCGCGTGTACGGCGACATTTTCGGCGCGACGAAGCGCAGGTACGGATCGATCGACGTCTGGAGGAAGCGGAACTGCAGATCGGAGTCGTAGACGTCGTTCATCGCGATGCTGCCGGAGCCGAAGACCTGCAGGCGTCGCGACGCGGCGTTGAGCTGCTCGAAGATCACCGTGTTGTTCGCGACTCTCATCTTCGCGGTCGCCAGGCCGATGCCTTCGTCGGCGATGAACAGGTCGGCGATCGAGGCGTCGACCTCGTAGGTCGGCGCGTCGAAGTTGCCGGCACCGGTGGCTTTGAACTGCAGCGTGCCGGTGAGCGGCATCTGCTCGAACTTGAAGTTGTCGAGCGATTCGAAGGGAATGTGCTCGCCAGAGGCGTTGAACGCGTAGGTGTTGTCCCAGCCGACCCGCGCGGTGCCGGCGACGTGGCCGGTCGCCTTGGCGATGTCGAGATTACGGATCACCAGGCCGGTGCCTTCGAATTGCAGGTCGCCGGTCGCCCGCTCGAACGGCTCCTTCCAGGCGACGCCGTTGTCGACGCGCATCTTGCCCGTCCCGGTCATCGTCTTGTACTTGCCCGCGAGATCGAGTTCGAGCGCGCCGATGGTGCCGTCAACCGGCCAGTCCACCAGGCTGAAGGGCACCTTGAAATCGATCATCGGCCAGTTCGTGACCGTGACCCGCGCCTTGATCTCTTCGCCGGCGTCCTTGCGATCCAGGGTGAGCGAGAACCTGCCGTTGGGAACGATCACGCCGCCGGTCGTGTTCGTGATCCGGCTGTTGGTGATGTCCACGTAACTGTTGTTGATGATGATGTCGCCGCTGGCTTTGCCCCAGGTGACGTCCCAGACGCGCATCGCCTCGCCGCTGAATCGTCCTTTGATCAACGGGTCGCTGAACGGTCCGGTCATGGTGCCGTCGAACAGGCCGCGGCCGCCGACCTTGATCGCCCTGGTGGGGCTCGACAGCGCCGACATGATCGACGCCAGCACGCGATCGCTTTCCTGCCAGTCGTGACTGGTGACGTGGAAAGCGAAGTCGCCGGTGGCGGCCGATTCTTCGGTCTTCGGAGTACGGCGCCCGTTGAACGCGACATAGGTCGCGCGCGTCGCCGCCCAGCTGTCGGCGAACGTGAAGCCGTCGGGCCCAAAGCTGTAGTGCAGGTCGGCACCGAGCGACAGCCGCGGCCGCAGATAAGGGTCGAACTCGGCCGGCTCCGGCACCGGCGCCCGCGGCACCGCCGGCAGCGCCTCGGTCGCCATCGGCATGCCCGCCGGCGGCGTGATCGAGGTCAGGCCCTGCCCCACCGCCTCGCCAAACCTGCCGTTGGGCCACTGCATCTCGATCGATCCGTCGAGCTGGCCGCCGAGCTCGAGGCCGCGAAGATCGAACAGCTGATCGAGCCCGGTCGCCGAAATCGCGTCGTAGTCGGCGGTGAACGTCGCCGTCGCCGGCTTGCCGTTGCTCTGCCCGAGCGGCGCCAGCGAATACGTGAACCGCGCCTCGCCGCCGAGAAACCCGGCCTCCGCGTGATTCACCGCGAACAGGTTCGGCTGCCAGGTCAGCGATCCGTGCAGCTTCGGAAACGGCAGCTGATTCAACCGCGCGTCGTCGCTGGTGAAGTTGCCGCTGAGATCGCGGCCGTTGCTGAACATCTTGAAGACGCCGGTGAACTGCCCGGTGCCCGACATCCGCCAGCCGACCGTCGGGAAAAAGATCTCCCGCATCTTGACGAAGTCGATCTCGGAGTTGACGTTGTAGGTCTGATTGGGCCAGTGGCTGAAGTCGACCGTGCCGTTGACGTGCGACCGCGTCCCGTCGGTCGTGAGATCGATGTGATTCAGCGTGACTTGCCCGCCGTCGAGATGAAATCGCGTCCGCATATCGGTCGCCATCGGCCGGTAACTCTGGATCTGGACGAAGCCCTTCTCGAATTTCGCATCGCCGAGATACGTGCCCTGGCCGCGCACCAGCGCGAACGAGAGGTTCGGCGCCTCGACTCTCCACGGCGTGACGTGGTCTTCGTAGATGAAACGCCCGTTCTTCGCGTACGCGAAGCGCATCGTCGTGCGGAACTTCGATTCGGTGCTCGGTTCTTTTTTCGGGTGCACCAGTTTCGGGATGTTGTGTTTTCCGCCCGACCAGGTCTCGATCACCATCTGAAAATCGCGCACCTCGAGCTCAACGAAGATGTCGCGTTTCGGCGCGAACCAGGTCTGCAGGACCGTCCACCAAGGCACGTGGACCATGATTCGCTTCGCGGTGAAGAACGGCCGGTCGCCGGGCTCACGCCCCTCGATGACGACGTCGGTGACTTCGTAGTAGCCCGGCGTCATCAGCGCGTGAATCGTGCCGAGATGCAACGGCCGCTCGAGATACTGCGAGCCGCTGCGCTCGGCGTATGGGATGAGTCCGGGAAACTTGCCAAGATCGACGCGGAAGAAAAGCACGACGCCGGTCGCGATCAACGCGGCAATCGCCATCAGCAGGCGGCGCGTCCACCGCCACAGAAAGCTGCGTCGGCGTCCGCGCGGACGCGCCCGCTCGGGCGCGGACTCAGGCGCCAGATCCGCGGCGGACTCGGCCTCGGAATCGGGCGGCGTCGGCGTCGCCTCACTCACGATGTCAGCTTAACCCGTCCTTATTGGACGACGACCAGGAGCCGACCGGCTTCGACCGAGGCGCCCTCGGCGACGACGACTTCCTTGATCGTGCCCGCCTTGGGCGAGGCCAGCTCGTTCTCCATCTTCATAGCTTCGACGACGACGAGCGGCTGTTTGGCGGCGACCTGGTCGCCAGCCTTGACCAGGATCCGGACGACGCGGCCCGGCATCGGCGCGATGATCCGTTGCTCGCCGTCAGCGGCCACCCCCTCGGCGCGACCGCGCCGGAACCGCCGGCCGTCGACGGTCGCGATGACGTCGACGTGCGGCAGTTGCACGAACTTCTCGCCGGCGGCGCGCTCGGTGACCGCCACGTCCACGCTTCGGCGCCCGTCGCCGACAATCAGCGACAAGCCCAGGTCGGTCGGCCTGGCATCGACGTCGATGGGTTTCTGATCGATGACGATGCGGAAACGGCCGCCGTCCGGCCCGGCAGTGCCCAGAGCCTCGACCGAGACGCGGCGCAGCGTCCCGTTGATCTCGACTTCGAACGTCATCGCAGCCCGCTCGTGCGCGCCGCACGCCGCCAGGCGCCGCCGTCGCTCCCGCCGTTGGTGCCGCCCGCCGCCGAACGATGCGCCCGCAGCCACGTCGACAGCGCCGCGGCGATCGTCGCGTCCTCTTCGTTCTCCGCGGTCGGCGCGACGAACGGCAGGCCCTGGCGCTCGGCCAGCAGCTTGTCGAGGTACTGCGTGCTGACCCGGCTCTCGACGAACTCCGGCTGCGTCAACAGCCACCGGAAAAACGGCAGCGTCGTCTTGACGCCGACGACGCGATATTCATCGAGCACGCGGCCGAGCCGCTCGATCGCCTGCGGACGCGTGGCCGCGGAAACGATCAGCTTCGAGATCATCGAGTCGTAGAACACCGGGATCTCGAAACCAGGATAGACGCCGCGATCGTCGCGGACCCCGGGACCGCCCGGCACCGACAGCGCACGCACCAGCCCCGGCGACGGCATGAAGCCGAGATCGGGATCTTCGGCGTAGATGCGGCACTCGATCGCATGGGCGCGCGGCGTCAGCGCCTGCATCGGATCGATAGTCAGCTTCTCGCCGAGCGCCACTTTCAATTGCCAGTGCACCAAGTCGATCCCGGTCACGACTTCGGTCACCGGATGTTCGACCTGCAGCCGTGTGTTCATCTCGAGGAAATAGAACTGCTTGTCCTCGTCGAGCAGGAACTCGATGGTGCCGGCGTTGGTGTAGCCGACCTCGCGCGCGACCCTCGCCGCGCACTCGGCCATCGCGTGGCGCGTGGTCTCGTCGAGCGCGACCGAAGGTGCTTCTTCGACGACCTTCTGATGCCGCCGCTGGATCGAGCACTCGCGCTCGACGAACGGCAGCACCGTGCCGTGAGTGTCGCCCATCAGCTGCACTTCGATGTGGCGCGGGCCAATCAGCCGCCGCTCGAGGTAGACCGCGGCATCGCCGAACGCCGCCTTCGCCTCGGACCGCGCGGTGCGAATCGCCGCCGCCAGATCGTCGGGGCCGATCACCGTCCGCATGCCCTTGCCGCCGCCGCCAGCGACCGCCTTGACGACCAGCGGATAGCCGATCCGTTTCGCCGCCGCGGCGATCGTCTCGACCGGCGCGTCCGCTTCGAACGGCGCTTCCGTGCCGGGCACGATCGGCGCGCCGACCCTGGCCGCGACTTCACGGGCGGCGGTTTTGCTTCCCATCCGCGCGATCGCCTGCGGCGTCGGTCCAACGAAAATCAGCCCCGCGTCCGCGCACGCTTGCGCGAAGTCCTCGTTCTCCGCGAGAAACCCGTAGCCGGGATGGACCAGTGTGACGCCCGCCTTCTTGCCCACTCCAACGACGCGATCGATGTCGAGGTAACTCTGCGCGGCCGGGCTGGCGCCGATGTGGTGCGCTTCGTCGGCGAGCCGCACGTGCAACGCGTGCCGGTCGCAATCCGAGTAGACCGCGACCGTCCCGAACCCGCGCTCGCGGCACGCGCGAATCACCCGGACCGCGATTTCCCCGCGGTTGGCAATCAGGACCTTGATCACAGCGGGATGTTGCCGTGCTTTTTCGGCGGATTCTTGTCGCGCTTGTTGTCGCAGCTCGCCAATGCCGCGATCAGCTTCGATCGCGTCGTCCGCGGCTGGATGATCTCGTCGACGAACCCGCGCGACGCCGCGATGAACGGGTTGGCGAGCTTGTCGCGCAGCTCGCTGACCAGCTTCGCGCGCTCGGCGGCCGGATCCTTCGCCTCCGCGAGCTCGCGGCGATACAGGATGTTCACGGCGCCGTCCGGCCCCATCACCGCAATTTCCGCGGTCGGATACGCGTAGTTGAAATCGGTCCGCAAATGCTTGCTCGCCATCACGCAGTAGGCGCCGCCGTAGGCCTTCCGCGTGATCACGGTGATCTTCGGTACCGTCGCTTCCGCGTACGCGTAGAGCAGCTTGGCGCCCGACCGGATGATGCCGCCGTGTTCCTGACGGACCCCGGGCAGGAATCCGGGCACATCCTCGAACGTGATCAGCGGGATGTTGAACGCATCGCAGAAGCGGACGAAGCGCGCCCCCTTCACCGAAGCGTCGATGTCGAGGCAGCCGGCGAGCACCGCCGGCTGATTGGCGACCACGCCGACCGGACGCCCGCCCAGGCGAGCGAAACCGGTGACGATGTTCATCGCGTAATGACGGTGCACCTCGAGGAACACGCCGTCGTCGACGACGGCGTTGATCAGCGCGTGCATGTCGTAGGGCTGGTTCGGCTGCGCGGGGATCAGCGTGTCGAGCCCGGCGTCTTCGCGGTCGACGGGATCGTCAGTAACGCGCCGCGGCGGATCGTCGAGATTGTTCGACGGCAGGAAGCCGAGCAGCTCACGAATCAGGAGCAGGCACTCGCGATCGTCGGCGACGGCGAAATGGGCGACGCCGCTTTTGGCGTTGTGCGCCATCGCGCCGCCGAGCTCTTCCTTGGTGACGTCTTCGTGCGTGACTGTCTTGATCACGTCCGGTCCGGTCACGAACATGTAGCTCGAGCCCTCGACCATGACGTTGAAGTCGGTGATCGCCGGCGAGTACACAGCGCCGCCGGCGCACGGCCCCATGATCGCGGAGATCTGCGGGACGACGCCCGACGCCAGCGTGTTGCGCAGGAAAATGTCGGCGTAGCCGGCCAGCGACATCACGCCTTCCTGGATGCGGGCGCCGCCCGAGTCGTTGAGGCCGACGATCGGCGCGCCCATCTTGACCGCGAGATCCATGACCTTGACGATCTTCGCGGCGTTGGTCTCGGAGAGCGATCCGCCGAACACGGTGAAGTCCTGCGCGAACGCGTAGACCGGCCGGCCGTCGACGCGGCCATGGCCGGAGACGACGCCGTCGCCGGGCACGATTTCGTCTTCCATGCCGAAATCGCGGCAGCGGTGGGTCACCAGCTTGTCGAGTTCTTCGAAGGTGCCGGGATCGAACAGCAGATCGATGCGTTCGCGCGCCGTCAGCTTGCCGGCGTCGTGCTGCCGCTTGAGGCGCTCTTCCCCGCCGCCAAGCTCGGCCAGGCGCTCGAGCTCGGCCAGTCGCTCGGTGGGATTCATGCGGGTTGCGAAGTCGTCTTCTGCGCCTTTTCCCAATCCTTCAGGAACTTCTCGAGACCGATGTCGGTCAGCGGATGCTTGAAGCACGCTTCGATCACCGCCACCGGGCAGGTGCAGATGTCCGCCCCCATGCGCGCAGCCTCGACGATGTGCCGCGGCCCGCGCGTGCTGGCGACGAGGATCTCGGTGCCGAAGTCGAAGTGGCCGAAGATGTCGACGATCTCCTGGATGAGATGCATCCCGTCGGTGGCGATGTCGTCCAGGCGGCCGACGAACGGGCTGACGTATGCGGCGCCGACTTTGGCCGCGAACAGCGCCTGCGTCGCCGAGAAAATCAGCGTGACGTTGACGCGGATGCCCTCGCCGGCCAGCGTCTTCAACGCCTTCATGCCGTCCTTCGTGAACGGCACTTTGACGACGACGTGCTCGTCGATTTTCGCCAGGCTGCGGCCCTCGGCGATCATGCCGGCGGCGTCGGTCGCGACGACCTCGGCGCTGACCGGGCCCTTCACCAGCTGACAGATTTGCTTGATGATCTGCCGCGGGTCGCCGCCCTCTTTTGCCATCAACGACGGGTTTGTGGTCACGCCGTCGATGATGCCGAGCGGCACCAGCGTTTCGATGTCTTTGAGATTTCCGGAGTCGATGAAGATCTTCATGATTAGTTCTCGCGTGCAACCACTGGATTGGTGAGCGCGCCGACGCCTTCGACGTGAATCGTCACCGAATCGCCCGGCTTGATCGGGCCGATTCCCGAGGGTGTGCCTGTCGAAATGATATCGCCGGGCACGAGCGTCATCACCGAGGAAATGAATTCCACCAGCTCGGGGATCGTGAAAATCAGCTCGCGCGTCCGCGAGTCCTGGCGGAGATCGCCGTTGACGTAGCCGCGGACCTGCAGGTCGCGGCCTTCGAGCCCGACCGCGATGCACGGCCCAATCGGCGCGAACGTGTCGAAGCCCTTGCAGCGCGTGTACTGTCCGTCTTTGTTCTGCAGCTCGCGCGCCGTGACGTCGTTGACCGCAATCAACCCGAGGATGTGTTCGTAGGCCCGGTTCGCTTTGATCCGCGCCGCCCGCTTACCGATGACGATGCCGAGTTCGGCCTCGTGGTCGACCCGGCCGGCCCAGGCCGGCGCCTCGATCGGCGCGCCGGGGCCGATGACGGCCGACGGCGGCTTGAGAAACAGCAGCGGCTCCGGCGGCAGCGGCTTGTTCTGCTCGGCGGCGTGGTCCTTGTAGTTGAGACCGACGCAGACGATCTTGGACGGCATGACCGGGGCGAGCACCTTGATGCCCTCGGGCGAGATCTCCGGTCCTTCGGTGAACTTGCCGAAGATGTCGCCGTCGACCAGACGCCATTTGCCTTCGCGTTCCGCCGCGTAGAGCGGCGTGCCACTGTGATCGATTCGATGAAGTCGCAGCATGTTACCTGACGGTGATGGTCTGACGGTTGGACTGCTCGCTCGGATTGCCCAGCTTGTCGACTGCGACCACGCTGTAGGTGTAGGTCGCGCCGGCCTGCGCCTGCTCGTCTCTGAAGGTCGTCGCCGTCAACGGCGCCGGGTTGAGCGGCCGAAGTGTCTCACTCGCGCCGTCGCGGCGCAAGACCATGTAGCCGGCGAGATCGGGCGCCTCGACACCGGTCCAGACCAGCGTGATCGCGGCGCCGTCCTGGAGCGCATTGAGTCCGGTCGGTGCCGGCGGGGCGAACGTGTCTTTCGGCGTCACGCACACGGGCGTCGATGCCGGGCCTTCGACGGTGACGCGATCGGTGACGGTCAGCGCGAGGACGGCGAAGCACTTCTCGCGGCTGAAGTCGACCGGCTGCGTAAATGGCGGCGCCGGCAGCGGCGCGCTGGCCGGGGCCGGGCCTGATCCCGACGTCTCGATGACACGGTACGACTCGCCGGCCGCGGCGGTCCACGCGAGCGTCAGCGTCTTCTCGTCGTAGCTCGGCTTGAGATCCTGCGGCGGCGCGGGTGGATTGGCCAGCGGCACGGTCACCATCGTCGCCGGTCCGGAGCGGCCGCGGCCGGGCGTCACGCCGAACGCGACGTACTGCACCGCGGCGGCGCCGGCCGTCGCCGCGTCGAGGCTGTCGACGAACGTCCCGGTCTCGCCCCGCGCGGGACGCGGGTCGGGCGTGGCGTTGGCTGGCGGCGTCTCGGACGCCGGCGGCTTCACTGGCACGCGCGCGCGCAACCGCTTGGCATCGCCGACAACCGCCTCCGCGGTCAGCGGCACGGCACCGGCGGCCACCGGCGCGGCGTAGATCTCGACGCGGTCGATCGCCGATGGCGTGGTCCGGTCGAGATTTTCGGCCGGGATCGTGAATCGCAACTCGATGCGATCGCCGCTCCGGGTCGCGGCCAGATCGGTGATTCGCCCCGGGATCGGCCGCAACGGCGGCAGCGGATCGCCCTTCTTGCCGCACGCCGTGATGCTCGAGGCGCAGAGCAGCATGAGGATCACGCCGAGGCGCCGAGGACGCCGGGACGCGGAGAGCAACTCGGCCCTCATCTATCAAAACTCATTTCGCATTCTCTGCGTCCCGGCGCTGCTCGGCGCCTTGGCGTGTCAAAGGATGTACCGTGAAAGATCGTCGCTGGATGCGATGTCCTTCAGCATCCGATCGACGTACGCCGCGTCGACGCGGATCGACCGGCCGCCGAGCTCGGGCGCGTGGAAGGACACTTCATCGAGCAGCCGCTCCATCACCGTATGCAGCCGCCGGGCGCCGATGTTCTCGGTCCGCTCGTTGACCAGGGTCGCCAGCTCGGCAATCCGCTGCACCGCGTCCGGCGTGAACTCGAGCTCGACGCCCTCGGTGGCCATCAGCGCCATGTACTGCTTGATCAGCGCGCTGCGCGGCTCGGTCAGGATGCGAATGAACTCGTCGCGGCCGAGCGCCTCGAGTTCGACGCGAATCGGAAAGCGGCCCTGCAGTTCGGGAATCAGGTCCGACGGCTTCGCGACGTGAAACGCGCCCGCGGCGACGAACAGCACGTGATCGGTCTTGACCATTCCATACTTGGAATTGACCGTGGTGCCTTCGACGATCGGCAGGATGTCGCGCTGCACGCCCTCGCGGCTGACGTCCGGCCCCTGCGCCCCTTCACGCCCGGCGATCTTGTCGATCTCGTCGATGAAGATGATCCCGGCCTGCTCGACGCGATCGATTGCGGCTTTTGCGACGCC
>DASUGM010000213.1:0-5801 GCA_036274055.1 Vicinamibacterales bacterium | reverse complement strand
GGCACTTGACCTTGGTGCGGTACGCCGGACCATCCGGTCCGGTAATCTCAAGTTCCTTCATCCGCTTCTTGACGTAGCTCCAGGTCTTGTCGCCGTCGTCTTCCGTGCAGCAGTCGGGACCGCCGCACACGAACAGATGCCGGACGATCTTGCCGACCCCAAACGACGCGGCCGCGGCTTCGGGTGTGGTGCGGTCCTTGCCCATACGCAGTCAACTCTCAAGTTTCCGCCGGAAATCCGGCGGAGAGCCACGCGTTCATGCCGCCCTCGAGATTGACGACGCGATCGAAGCCGCGCGCGCGGAGCAGGCTGGCGCCAATCGACGAGCGCCCGCCCGACTGGCACTGCAGGACGACCGGCTTGTCGCGCGGGATGTCGGCGAGGCGATCGGGAACGTACCCCAGGGTCACGTGCCGCGCGCCGGGAATGTGTCCGGCGCCCCACTCGACGTCGTTGCGGACATCGACGAGCGTCACCGCGCCGTGCTGCAGCGACGCCGCGAGATCGCTGACGTTGATCTGCGGAATGGTGCCGAGCGCCTGGCCCGCCGTCGACGGCCAGGCGTCGATCGCCGTGGAGTCGAAATACCCGGCAACACGATCGAGACCAATCATCGCCAAATCGCGCGCGGCCGTCGCCGCGGCTGCCGCGGCCGCGGTGTCGCCGCCGTCGACGATGAGATAGACGTCGGCGGTGTACGGCACCAGCCATCCGGCCCAGGTCGTAAACGACGCGTTCAACGGGATGTTGATCGTGCCGGGCACGAATCCCGTCGCATACGCCGACGCCTTTCGCGTGTCGACGACGACGGCGCCGCCGTTGACGAGCGCGCCGAGCCTGGCATCCTCCACCCGCGGCGGCTTCGGAAATCCGCCGAGGATTTTCGGTCCTTCCTTGTTGATGCGCTTCATCTCGGCGAAGTACTTCGGCGGTTCGGGCTGGCCGCTGAGCACGTGCTCGACGAAGTCCTGCTCGCCCTTGGCTTGAAACGCCCAGTTGAAGCGCTTCTCGTAGCCGAGCGTGCTCTGGGGAATCGCGCTGATGCCCTTGCCGCACGACGACCCCGCGCCGTGACCCGGCCAGATCTGCAGCCAGTCCGGCCGTGTGCTGAACGCGCGCAGGCTCTCGTACAGCGATTTCGCGCCGGCCGCCATCGTCCCCTTCATGGTGGCGGCGCGCTCGAGCAGATCGGGGCGGCCGACGTCGCCGACGAAGACGAAGTCGCCGGTCGCCGCGCCAATCGGCTCGCTCGCGCCGGCGGTGTCGGTGACGAGAAAGGTCAGGTGTTCCGGCGTGTGCCCCGGCGTGTGCAGCACTTCGACGACGATGTTGCCGACGGTGATGCGATCGCCCTCATTGATCAACTTGACGTTGCGATCGCCGGCAAAGGCGTACTTCCAGTTGGCGTCGCCTTCATCGGAGAGATACACGGTCGCGCCGGTGCGCGCGCCCAGTTCGCGGCTTCCGGACAGAAAGTCGGCGTGGATGTGCGTTTCGGTGACGTGCTTGATCTTCGCGCCCTCGGCGGCCGCCGCCTGGATGTACTGATCGGCGTCGCGATTGGGATCGATCACCAGCGCTTCGCCGGTGGCCACGCAGCCGATCAGATAGCTCGTCTGAGCGAGCTTGGGTTCGAAGAATCGGCGTAAAAACATAGACAGATTCTACCGGTATGTCGGGTACGTCGGGTACGCGGGTACGTCGGGGACGCGGGGACCCGGAACGCGGCTTCGCCGGGCCATCATTTTTTTTCAGTACGCGCCCGCCGAACCCATCCAGGTAAGATGGCCAGCGAAGCAGGTTCGTGGTCCCCGCGTCCCTGACGTCCCCGCGTACCCGCGTACTCGGCTTCGCCGAACCCATCCAAGTACGATGGCCTGCGAAGCAGGTTCGTGGTCCCCGCGTCCCTGACGTCCCCGCGTACCCGGCGTACTCGGCTTCGCCGAACCCATCCAAGTAAGATGGCCAGCGAAGCAGGTTCGTGGTCCCCGCGTCCCTGACGTACCCGCGTACCCGGCGTACTCGGCTCCGCCGAACCCATCCAAGTAAGATGGCCAGCGAAGCAGGTTCGTGGTCCCCGCGTCCCTGACGTACCCGCGTACCGGCGTACCCGTCTATGCCCCGATACAAACTCACCGTCGAATACGCGGGAACGCGTTATTCCGGCTGGCAGATCCAGAAGAACGCGAAGACGGTGCAGGGCGAGCTGCATCGGGCGATTGCCGAGGCGATCGGACAATCGCGATTCGAGACCTACGGATCGGGTCGCACCGACGCTGGCGTTCACGCGCTGGCCCAGGTGATGCACCTCGATACCGGCGTCCGCCTGCCGCCGGCGACGCTGGTCGCCCGCGTCAACGACGGCCTGCCGCACGACATCGTCGTCCGTGACGCCGAGCCGGTGCCGCCCCGTTTTCACGCGCGGCATTCCGCGGTGGCGCGGAGCTACCTCTATCAGATCGCGCGCCGGCGGACCGCGTTCGCCAAGCCATTCGTGTGGTGGGTGCGCGATGAGCTCAACCTCGACGCGATGCGGGACGCCGCCGCGCCGCTTGCCGGTTTCGCGGATTTCCGCGCCTTCACCGACGATGACCCGGATGAAAAATCGACGCAGGTGCTGGTCGATCGGATTCGCATCGAAGCCGACGGCGCGATGATCCTCATCCGGGTCGTCGGCTCGCACTTTCTCTGGAAGATGGTCCGGCGCCTCGTCGGCGTGATCGTCGAGTGCGGCCGCGGCGAACTGTCCCCTGCCAAAGTGCCGGCCCTGCTCGCCGGCAGTTCGGACCTGCCGGCCCGGCTGACCGCGCCAGCCTCGGGCCTCTTCCTCGAGCGCGTCTTCTACGAACCGCCGCCGGCCGATTGGCCGCTCGAGCCGGTATTCAAGCTTCGATGAAGGATGATGAGGGATGACGAGGGGACGGGGGTGTTCCGCGAAGCGACCCCCGTCCCCTCCTCCGGCTAAGCGGACCCGGTCAAGGGGACGGGGGTGTTCCGCGAAAGCGAGCATCTCGCCAGCGTCCGGCTCGCCCGATCAGTTACAGAACTGCACAGCGTTCCAGCGGCAGTGCGTCGAGTAGCGCGCAAAATGTTGCTGTTTCACCGGGTACGTGGCTTGCGTTGGCTACGGTCGCACCGCACGAACACATTTGTGCGTGCACCCTTGCCATGCCACGCACTCTCGTCGCCCAAGTTCCCCGGCCGCGCTCGCGCTCGTGCCACCTCGGTCAGATTCCCTGCGGCGCCAGCGGCCGCACGGCCGCGGTCTGGATCTGCGAGTACCCATATCCGACGATGCGGCACGAAGGCCCCTCGGCCGATTGCGCCGGGTGTCCGGTATGGGAGCAGCGCGAACGCGCCCGTTGCGAGGCCGGCGTCGAAGCCGCCGAGGAACTGCGCGAACTCGAAGCGATGATGCGCGCGTAACGGCTTACGGCTTACGGCTTACGGCTTACGGCTTACGGCTTACGGCTTACGGCTTACGGCTTACGAGACGTTCTTGCCTAAACCGAACTTTTCGATTCGATATCTGATCTGATCCCGGTGCAGGCCGAGCAGCGTGGCGGCGCGCGTCTGATTGCCGCCGGTGCGTTCGAGCGCCTGAACCACCAGGCTGCGCTCCAGGTTGTCGAGGTTGACGCCTTCAGCCGGCAGCGCGAAACCGCCGTCGCCGACGGTGGCGCGCATGCCGCGCAGGCTCTCGAAGTCCGCCGGCGACAACTCGGTGCTCTCGCAGAGCAAGACCGCGCGTTCGATCAGGTTGCGCAACTCGCGGACGTTGCCGGGCCAGCCGTAGGTCCGCAGCACTTCTTCGGTTGCCGGAGACAGCGTCGTCGCCGGACGGTTGAACTCGCCGCGGAAGACGTCGACGAAGTGCCGTGCCAGCAGCAGCGCGTCCTGGCCGCGCGCGCGCAACGGCGGCATCTCGAGCCGGAGCACGTTGAGGCGATAGTAGAGGTCGCTGCGGAAGTTACCGAGGCGAACATGCTCTTCGAGATCGCGATTGGTCGCCGCAATCACGCGCACGTCGACGTGCACGTCGCCGGTGCCGCCGACGCGGCGGAACGCCTTCTCCTCGAGCACGCGCAGCAGCTTGGCCTGCAGCGCCGGCGTCATCTCGCCGATTTCGTCGAGGAACACGGTGCCTTCGTCGGCCTGCTCGAGCAGGCCGCGCTTCTGCTGCCGCGCATCGGTGAACGCGCCGCGTTCGTGGCCGAACAACTCGGATTCGAGCAGCGCTTCCGGCAGCGCTGAACACGTGATGTTCAGGAACGGCCGGGCGGCGCGGGCGCTGGCGTAGTGAATGACCTTGGCGACGAGGTCCTTGCCGGTGCCGCTTTCGCCGGTGATCAGCACCGTCGATCCCGGACTCGACGCGACCTTGCGGACCAGGGTGCGCACGCGCTGAATCGGCTCCGACTCGCCGATGATCGATCCGAGGCCGAACGGCCGGGCCAGCGCGTCGCGCAGCGTGCGCAGTTCACGGCGCAAGCGGGTGGTGTCGAGCGCGCGCGCGACCCGCACCGAGATGTCCTCGAGATCGAACGGCTTGGTCGCGTAGTCGAACGCGCCGAGGCGCATGGCCTCGACGACGATCTCGACCTGGCGATGGGCCGACAGCATGATCACCAGCGTGTCCGGATCGAAGTCGCGCAGCCGTCGCAGCACGTCGAGACCGTCGCCGTCGGGGAGGCGGTAGTCGAGGATGACGAGATCGACGCCGTGCTCGGCGTGCTCCATCGCCTCGGCGGCGTTGCCCGCCTCGACGGCGACGTGGCCGTCGCCGCGGAGGCGCTCGGCCAGCGACCAGCGAATCAAAGGCTCATCGTCGACGATGAGCACGGATCGCGCGGACATCGGTGAGTCCGAGTATAGTCAAGCCTTACGAACCCGAGTCATTTCATGAGCCGCCTCACCCGGCATTTTGTCGCGATGGGCACGCTGGTCAATATCGCCATCTTTGTGGCGAGCTTGCAGCTGAGCCCGGGATATTCGGTGAACGCGACCTATCTGCTGACGGTCCTGCTGGCGATTTTTTCGCCGGGCCTTCGCGCCGCCTACTACATGGCGGCGGAAGCAACGGTCCTGCTTTGCCTCACCATGCTCCTGCGGCCTCCGCCGGTGAGCGTCGACGCAATGATCTTCAGCCGGACCGTGATTTGCGTGACCCTGTGGCTGGCGGCGTTCGTCGTCTCGCGCCATCGCGAAAGCGAGGCCCAGCGAGCGGCCGCCGAGACCGCGCTCCGCGATCAGGAAGCACTGGCGCACCTCGGCAAAATGGCGGCGGTGGTCGCCCACGAAGTGCGCAACCCGCTGGCCGGCATCAAGGGCGCGATGCAGGTGATCGCCCGCCGGCTGGGGCCTGGCAGTGCCGAGCATCGGATTGCCAACGAAGTCGTCACCCGGATCGACGAGCTCAACGACATCGTCCAGGACATGCTGGTGTTCGCGCGGCCGAAGCCGCCGACGCTGGCGCCGGTGCAGGTCGCGGGCGTCGTCGAAGATACCGTTTCACTGCTGAAGCAGGACCCGTCGCTCTCGGGCCTCGGCGTCCGCATCGACCCGACCGAGACCGTCGTCTCCGCGGATTCCGCGCAGTTGAAGCTGGCGCTGCTGAACCTGCTGCTCAACGGCGCACAGGCGATGCAGGGCCGCGGCGAGTTGAAGATTTCGACGAGCACCGCCGACGGCTGGCACGAGCTGCGCATCGTCGACGACGGCCCGGGCATCGCGCCCGAGGCGCGCGCGCACCTGTTCGAGCCGTTCTTCACGACGCGCTCACGCGGCACCGGCCTCGGCCT
>DASUGM010000212.1:0-10484 GCA_036274055.1 Vicinamibacterales bacterium | reverse complement strand
TTTTACGGTTTACGTAAAAAGCGACCCGGTCCCTTTTTCGGTTTCGGCCCGAGGCCTGCCTCGCCCGCGGATCTTTGACTGCAACGCGAGATCGCGCACCGCCAGGGCCTGCCAATCCCGATCACCCAGCGGTAGGCCGCGGGAGGTGCAGCGCCTGATTTCAGTCGCGTCAGCCGCCGTCTCGGTGCTGTTCAGGATCGAGCGCCATCCCGCAGGTTGCATAATTGGCCAGGTCGACAAGCGGACCGGATCGCAATTCTTACGATCGGCCGCGGCGCTGCCCCATGGCCAGTCTTCGGCCCTCGCGACGAGTCCCGCCCGAAGCGCATTGCGCTCGACGTATCGGCACACGGTCAGAAAGTGAACGTCAGTCTGCACCGGGCAGGCGTGATAGCGCCCTCGATAGAGCGCGCCGCCTCCCGCGGCTTGGTGCATTCGGTGCCAAGCCTGGCTGTGCGAGCCTGTCAGGATCTTCATGAAATGCGCGAGCTGGCCGTCTCGTTCCGGCCCAACGACGAGGTGAAAATGATTCGGCATCACACAGAAAGCGTAGAGCCGGATCGGCTCGCGGTCGAGGGCCCGAATGAGATAGCGAACGAACAGTTCGTAGTCGTCACGACCCTCGAACAGCCGCAGACGGCGCACGCCGCGATTCATGACGTGGTAGACGAAACCTGCAGCTCCGAGTTGGCGGCGTCGTGGCACGACCTTGGCCAATACAAAGGCCGTGCCTAAAAAAAGGACCGGGTCGCTTTTTACGGTTTACGTAAAAAGCGACCCGGTCCCTTTTTTAGTTCCGCAGCGCCACCAGCGGGTCCACTGACGCGGCGCGCAGCGCCGGGACCACCGAGGCGCAGAAGCCGGACAGGCCCAGCACGACCACGGTCACGGCGTACGACGTCACGTCGGTCGGCGTGACGGTGTTGTAGAACAGGGCCGTCATCAGATTGGCGAGGCCCCACGCCGGCAGCAGGCCGAGCATGATCCCAAGGCCGACGCGCCAAATCCCCTGCCACAGGATCATCGAGACGACGGCCTTGCGGGTCGCGCCCAGCGCCATGCGCACGCCGATTTCCTGCGTCCGCCGCCGCACGCCAAACGACATCACGCCGTAGAGGCCCGCCGAGGCCAGCAGCAGGGCGGCAATGCCGAACGAGAGGAACAGACCGCCGAAGACGCGAAAGCGCCAGCCGTTGCGCGCGTAGTTGGCGGCGAGCGAGTTCGGCTGCGACAACGGCGTGTCCGGATCGATCTCGAGCACCGCCCGCCGCACCGGCGAGGTCAGCTGCAGCGGATCGCCGGTCGAGGCCGCGAGCAGGGTCGGACCATTGGTGGGATTCTGCGCGAGCGGGAGGTAGATCGTCTCCGCGCCGGCTTCGCGGCGCTCGATCGCGGCGAGCGACGGAATGACGCCGACGATCGTAATCCACGGATTCTCATCCTTCGTACCGAAGCGAATGCGTCGGCCAATCGGATCCTCATTCGGAAAGTGCCGGGCCACGAACACGTCGTCGATCACCGCCACGCGATCGGTGCCGGCCACGTCCGTCGGCTTCAGCAGCCGGCCGCGCGTCGGGCTCGAGCGCACGACGTCGAAGAAACCCGGGGTCACCGACATGCGTCCCGCGTTCGGATACGCCTTCTCGGATTCGTAGACCCGGCCCTCAACGCCGAAGGTGGCGCCGCCGGACGCGCCCGGCGCGCCGGTCGTGAGCGCCAGCGCGCGGATCCCCGGCACCGCCCGCAGACGCGGTTCGATCCGGTCGTAGAGCTGGATGAGATCCGAATCGGTCGGGTATTTCTTGGCGTCGAGATTGAGGCCGGCGACCAAGATCTCGCCCGCGGCGAACGGATACGTGACCCGGCCGCTGAGGACGATGCTCTTGATCATCATCCCGGAGACGACGAGCAGCACGCACGACAGCAGGACTTCGGCGACCACCAGCCAGCGGCTGAAACGGCCCATGCTGATGCCGGTGTTGGCACGGCCTTCGTCCTTGAGCACGGTGTTGAGGTTGAGCTTGGTCGCCCGCAGCGCCGGCAGCAGACTCGAGACGATCGCCGCGACGCCGGTGAGCGCCATCGCGAACGCGAGCACCACCCAGTCGATGCGGATGTCGATGAAGAACGGCGGATTGGTGTCGACGATCGATCGGTTGAAGAAGCCGACGCCGACTTGCGCGATCCCGAGCCCGATCAAGGCGCCCGCGCCCGCCAGCAACACGCCTTCAACGAGCATCTGCCGGATGATGCGGCCGCGACTGGCGCCCAGCGTCGTCCGCAACGCCACTTCCTTGGTGCGCTCGGCCGCGCGCGCCAGTTGCAGGTTGGTGACGTTCGCGCACGCGATCAGCATCACGCCGAACACCGCGCCGAGCATCGACATCAGCGTCGTGTAGATCTCGCCGGGGATGAAGCGATCGATCAGCCTGATGATCTGCACGCCCTGATTCTCGTTCTCCTTGTACTGCGTCGCCAGGTTCTTCGCGATGGCGCCGAACTCCGTCTGCGCGCGCTCGAGCGAGACTCCGGGTTTGAGCCGGCCGATCACGTTGACGAACGTGCCTTCGCCGCGCTTTGGCGCCAGCTTCAACTCGAGCGGCTGCCAGAAGTCCTGCGTCTCGGGAAAGCCGAACTTCTCCGGCATCACGCCGATGATCGTCGTCGGCAGGCCGTTGACGCGCACCGTCTCGTTGATCACCGAGGGACGGCCCTCGAACTGCGACTGCCAGACGCGGTAGCTCAGCAGGACCACTTGCGGCGCGCCGGGGGCGCTGTCGGCCTCGACGAAGTCGCGTCCGAGGACCGGCGCCACCCGGAGAATGCGAAACGCGTTCGGCGTCACCAGCGCGCCGCGATAGCGCTCCGGCGCGAGCCCGCCGGTGACCACCCGCGTGGTCTGCGTGAACACCCCGAGCTGGTCGAAGGAGGTCTGCGACGTGCGCCAGTCGATGAAGTCGTGCAGGGAGGTCGAGCCAGGCCGGCCGGGCTGCGTCGTGTTGACCCGGCCGACGTAGAGAATTTTCTCGGACTCGTCGAACGGCAGGCCGCGGAGAATCACGCCCTGGACGATGCTGAACATCGTCGCCGTGAGGCCGATGCCCAGCGCGAGCGCGCTGATCGCCAGAATGGTCGTGCCCGGCCGCTTGATCAGCATTCGCAGCGCGTAGGTCAGATCCGCCATTACTTTTCAAATACGAAGAGGCAGCGAAAAGGTTAATCAGGGTCAAGGCCGCGGCCCAAATGCCGATAAACAGGTATTCGCGCGGATTCGCCGGCAATGCTAAACTGATGTGTCCCTTTGCCTCGTCATCCCTCGCTCATCGCACTGCCGTCCAGTGAATTCCAGGACTCGTTTTGAATGACTGAAATTGCCCTCAAGCGCAAGCACTACGACCTCGGCACCATGCTTCCGTTTCTGCTCCTGCACGCCTCGGTGCTGCTCGTGTTCACCGTGCCGTTCTCGTGGGGCCTGCTGGCCTGGGTCGCCGGCTCGTACTTCGTGCGGATGTTTGGCGTCACCGGGGGCTATCACCGCTACTTCAGTCATCGCTCGTATCGTCTGAGCCGCTTCTGGCAGTTCTGCCTGGCGTTCCTCGCGCAGACCTCGGCGCAGAAGGGCGCGCTCTGGTGGGCGGCGCATCATCGCGATCACCACCTGTATTCCGACCGCCACGAAGACATTCACTCGCCGGTGCACGAGGGCTTCTGGTGGTCGCACCTCGGCTGGATTCTTTCCGACGAGTACGACGACTACGATCCGAACCGGATCGCTGATTTCAGCCGCTTCCCGGAACTGCGCTGGCTCGACAAGTACCACCTGCTTCCGCCGGTGATCTACGGGGCCGGCATCTACTTCCTGTTCGGACCGGCGGCGTTCATCTACGGCTTCCTGGTCGCCACCGTGCTGCTCTACCACGGCACGTTCCTGATCAACTCGCTCGCGCACATCTGGGGCACGCGCACCTACCCGACGCCCGACGAGAGCCGTAACAACTTCTGGCTCGCGATCGTCACGCTCGGCGAAGGCTGGCACAACAACCACCATCACTACATGTCGAGCGTCCGTCAGGGCGTGCGCTGGTGGCAGGTGGACATCACCTACTACGTGCTGCACGCGCTCTCGTGGGTCGGGATCACGCGGGAACTCCGGCCGTTCAAAGGCTAGCGATCGTCGGCAGCGGTATCGCCGGACTGGCGGCCGCGTGGCTGCTGGCGCGGCGCTACGACGTGCGGCTCTTCGAACGTGAGCCGCGCTTTGGCGGCCACACCCATACGCACGATCTCGAAACCGCCGACGGCCGTCTCGCGCTCGACACCGGCTTCCTCGTCCACAACGACCGCGCGTACCCGAACCTGATCCGGCTGTTCGACGAACTCGGCGTCGCACGATCGGACACCGAGATGTCGTTTGGCGTCACCTGCCGGCGCACCGGTTTCGAGTACAGCACGCGCGGAGTCAACGGGCTGTTCGCCGATCGCCGCAACCTCGTCCGCCCCGGCCACTACCGGCTGCTGCGCGACATCATCCGGTTCAATCGCGCCGCCCGGCAGTTGGCTGGTGACGAGCGTGCCAGGGCGCGCGAGCTCACGCTCGAAGAGTTCCTCGACCGTCATCAACTGTCCGGCGAAGTCGTCGATCGCTTTCTCGTCCCACTCGCCGCCGCAATCTGGTCGGCGTCGCCGCGCGACATTCTGTCGTTCCCGGCGATCACGCTCGTGCAATTCCTCGCGCGGATCGGCGTCGGCCGTGCGCTCGCTCGGCCGACGTGGAAGATCGTCCGCGGCGGCAGCGCCACCTATGTTTCCAGACTGCTGGCGCCGCCCCGGATCACGGCGCGAACGTCCGCCCCGGTCCGCCGCGTCACCCGCGGCACGGACGGCGCCGGCGTTGTCCTGACGCTCGACGACGGCGAGGTGCACGCGGATGCTGTCGTGTTTGCCTGTCACGGCGACGAAGTGCTCCCGATCCTCGCCGACGCCTCACCGCTCGAACGCGATGTCCTCGGTGCCTTCGAGACCTCGACCAACGAAGCCTGGCTCCACACCGACAGCCGCTGGCTGCCACGTCGGCCGGCCGCGCGCGCCGCGTGGAATTACACGCTCGGCGTGCCGGGCCATGGCGGCGCGACCGTGACCTACCATCTCAATCGCCTGCAGCGGCTCGACGCGCGCGGCGACTACTGCGTGACGCTCAACCCGCCCGGCGGGATCGAGCCGTTTCACGTGTTGAGACGAATGGTGTACACGCACCCGCTCTACACGCGTGCCGCAATCGGCGCCCAGGCGAGATGGGACGAGATCAGCGGCCGCGACCGCGTCCATTTCTGCGGCGCTCATTGGTTCGACGGCTGCCACGAAGACGGGCTGCGTTCGGCGGTCCGCGTCGCCGCGGCGCTGGGCGTGCCGTGGTGTTGAGTTCGCATCTCAACCTTGGCCCGACGGCCCGATCGCGCGATGCTCTGCCATGGCTCGATCGCTCGATCGGCTATCGCCCCTGGTTTTTCTTGTGCGCTGAGCTGAGCGCGTCGCGCAGCGGCGGCGACAGGATCAGCCGCAGCGCGCGGCTGTAGCTGGCCGTGCCGTCGGCGACGCGGTTGGCGCGCAGGTACTCGTCGTAGACGCGCGACGCGACCTTCTGCACGCGCGGATCCTCTTTCTCGCGGCGTTGGGCGATGGCGTTGAGATCGGTCCGGACGCCGGTGTCCAGTCCGGCCAGGGCCTTGCGGCGGTCGTCGGGCGGCAAGGCGCCGCCCGCCTCCATGATGAGATACAGATTCGCGCTGTAGACCAGCGGCGCGGTGCCGCGCATGCAGGCCAGCCAGCCGATCGCGCTGGCTTCGGCTTCGTCGGCATGGCCGGCAAGGTGCGCCCATTCGTGCGCCATCACGAACGGTCGCTCGAACGGCAGCAGATCGGGATGGAGGATCGACTCGAGCAGGAACGGGTTGACCATGCCGTTGACGCCGGCCCAGGTGAAGAACGGCGTCAGCAGCACCGAAAATTTCGGCCGGCCCGGCTTCATCAGCTTCGGCTGATTGAGGGCGACGAGCGCCTGATCCATCGGCTCGGCCAGCGATGCCGCGGTCTGGGCGAAGCTGATCTCGGCCACCGCCATCACTCGGGGGCGCAGCGCGCTCGCCAGCGCATTGGCGTCTGACACCGCGGCGGTCAACGACTCGACGCTCGGCCGCACCGCCGTTCCGCCCGGCAGCCCCTGCTCGAGCGGCTGGCGCCGGTAGTTGCAGCCCCACGTCCACATGAACAGGATGGCGACGAACGCCACGCCGCGGATCACACGACGGATCGATTCCCAGATCGTATCGATGATCCCGCGGGTGAACAGCGCCGAGAGCAGGCGCAGCACCCGGAACAACACGAGCAGGCCGACGGCGGCGATCAACAGGTCGAGGACCGCGATCGGCAGCACGTTGCTGACCGTCGTCATCCAGTTCTGGAGCCACGGATACGTATCGCGCGAGTAGTACTGCTCGATCGCCCACTGCGGCATCGGCACGAAGAACAGCGCCGCGGCGAACAGGCCGAGAATGATCCAGCCGAAGACCGGCTCGGATGCGGCTAGCTTGGTTTTCGCCATTGGTCAGTTCCGGTAATCAGCCGCACCGCGCGCTGATAGGTCGCGTACGAGAATGCCCACTCCGTCATCACGGTGAGACGGTTGCGAAACCCGATCAGGTTGAAGACGTGCACGAACAGCCAGAACCACCACGCGAAGTACCCCTTCATCTGGACCAGTGGCAGGTCGGCGACCGCGGAATGACGGCCGATCGTCGCCAGATTCCCCAGGTTCCTGTAGACGAACGGCGCCGGCGGATTCCCCGCCGCCATTCGCACGACGTTGCGGGCCGCATGCACCCCGCCCTGGATGGCCACCTGCGCGACGCCCGGCAACCATTTGCCATCCCGGCCCTTCAATGCCCCGAGATCGCCGACGACCGCCACTTCGGGATGCCCCGGAATGGTGAGGTCCTCGTTGATCAGCACGCGCCCGGTGCGATCGAGCGGCGCACCCAGCGACTGCCCCAGCGGCGAGGCGGCCACGCCCGCCGCCCACAAGATCGTTCCCGCCTCGATCGTCTCGGCGCCGACGTGCACCTGCCCTTCGCTGACGGCCGTGACGGCGCTGCCCGTCCACACCGCGACGCCGAGTTTTTCCAGCGCGCGGCGCGAGAAGTCCGACAACGGTTCGGGATAAGCGGCCAGCAGTTTCGGGCCGCCCTCGACGAGAATGATGCGCGCCGATTCCGGAGCGATGGCGCGGAAGTCGTTGGCCAGCGCGTGCCGCGAGATTTCCGCGAGCGCGCCCGCCAGCTCGACTCCCGTCGGTCCGCCGCCGACGACGACGAACGTGAGTAGCCGGCGTTGAACCGCACGATCCTTCTCGCGTTCTGCCTGCTCGAACGCGAGCAGAACCCTACGTCGAATATCGAGCGCATCTTCGAGAGTCTTTAATCCTGGGGCAAGCGCCTGCCACTCATCGTGCCCGAAATACGAATGTGTCGCACCGGGCGCGAGGATCAGGTAGTCGTAGGGAGCATCGGCGTCGGACAGGTGCACGATCTTGTGATCGACATCGATTTTCGTCACTTCGCCGAGCCACACCCGCAGGTTGCGATGCCGTCGCAGGATCCAGCGGATCGGCGAGGCGATGTCGCCCGGCGACAGCCCCGCCGTCGCCACCTGATACAGGAGCGGCTGGAAGACATGGTGATTGCGCCGGTCGATGAGCAGCACATCGACCGGCGCATCCCGCAACGTCTTCGCGGCATTGAGGCCACCGAAACCGCCGCCGACGATGACGACTTTCGGGCGCGTCGCGCCGGGCATCGCGCGTTAGCGGTTGAGCATCGCGCCGGTCATCATCGCGGCGCCGCCGCCGACAATCGCGGCGATCAGCGCGCAGACGAACATGATCGCCCAGGCGATGAGGCAGACGATCACGGCTTTCATCGTGTCGTCGTAGTCGAGCGCGGCTTTGACGCCAATCACCATTGTCACCAGGCCCCAGATCCAGGTCACGAACAGCACCAGGAAGCCGAGGATGGGAATGATCGAAAACAGATTGAACAACGCCGGCGACTGCGCGAAGCCGACGACCCGCAACATCTGACCGAGGTCGGCGCTGGTGTTCTTGCCCGGCAGGAGCTTGGTCCCGACGAACATGACGACGAACGATCCAATCACCCAGCCGATCAGCGCGAAGATCGGTCCGAGGATGATGCCCATGCCGAAGCCGTAGAGCAGGCTCCCGAGCGAGCCGAGCACCGCGGCCGCGACCACGATGATCGCCGCCTGGGAAGTCGCCGAGGCGTCGTTTTCGACCTCTTCGTACGTGGATGCCTGCAGAGTCAGTGCTCCAATCACGCGGTTCTGAAAACTCGCCATGGCTCCTCCGGGAGTGTGATGACTGAAGGCGCCATTGTACGCTTACACTGAGTCATGTCCGACACGTCCGTCGCGCCGCCGAAATCCGGAGCGCGGTTCACCGCCCAGACCGCCTGTCCGCTCGACTGCCCCGACGCCTGCAGCCTTGCGGTCACCGTCGACCGCGGCAAGATCACGAAGATCGACGGCAGTCACGTCGCGCCGTCGACTGACGGCTACATCTGCGGCAAGGTCCGGCGCTTCGATCGCCGCGTCTATCACCAGGAGCGCGTCCTCCATCCGCTGGTGCGCAAAGGCGTCAAAGGCCGCGCCGATTTCCAGCGCGTGACCTGGGATGAGGCGCTCGACCTGATCGCCGAGAAGATGATCGGCGCGCGCGATCGCGACGGCGCCGAATCGGTACTGCCCTTCTACTACGGCGGCTCGAACGGCATCCTGACCAACGAACTCGAGGACGCCCGGCTGTTCCGCCGTTTCGGCGCGTCACGCCTGGCGCGGACCGTCTGCGCGGCGCCGACCAGCGCCGCGGCCACGGCGATGTATGGAAAAATGGCCGGCGTCGCCTACCCCGACTTCGAGCACGCCCGATTGATCATCGTTTGGGGCTGCAACCCCGCGGCCACGGGCATCCACCTGGTCTCACACATCAAGAAGGCGCAGAAAAATGGCGCCCGGCTCGTCGTCATCGATCCGCGCCGGACGCCGCTCGCGCGCCATGCGGATTTGCACCTGCCGGTGCGCCCGGGCGCGGATCTGCCGGTGGCGCTGTCGATGATCCGCGAGCTGTTCGCGCGCGGCTGGGCCGACGAGTCGTTCCTCGCGGCCCATGCCGATGGCGTCGCCGAGCTGCGCGCCGCGGCCGAGCCATGGACCTTCGAACTGGCCGCCGGCGTCGCCGGCGTCGAGGCCAGCGCGATCGCGACCCTCGCCGAGTGGTACGGGACAACGTCGCCGGCCGTGATTCGCTGCGGATGGGGGCAGGAACGCAATCGCAACGGCGGTTCGGCGACGCTCGCGATTCTGGCGCTCCCGGCGGTCGGCGGAAAATTCGGCGTCCGCGGCGGCGGCTACACGCTGAGCAACTCCGCGGCCTACGGCATCACCGCGGACGCGCTCGTCGGCGTCCCGCACGCGCGTGCGCGCGTCATCAACATGAATCAGCTCGGCCGGGCGCTGACCGAGTACGTCGATCCGCCGGTGTCGATGTTGTTCGTCTACAACTGCAATCCGCTGTCGACGATGCCGGATCAAAATCGGGTCCGCGCCGGGCTCGAGCGCGAGAACCTGTTCACCGTCGTGTTCGAGCAGATGATGACCGACACCTGCGACTTCGCCGACGTCGTGCTGCCGGCGACGACGTTCTTCGAGCATTACGACGTCTCGAAGGGGTATGGCGCCTATCACCTGATGCTGACGCAGCCGGTGATTCAGCCGATCGGCGAAGCGCGCCCGAATCAGGAAGTGTTTCACGACCTGGGCGTGCGCCTCGGCCTCAGCGAGGCCGACGACGAGCTCGGCGAAACCGGATCGTTGATGGAGGTCGCGGCAAAGCTGCCGCCCGCGGCCGCGGCGGCGATCCTCGACGGCGCGCCGGCGCCGATTCCCGGCGGCGGCCGGCCGATTCAGTTCGTCGACGTGATGCCGCCGACTGCCGATGGCAAGGCGCATCTCTTCCCCGCCGGCCTCGACGCCAGCCACGGCCTGTATCAGTTCGCCGCCGATCCGGCGACCGCGACCTTCCCGCTGGCCCTGATCTCGCCAGCGAGCACGCACACGGTCTCGTCAACGCTCGGCGAACTGCGCCCGGGCATCGCCCGCATGAAGATCAATCCTGAGGACGCGCACCCGCGCAACATCGGCGACGGCGACCCGGTCCGGATCTTCAACGAGCTGGGCGAAGTGCACGTCGAAGCCACGGTGTCGCCGGAGATCCGGCCGGGCACCGTCTCGCTGGCCAAGGGCCTGTGGAATCGCAGCACGTTCAACGGCGCGACCGCGAATGCGCTGGTGCCGGATGCGCTGACCGACATCGCCGGCGGCGCGTGCTTCAATGACGCGCGCGTGCAGGTCGAGTTGCT
>DASUGM010000211.1:0-22065 GCA_036274055.1 Vicinamibacterales bacterium | reverse complement strand
AAAGCGTAAAAAGCCACCCGACGGCTTTTTCCTACCGCTGTTCGACCCGGTAATTCGGCGCTTCCTTGGTGATGATGACGTCGTGCACGTGCCCTTCGCGCACGCCGGCTGAGGTCACGCGAATCAGCTGCGCGTCGCGCTGCAAGGTCGGCACGTCGCCGCAGCCGCAGTAGCCCATCCCGGCGCGCAGCCCGCCGACCAGCTGGTGGATCATCGCCGCGACCGAGCCCTTGTGAGCGACGCGCCCTTCGATGCCTTCCGGCACGAGCTTCTCGGTGCCGTCGCCGCTTTCGATGTCGAATTCGTCCTGGAAGTACCGGTCGCGGCTGCCGCGGCGCATCGCGCCCAGCGATCCCATGCCGCGGTACTCCTTGAAGCTGCGCCCCTGATACAGAATGATCTCGCCCGGACTTTCGTCGGTGCCGGCGAAGAGGCTGCCGACCATCGCCGAACTGGCGCCGACCGCGATCGCCTTGGTGATGTCGCCCGAGTAGCGAATGCCGCCGTCGGCGATGATCGGCACGTCCGTGTGGGCGGCGGCGCGGGCGCACTCGGCGATTGCCGTAATCATCGGCACGCCAATGCCGGCAACGACCCGCGTCGTGCAAATCGAGCCGGCGCCGATGCCGACCTTGACGGCGTCGACGCCGCGATCGATCAGCGCCTGCGTCGCGCCGGCGGTGGCGACGTTCCCGGCGACGATGTCGACGTCCTGATGGCGCTCACGGACGTTCGCGACCATGTCGAGGACGCCCTGCGAGTGGCCATGCGCGGTGTCGATCACGAGCACATCGACATGCGCGGCGACCAGCGCCGCGGCCCGTTCGAGCGTGTCCTTGCTGACGCCGATGGCGGCGCCGACGCGCAGCCGGCCGAGCCCGTCCTTGCACGCGTTCGGGTACTTGACCAGCTTCTGGATGTCTTTGACGGTGATCAACCCGCGCAGGTGAAACTGTTTGTCGACGACCAGCAGTTTCTCGACTTTGTGGCGGTGAAACATCTCGCGCGCCTGATCGAGCCTCGTGCCGACCGGCACGGTGACCAGATGCTCGCGCGTCATGATTTCAGCGATCGGCCGATCCGTGCGGGTCTCGAATCGCAAATCGCGGTTGGTCAGAATGCCGACCAGCTTGCCTTCTTTGTCGCCGTCTTCGGTGATCGGCACGCCGCTGATCCGGTACTTCTTCATCAGCTCGAGCGCTTCGTAGATTTTGTGCGTCGGCGACAACGTGATCGGGTTGACGATCATGCCGCTCTCCGAGCGCTTGACCCGGTCGACTTCCGAGGCCTGTTCCTCGACGCTGAGGTTCTTGTGAATGACGCCGAGCCCGCCTTGCTGCGCCATGGCGATGGCGAGCCGGCTCTCGGTGACCGTGTCCATCGCGGCGCTGAGAATCGGGACGTTGAGGCGGATGCGCCGGGTCAGGCGCGAACCGACGTCAACCTGGCTGGGAAGGATCTGCGAGTGCCGGGGCACGAGCAGGATGTCATCGAACGTCAGGGCCTCGGACAATCCGGCCGCCACCTGCGTCGCGGCCCCCAGTTTCTCAGTCATCGCACCTCTACGCTCCGTGGCATTTCTTGAACTTCTTGCCGCTGCCGCACCAGCAGGGATCGTTGCGGCCCAGTTTCGGCTCGTCGCGGCGGACCTGCGTAATCGGGGCGTCGTCGCCGCCGACTCGCGCCGGGCGGGGCGGCCCGCTCGCACCGCGCGGCGGCTGAGCCGACGCCGCGGCGCTCGAGCCGCCGGTGAGCGTCATCGGCGGCGGCCGGCGTTGCGGCGGCATCGGCGCCGGCGGGGGAGCGGCCTGGCCGTCGCCGCCCTCCTGGATGACCGGCCGCAGCCGCCACAGGTAGCGGACCATTTCCTCGTCAACCCGCTCTTTCATCGCCTGGAACAACGCGAAGCTTTCTTTCTTGTACTCGACGAGCGGATCGCGCTGGCCGTAGCCGCGCAGGCCGATGCCGTCTTTCAGATGATCGAGGCTGTAGAGGTGATCCTTCCATTGCGCGTCGACGATCTGCAGCATGAAGTCGCGCTCGACGCGGCGGAGGATCGACGCCCCGTCGGTCGGCAGCAGCTTCTCTTTCGCTTCATAGGCAGCGGTGGCGACGCCGAAGATCGCATCGATCATCTCGTCGGGGGTCTTCTCGGCGAGCTCGAGCTTCTCGAACTCCTCGACCTCGATGCCGAACAGATCAGCAGCGGCGGTGGCGAGCGCGCCCAGATCCCACTCCTGCGGCGGCTGAGTCTTCGGCGCGTGGGTTTCGACCAGCCCTTCCACCAGCTCCTCGCCGATCGCCATCACGTAGCCGCGGGTGTCGGTGTCCTCCTCGTCGTTGAGCTTGATCGTGCCGTCGAGGATGCTGCGGCGCAGCGTGTAGATGTTCTCGCGCTGCTTGTTCATGACGTCGTCGTACTCGAGCAGATGTTTGCGAGTGGCGAAGTTCTGCGCCTCGACCTGTTTCTGCGCGCGCTCGATGGCCTTGGTCACCATTCCGTGCTCGATCGGGACGCCTTCTTCCATGCCGAGGCGCTGCATCAATCCGGCGATGCGGTCGGAACCGAAGATGCGCATCAGGTCGTCTTCGAGCGAGAGGTAGAACCGCGACGATCCCGGGTCGCCCTGGCGGCCGGCGCGGCCGCGCAGCTGGTTGTCGATTCGCCGTGCCTCGTGCCGTTCGGTGCCGATGATGTGCAATCCGCCGATGTTGACGACGTGATCGTGCGCGCGATCGGTTTCAGCCTTGAGCGCGCCGAAGATCTCTTCGTACTTCCGCCGCGGCACCCGATAGAAGCTCTCCAGGTGGTAGAAATAGACGAACTCATCGTCGTCGACGAACTTCTCCTGGCCCTTCGGCAGCCGCTCGGCGACCTGATCGGCGAGGCACTGCTGCCGGGCCATGAACTCGGCGTTGCCGCCGAGCAGGATGTCGGTGCCGCGCCCGGCCATGTTGGTGGCGATCGTCACCGCGTCCTGACGTCCGGCCTGGGCGACGATCTCGGCTTCCTGCGCGTGGTACTTGGCGTTGAGGACGACGTGCTTGACGCCGCGCCGCTTGAGCAGCCCGCTCAGCCGTTCTGATTTCTCAATCGACACGGTGCCGACCAGCGTCGGCCGCCCGACCTTCTGCTTCTCGACGATGTCGTTGATGATTGCTTCACTCTTTTCGCGATCGGTGCGATAGACGCTGTCGGGTTCTTCCTTGCGCGCCAGCGGCCGGTTCGGCGGCGCGACGATGACTTCGAGCTTGTAGATCTTGTCGAACTCGACCGCCTCGGTCTCGGCCGTGCCGGTCATGCCGGAGAGCTTTTTGTACTTCCGGAAGTAGTTCTGGAAGGTGATCGTCGCCAGCGTCTGGTTCTCGCGCTCGATCTTGACCTTCTCCTTGGCTTCGACGGCCTGGTGCAGCCCGTCGCTCCACCGGCGTCCCGGCATCAGCCGGCCGGTGAACTCGTCGACGATCACGACCTGGCCGTCCTTGATCATGTAATCGACGTCGAGCTTGAACAGCGAATGCGCGCGCAGGCCCTGCTGGACGTGATGGAGCAGCGGCATGTTCACGGGGTCGTAGAGGCCGCCCGAGTTCGGCACCAGGCGATGCGCGAGCATCTTCTCGGCCTTGGCCATGCCGGTCTCGGTCAGCTGGACGGTCTTGTGCTTTTCGTCGACCAGGAAGTCGCCCGTGGTCTCGAGCTGCTCGCGGTCTTCGGCGCGGACGTTGCCCTGGGTCACGGCGCCGGGCGCCAGCTTCGGAATGATGCGATCGACTTCGTAATAGAGGTCGGTCGACTCTTCCGCCGGACCGGAAATAATCAACGGCGTCCGCGCCTCGTCGATCAGGATGCTGTCGACTTCGTCGACGATCGCGAAGTGATGTCCGCGCTGCACGAAATGCGCGAGCTCGAACTTCATGTTGTCGCGCAGGTAATCGAAGCCGAACTCGTTGTTGGTCCCGTAGGTGATGTCCGAGCCGTAGGCGACCTGGCGTTCGGCGTCGTTGAGCTCGTGCTGGATGACGCCGACGGAGAGCCCGAGGTAGCGGTAAATCTTGCCCATCCACTCGGAGTCGCGTCGCGCCAGGTAGTCGTTGACGGTGACGACGTGAACGCCCTTGCCTTCGAGGGCGTTGAGATAGGCGGGCAGCGTCGCGACCAGCGTCTTGCCCTCGCCGGTCTTCATCTCCGCGATCTTGCCGCTGTGCAGCACCATGCCGCCGATGAGCTGCACGTCGAAGTGCCGCATGTTGAGGACGCGCTTGCCGGCCTCGCGGACGATCGCGAAGGCTTCGGGCAAGACCGCGTCGAGCGCTTCACCGCGGCCGACCCGCTCGCGCAGGTCCGCCGTCTTGCCGCGCAACGCGGCATCACTCAAGCCCGTGACCGTGGGCTCGAGCTCGTTGATGCGGGCGACCGTCGGCCGCAGCTTCTTCAGTTCTCGATCATTCTGCGTGCCGATGACTTTCGCGAGCAGCGTGTTGATCATGCGAAGGGTCCGCCGGGGCCGGCGCGTCGAGTGCGGCACGGCCGCCTCTCTTGCGCCGTGGGGATTCCATCAATAGTAACAGACGGCCGTGCGCAGTGCGCCTCTGCGACGGTGCGCCTGTGCGACGGCGCGCTTGTGCGACGTGCGTCCGCTCGACGCAAGGTGCGCGCCGGCCGGGCGGTGCGGACATGATCAGTTGACGAGGTGACCGGACCGGCGCAGTGGCGCACCGGCGCAGGCCGCATAGCTGCCTAGGGCTTGCCGAGCAGCCGGAGCGGGTTGATGGGCGATCCGTTGACCAGGATTTCGTAATGGAGGTGCGCTGCCGTGGCGCGGCCGGTCGAGCCGACATAGCCAATCACGTCACCGCGACGAATCTGCTGGCCGACGCTCACCGCGTAGCCGGACAAATGTCCGAAGCGCGTCTCGATGCCGTAGCCGTGCGCGATCATCACGGAGTTGCCGTACGCACCGTTGTAGCCGGCCGATTCGACGCTGCCATCGGCGGTCGCACGCACGGGCGTGCCGCGATCAGCCGAGATGTCGAGACCGGGGTGGAAGTCCGGACCACCGTTGAACGGATCCTTGCGGTTGCCGTAGCTCGAGCTGAGCCAACCCGCGATCGGCCAGATCGACGGCGTCGCGCGCGCGATCGCCTGCTGGGTCTCGACCTTGGTCTTCACCGAGGCGAGACGATTCTCGAGCGCGCCGAGCAGATTCTTGAGGATACCGAACGTGCCTTCCGCGGATTCCGTCGTCGACGACGCGGGCACCGGAATCGCCGCGCCACCCGCGGCCCGCGACTTCAGCACCACCGCCGACTTCGCCAGGGCCTGACGCGCCGCCGGATCGAGTTCCGCTTGTTCGCTCAGCTGCGACAGGGTCGTCTGCAGCGTCGAGATCTGTTCGGCCAGCTCACCGGTCGCGACCCGATAGCTTTCGTTCTCGACCTTGAGGCTGTCGTTCGCGAGCTTCACCGCCTCGAGTTCAACCGGACTTGCGCCGCCGGCGCCGAGCCCGATGAACAGCGGCACCGACGCGAGACACATCGCCGCCACGACCGCAGTGCGGCGGGAGAGGGTCAGTCGCCGTACTGCCCCCGTGTTTCGGTTGGCGATCAAGACGGTGTAACGCGGAGAAGCCATGAATCTCGGTCGTTCCCTCTAGATGGGCGGCCAGAACTGGGGCCGAACCTCAAAACCGTAACACAGCAGCTCGGTCATGGCCAGTATTTTCGGCCTCGAACTGCCGATCCGGCAGTCTGAACTGCAAGGCCTCTGCCACGTGCGTCCGGCCGGGCCGGACCACCCCCTCGAGGTCGGCCAGAGTCCGGGCGACGCGGTGGACCCGCGTGACCGCGCGCGCCGACAGTTTCAGCCGCGTGACGCCCCGACCGAGCAGGATCTCCGCTCGGGTATCGGCGAGCGCGCAGTGCTCCTGCAGCGCGCGCCCTTCGAGTCGTCCGTTCAGGCATCCCTGGCGGACGAACTGGCGGGCTCGCGCATCAATCACCCGGCTCCGCACGACCGCGGTACTCTCGCCACTCGCCGCGCCGCGCATGTCGCTCCAGGTTACCGACGGCAGCTCGAGTCCCAGATCGAAGCGATCCCGAAGTGGTCCTGAGAGGCGTCGTCGATAGCGGCCGATTTCACCGGCGGGGCAGCGGCAGGCGCGTTCCTCCTGGCCGTAGTACCCGCACGGGCACGGGTTCATCGCGCCGACCAGCATTACTTGCGCCGGGAAAGTGACGGCTCGCGCGGCGCGCGCGATGTGGACGGTGCCCTGCTCGAGCGGTTGTCGCAGTGTCTCGAGCACGCGGCGGCTGAACTCCGGCAGCTCGTCGAGAAACAGCACGCCGCCGTGCGCGAGACTGAGCTCGCCGGGGCGCGGCACGCTGCCCCCGCCGACCAGCGCGATGTCGGAGCAGGTGTGATGCGGCGCGCGAAATGGCCGGCTGCGAATCAAGCCGCGACCGGCTTCGAGGTGGCCGGCAACCGAGTGAATCGCCGTGACGGCCAGCGCCTCATCCATCGACAACGGCGGCAGCAATCCGCCCAGCCGCCGCGCCAGCATGGTCTTGCCGGCGCCCGGCGGGCCGCTGAACAGCAGGTGGTGTGCGCCGGCCGCAGCGATTTCCAGGGCTCGCCGACCAGCCGCCTGCCCGCGGACATCCGCCAGATCGTCGAGCAGCGCCTCGGTCTCCATCGGCAGCGGTGCTGGAGCCTCGGCCGGCGCCGGCGACTCCTGACACAGCAGCCTGGCGGCTTCGAACAGCGTCCCCACCGGGTGAAGTCGCAATCCTTCGACGATGCCGGCTTCGGCGAGATTCGTGGCCGGAAAGAGCAACGCTCCCGACGCGCGCCTGGCGGCGACCGCGATCGGCAGCAGCCCGCGCATCGGAGGGATCGACCCATCGAGCGACAACCCCCCGACGATGGTGTAGCCCCGTTGCTCGCGATGGGGCAGCAGCCCGGCCGCGGCGAGGATGCCCAGCGCGATCGGGAGGTCGAAGGCCGCGCCGACCTTGCGGACATCGGCCGGCGCCAGGCTGACGGTGATGCGATCCGGCGGGTACGGGAACCCCGAATTACGAATCGCCGTGCGGACACGGTCGCGGCTTTCGCGCACCGTCGTGTCCGGCAGGCCGACCATCGTCATGCCCGGGAGACCAGGGGAGACATCGACTTCAACGGACACCGGAACCGCGTCGACGCCGACGACGGCCGACGCCGAGAGTCGTGCGAGCATACGGTCGACTTAGCAACCGCCGCGCCATCGCGAATCCTCTGTAAATCGGCGAATTGAGTGCGCCAGGTGGCAGGAACTGCCACCTGCGAGATCGCAGATTCTGCTATCTGCGGACGGTCAGCCGGTCGCCGATGTTGATCTTGTCGGTCGACAGGCGATTCATTTTCTTCAGGTCCGCGATGCTCATGTCGAACTGGCGGGCGATGCTGGACAGCGTGTCGCCGCGCTGGACGCGATACGTCGTCTGCGTCGTGGCCGCGGTCGGACGTGCCGTCCTCGCGGAGGTGCCTCTCGCCGACGGGGGCGCCGACGGCAGGCCGGCGGCCGGACGCTGCGGGATCATCAAGCTCTGATTCGCGCGGACGCGCGACGTGCGCATGTCGTTGGCCTGACGCAGGTCAGTTTGCGTGATCTTGTATTTGCGTGCGATCGTCGCCAGCGTTTCGCCGCGCCGCACGGTGTGAAATTTGAACGACGCGTAGAGCGACTCGGCTCCCGGCAATTGCGCGAGGATCGGCGCGGCAGTGCCGACGGGCACTCTCAGTTCGTGCCGTGTCATCGGCGTCGTAGTCCGGCGCAGTTCGGGGTTGAGTTCCTGAATCGCTTCCACGGAGACGCCGGCCCACTCGGCGATGTACTTCAGATCGAGCGCGTTGGGCACGGCGACAGTCTCGTAGGCGAGCGGGGCGGCGGCGCCGACTTCGAAGCCGTAGAGCCCGGGATTCTTCGCGATGATCATCGCGGCGAGGATCATCGGGACGTAATCGCGCGTTTCGCGCGGCAGGTAACGCGACGTCGAGGTCACTTCCCAGAAGTCCTCGCGCTTCGATTTCTGCAGCGCTCGCTGAATCCGGCCCTGACCGGCGTTGTAGCTGGCCAGGGCCAGGTGCCAGTCGCCGTCGAAGAAATCACGCAGGTACTTCAGATAGGCGGCGGCGGCCCTGGTCGCCTTCTCGGGGTCGGACCGCTCGTCGATGAACCAGTTCGACTGCAGATCGAATTCCTGCGCGGTCGGCAGCATGAACTGCCACATGCCGCGGGCGCTGACGCGCGACAGCGCGTTCGGCTTGAAGGCGCTCTCGACCAGCGGCACGTACGCCAGATCGAGCGGCAGACCCTCCTCGCGAAACACTGTCTGAATCATCGGCACGTAACGCGTCGAGCGCTGGAGGCCGGCTTCCATTAACTCGTGCAGGCGGCCCTGGAACAACTCGATGAACGACAGCACGCGCTCGTTGACCGGGATGTCGATGTCGTGCGGCGTCCGCGCGAGATCGGCAATCACCGTCTCTTCGGTGGTCAACGCCGGACGCGGCCGTTCGAACATCGCCGCGCTCAGCAGTTCGTCGATTGCCGCCGGCTCGGACTTGGTCTCGTTGAGGCCGTCGCCGTCGCGCAGCATCAGCACTTCGAGCGCGCTGATGCGGTCGAGCAGCCGCTCGAATTCAGTGGCGATGCGCGGGCTGCGGCGCGCGCCCTCTGGCAGCGCGAGCATCCGATCGACCGCGGCGTCAAAGTGTTCACGGGCAGCGACCAGCCGGCCGGCGTTCAGTTCCTGCTGGCCTGCCGCGAACGCCTCTTCGATCGAGGCGATGAAATCGGCAACCGGATCGGGAGGCGGTGGCGGGAGGCGGACACTCGTGTAGAGGTATGCAGGGAATTGCGAGTTGGTGACAGCGGCTTGTGGGACCGCGACGGGCTTGGTACCCGCCCCACACCCGACGAGGTAGCCGGCAAGCGACACGACGGCCAGTCGGGGAAGGAACTTCATCTTCTTTGTTTAGGGCCTCGTGCTCATGGCTGCAAAGACGGTGCCTACCGTAGCATTCGCAGGCGATCGGGTCAACCGCTAAGTGGCTGCGTTTGCGGCAGTACCGCTAGTTCCTGGGCCACCCGCCAGGGGCGAAAACACGGTGCGCTTCGGCTAGATCGCGAGCTGACGGCGTAACAATCGTGCGCTCGCCAATCACAATCTTGCGTCCCGCCTTGATCGCTTCCTTGACGTCGTCTTCACAGACGAACGCGGCCACGCTCTGGTTAGGCTCCGCCGCGTTTGGCGCGGATGGAGGCGCGCCTGACTTCGTCGACAGATAAGACGCGACTTGCTGCATCACGGTTGCAGCGTCGACGCCCGCCGGCGCCGACGGCGCGGGCGCTTTGGGTAGCGGCGGAGCGTCCGCGCCGCGGCGCGTTGCCGGCCGCACTTCGTACGCGAGCCGCTTGATGTTCAGCAGATGACGCGGCGAGATGTTGTCGGAGGTGATGTTGCCGCCCCAGCCGCCGCAGCCGAGCGTCATCGCCGGATCGAGGCCGGTAGTCAACCCGATCGACCCGTGCGTGGTCGGCGTGTTGACGACGATGCGGAACGCCGGCTTCTTCAAACCGAATTCGAGAATGACCTGCTCGTTCCGCGAATGGA
Organism: Vicinamibacterales bacterium; assembly: GCA_036274055.1. GTDB lineage: Bacteria > Acidobacteriota > Vicinamibacteria > Vicinamibacterales > SCN-69-37 > DASUGM01. The sequence continues at coordinate 12,411 of DASUGM010000211.1, read as the reverse complement.
TCGACATGGTATGACCCATGCCGCCATAGCGCAGGATCTCCTTGCAGCGTTCGCAGCCGTCGCGCCAGTCGTTGACGACGTAGTACGAGAGGACCGGGCAAAGCTTCTCGATCGACAGCGGGTAATCGCGGCCGACGCCTTTCAGTTCCGCGATCAACGCTCTGGTGCTGGCCGGCACAGCGATGCCGAGCTGTTGCGCGATGAACTTTGCCGACTTGCCGACCAGTTTGGGATTCGGCAGCCGCTGCGGCGTCACCAGCACGGCCGCCAGCTTGTCGGCTTCGGCAGCCGTCAGGAAGTAGCCGCCCTGGGCGAGGAACTGCCGCTTCACTTCGTCGGCGACGGCGCTGTCGACGACGACCGAATTCGGCGATGAACACAGCACGCCATTGTCGAAACTCTTGCCGATGAGCACGTCGCTCGCGGCCTTCGCGAGATCGGCGGTCCGCTCGATGAAGCAGGGCGCGTTGCCCGGGCCGACGCCGTACGCGGGCTTGCCGGCGCTGTACGCCGCGCGCACCAGGCCCATGCCGCCGGTCGCGAGAATCACCGCGACGTCGCGTTGCTTCATCAACTCCTGCGTGCCTTCAAGCGAGACCGTGGTCATCCAGTTGATCGCGCCGTCCGGGGCGCCGGCGGCGCGCGCCGCGGCCGCCATGACCTCGGCGACGCGGGTGATGCACCGCGCGGCCGACGGGTGCGGGCTCAGCACGATCGGGCAGCGCGCCTTCAGCGAGATCAGGATCTTGTAGATCGCGGTCGACGTCGGGTTGGTCGATGGCACGATCGCCGCGACGACCCCGAACGGCTCGGCGATCTCGACCACCTTGCGTTCCTCGTCGCGTCGCACCACGCCGACGGTCTTCATCGGCCGGATGAATTCGTAGACGCGATCGGATGCGAACAGATTCTTTTCGATCTTGTCTTCGACGACGCCGTAGCCGGTCTCTTCGACGGCGAGCCGGGCGAATTCCTCGGCGCACTGACGCGTCGCCTGCGCCATCGCGTCGACGATGCGATCGATGTGTTCCTGACTGAATTCGGCGAGCACCGGCGCCGCCTGCTTGGCGCGTTGCGCCAGCCGTCGCGCTTCCTGAACGGACGCGAGATCGCGATCGGTGACCGGCGGCGGCGCAGTGGCCATCTGGTTCAGGCCGGGCCGGCGCTAGCCTTTGGCCGTGGCGGCCTTCGGCAGCACGCGCTCGACGTCGGCGTGCGGGCGAGGAATGACGTGAACCGAGACCAGCTCGCCGACGCGCCGCGCCGCCGCGGCTCCGGCATCGGTCGCGGCTTTGATCGCGCCGACGTCGCCGCGCGCGAGCACGGTGACGTAGCCCGCCCCGATGTACTCCTTGCCGATGAGGACCACGTTGGCGGCCTTGACCATCGCATCGGCGGCTTCGATCGCGCCGATGAGACCGCGGGTTTCAATCATGCCGAGCGCATCTGCAGTCATCAGGAATGTGGACGGTAAAAACGCCGCAAGGCTAACATATTGAACAGCATGCGGCAATACAGTACGATCGCGGTCCGTGAACAACTTCTTTCGCGCGACCCTGGCGGCGGTCACGATCGCGGCCCTGGGCGGCGCGGCGGCGTGCTCGAAGGCCGATAGCGCCCCGCCGGTCGCGACGGTCTCGTTCGAGGCGAACCGGACGCGCGTGGCGCAGGGCAGTCCGGTCGACCTCACGTATCGCTTTGTCGTCGCGCCTGGCGCGCCGCTGACGGGGAATTACCGCGTCTTCGTTCACGTCAAGAACGCCGACGGCCAGTTGATCTGGGGCGACGATCACGATCCGGCGATCCCGACGTCGCAGTGGAAGCCCGGACAAACGATCGAGTACACGCGCACCAAGTTCGTGCCCGTCTACCCCTACGTCGGCGAGGCCACGGTGTGGCTGGGGCTGCATCGCGACAACGATCGTCTGCCGCTGCAGGGGCCGGACGCCGCGGATCGTGACCAGCCGGAACGCGAATACAAAGTCGGCACGCTCACGATCATGACCGGCGCGGAGAACATCTTCGTCATCAAGAAGAACGGCTGGTATCCGGCCGAGTACGATGACGCCAATCTCGGCGGCGGCTCGCAGTGGACGCAAAAAGTCGCGGTCTTCGACTTTCCCAATCCGCGCAAGAACGTCGCGTTCTATCTCGAGTACGACGCCCGTCCCGACATGTTTCCCGGCCAGCCGCAGCAGGTCACGATCTATGCGGGTGACCAGCTGCTGAAGACCTTCCCGGCTGACAACCAGGGCATGTCGATCCGCCTGATTGAGATACCGGCGGCGGCGCTGGGCGGCGGCGAAATGGCGGAGATCAGGATCGAACTGGACAAGACCTTCGTACCCGCCAAGATGCCGTCTGGCGGCACGGACACGCGCGAGCTCGGAATCCGGGTCTATCACGCGTATGTGGAAACCCGATAACAGATCAGGACCTTGCCCTGGGCGCCAGGCCCTGGAAAGACCATGATCACCCCGTCTCGCCAACTCGCCGTCCTGCTGACCGCGGTCACTGCGGTCATCGTGTGCGTGCCGGCGCCGGCGCGGGCCGAGATCGTCAAGCTCGCCAACGGCCGGATCATGACCGTCGAGTCGGCGCGCTACGAAGGCGACACGGTGGTGTTATTGATGCGCGGGGGCGGCGAGATTCGTACCGCCAAGTCGGAAGTGGCTGAGCTTCTGCCCGACGAAGTCCCGTATGCGCGGGCCGTGGCGCTCGAGGCCCTGGCGGCCTCGCCGCTGGTCAACGCGCCGCGGATGGCGCCGGAGGCGGTGGCCAACCTCGTCGATCAGATCGCGGCGCGGGTCGGCATCGACGCGAAACTGGTGCACGCGGTGATCCGCGCGGAGTCGAATTACGACCCGCGCGCGATTTCGCCGAAAGGGGCGATGGGCTTGATGCAGCTGATGCCGATCGTGGCTCGCGAGTACCGGCTCAGCGATCCGTTCGACCCGGCCGGCAACCTCGAAGCCGGGATGCGGCATCTGCAGTCGCTGTTGAAACGGTTCGACGTCAGCCGGGCCGTCGCGGCCTACAACGCCGGCGCCTCGGCGGTGGTGCGCTACGGGGGGGTGCCCCCGTATCGGGAAACGCAGCAATACGTGCAGCGCGTCATGGCGCAGTTTCGGCGCTAGTGCGGCCAATTTTTACAATTCGCGGTCTAAACGCGGTGTCCCGTTGGCGCTAGCATCTAGCAAGACCACGGGTCTGGAGGTCTAAACCGGCGTGGAATTCCGTTGCCGCGTCGCCACCCCCACCGGCCAGGTGACGGAGGCGACTTACATCGCCGAGAGCGAAGAGCGCCTGCGCTCCGAGCTCGAGGAAAAGGGTCTGTACCTGCTGTCGGTGCAGGGCGGTGGCGTGTCGCTGGGCGGCGTGCGGTTGGGGATGCCGCGGCGCCGGAAGCTCAAGACGGCCGAATTTCTGGTCTTCAACCAGGAGTTGGCGACGCTGCTCAAAGCCGGCTTGCCGCTCGTCCAGTCCCTCGACATCCTGCGCAAGCGCGTGCCCAACCCGATGTTCCGGCTCACGCTCGACGACATCCACGAAAAAGTCCGATCGGGCACCGCGCTGTCCGAAGCGTTCGACCAGCAGCGGATCTTTTCCGGCGTCTACATCGCGTCGCTGATGGCCGGTGAAAAAAGCGGCAGCCTCGAAAACGTGCTGCGGCGCTACGTCCAGCACATCAAAGTGCTGGCGGCGGTGCGTTCGCACGTCATCTCGGCGCTGATCTATCCGGCCGTGCTCGTCGCCTTGTCGATGGTGGTCGTCGGGCTGATCGTCTTCCAGGTCGTGCCCGAGTTCGCTGATTTCTACAAACAGTTCGGTCATGGCCACGAACTGCCGCTCTCGACGCGGATCGTCGTCGCGATCTCGAACAATCTGATCAGCAGCGCTGGGCTGATCCTGTTCGTCGTCGCCGGCCTGGTCGCGTTCAGCATCTGGTCGTTCCGCAACCCGACGCAGCGCAAGCGCATCCACGCCGCGATTCTGCGGATTCCGTACTTCGGCCCGGTGGCGCGCAAGCTGGCGACCGCGCAGATCGCGCGGACCCTGGCGACGCTGCTGCAGGGCGGCATTCCCCTGGTCAATGCGCTCGACGTCGCCGCCCGCTCCACCGGCAACGAGGCGATTGGCGAGAATCTGCACGTCGTCGCCAATCACGTGCGGCAGGGCGGCAGCCTCGCCACCGCGATTGCCGAGCAGCACATGTTTCCGCATGTCGCCATCGAAATGGTCGAGGTCGGCGAGTCCACCGGCGCACTGGCCGACATGCTCAACAGCGTCGCCGACTTCTACGACGAGGAAAACGAAGTCAGCTTGACGCGCTTCTCGAACCTGATCCAGCCGGTGCTGCTGATCGTGATGGGCCTGGTCATCGCCGGGCTGCTGTTGTCGCTCTACATGCCGCTCTTCCAGCTGTCGACGTTGACGCAATAATCATGGCCGAACCCACCGCGCCGCCGCCCGACGCCCTTTACGCCGCAGAGCCGGAAGGGGCGCCCGTCGATCGCGCCGCCGAAGAGGCGCGGGCGCGGCGGCTGGCGACGCGCTACCAGCTCGAGTTCGTCGACCTCGAGCACTTCAATATCGATCACGCGCTGTTCCGCAGCATTCCCGCCGACCTGATGCTGCGCTACGGATTCGTCCCGTACCGGCGCGAGGGCCGGACGCTGCTGATCGTCATCTCGGATCCGAGCGACATGCGGACGGTCGATGAGGTCGAGCTGCAGCTCGGCACGTCGATCCGCGCCTGCGTCGGGACGGCGTCGGCGATTCAGTCGATCCTCAAGAAGAGCGAGAGCTCGCAGCGCGTCCTCGAGGAAGCCACCGAAGGCTTCCAGATGCAGATCCTGCGCGAAGACGAAAGCGGCGACGAGAACCTGACCGTCGAGAAGCTGACCTCGGACGCGAGCCCGGTCATCCGGCTGGTCGACTCGATGGTGTTCACGGCGCTGCAGCGCCGCGCCTCGGACATCCACATCGAAACCCAGGACGACGCCGTCGCCGTGAAGTACCGCATCGACGGCGTGCTGCAGCCGGCGATGAAGTCGATCGACAAGCGGCATCACTCGACGATCATTTCGCGCATCAAGGTCATGGCCGAGCTCGACATCGCCGAGAAGCGCGTTCCGCAGGACGGCCGCTTCAAGCTGCGGGTCCGCGGCAAGACCATCGACTTCCGCGTTTCGATCATGCCGAGCGTCCACGGCGAGGACGCGGTGATCCGCATCCTCGACAAGGAGTCGATGAGCGAGCAGTTCACCGAACTGCGGCTCGACATCCTCGGCTGGCCCGACATCGAGATGAAGCGGTTCCGGAAATACATCCGCGAGCCCTACGGGATGGTGCTGGTCACCGGCCCGACCGGCTCGGGCAAGACGACGACGCTCTACGCGGCGCTGTCGGAGATCAAGACGGTCGAAGACAAGATCATCACCATCGAGGACCCGGTCGAATACCAGGTCCGCGGCATCACCCAGATCCCGATCAACGAGAAGAAAGGGCTGACGTTCGCGCGCGGGCTGCGCTCGATCCTGCGCCACGATCCCGACAAGATCATGGTCGGCGAAATCCGCGACCCCGAGACCGCCCAAATCGCGATTCAGTCGGCGCTCACCGGCCATCTCGTGTTCACGACGGTGCACGCCAACAACGTCATCGACGTGCTCGGCCGTTTCCTCAACATGGGCGTCGAGGCGTATCAGTTCGTGTCGGCGCTCAACTGCGTGCTGGCGCAGCGTCTCGTCCGCCGGATCTGCGATCACTGCAAGCGGCCGGCGACGATCAGCCGCGAACTGTTGATCGAGTCGGCCATGGATCCGGCGCTCGCCCAGACGCACGTGTTCTACGAAGGCGGCGGCTGCATCGAGTGCGGCGGCACCGGGTTCAAGGGCCGGACGGCGATCTGCGAGCTGATGGACCTGACCGATAACATCCGTGACATGATTCTCGAGCGCCGGCCGACGTCGGAAATCAAGCGCGCGGCACGCGATTCCGGCATGACCTTTCTGCGCCAGTGCGCCGTCGATCTCGTGATGAACGGAGTCAGCACGCTGCGCGAAATCAACAAGGTGACGTTCGTCGAATGACGCCTGGATCGCGTTCGTCGTCGTGGTTTGCGCCGGCGCCGCCGACCGTCGCGATCGAGATCGCGGCGCGCCGCGTGACCGTCGTCGGCCTTGGTCGATCGGGCGGCGGCAGCGTCGTCGCGGCGCACGCCAGCGAGGCGCTGCCCGACGACGCGGTCGTGCCCGGCCTCACCACTGACAACATCCCGACGCCGGCCGTGGTCGTCGACGCCTTGCGCCGCGCGTTGGAGCGGGCCGGCCTGCGATCGACGCGGCGGGCCGCCCTGATCGTGCCGGACTCCGTGGCCCGCGTCTCGTTGCTCCCGTTTGAACAGCTGCCGGGACGCCAGGCCGACCTCGATCAGCTCATCCGCTGGCAATTGAAGAAGGCGACACCGTTTCCGATCGACGACGCCCAGGTCTCCTACTTCGTCGCCCACGCCGAAGGCGCGGTGACGACGATGGCGGCGGTGGTCGCCCGCCGCGCCGTCGTCATGCAGTACGAAGCGGTTGCCGCGGCGGCGGGGGTGCAAGCCGGCGTGGTCGACCTCGCGTCGTTGAACGTCATGAATACGATCATGGCCGCCGGAGCGACGGGACCCGGCGACTGGCTGGTGGTGTGTCTCGCCGCTGAAGCCACGACGCTGTCGATCCTGCGCGGTCAGCAGTTGATGTTCTACCGCCACCGCACCGCGGTCGACGAGGAACCGCTCAGCGCGCTGGTGCATCAGACGGCGATGTTTCACGAGGACCGGCTCGGCGGCACGAAGTTCGGTCGGGTGTGGCTGTGCGGCGCCGGCGTGAGCGCTCGCGCCGACCAGCTCCGCCACGAGATCGGCGATCGGCTTGGTGTGCCGGTCGAAACCGTCGATGTCCGCCCGGCGGCTGACCTGACCGATCGCGCCGGCGTCGGTCCGGAGATCCTCGACGCGCTGGCGGCGCCGGTGGGCATGTTGCTGCGCGAACGGAAGGCGGCCTGACGTGCTGCGCGCCAACCTCAGCACCCGGCCGTTCTACAACGAGCGCCTCGTCACGCTGACGATCCTGCTCGTCGCGGTGGTCGCGCTGGCGCTGACCGCGTACAACGGCACTCGACTGATCGCGCTGTCGAAGCAGCGGTCGGAGCTCAAGAGCGCCATCGACCAGAACGAGAGTCAGTCGGCGCGAATCCGCGTCGAAGCCGAACGGCTGCAGAAGAGCATCGATCGCGCGACGCTCAACGTCGTCGCCGCGTCGACGCGCGAAGCCAATCAGCTCATCGATGCGCGCACGTTCTCCTGGACCGGCCTGTTCGGCCATCTCGAGAAGACGCTGCCGTACGATGTGAAGCTCGTTTCGGTGAACCCGACCGTCGAGAAGGGCACCCTCAAGGTGGTGATGATCGTCATCGCCAAGCAGCTCGACGACGTCGCGACGCTCATCGAAGCGTTGAACGGGACCAACGCGTTTCTCGATGTCGTCCCTGCCGCGACCGACTTGAACGAAGACTCGACTTACATCGCCAGGCTCGAAGCGACGTATTTTTCCGCGCGTGAGGCGAAAGCCGCGGCCGCGGTGCCGGCGGCCGACGTCAAACCAGCCGCAGCGCCGCCAGCGGCGCCGGGCACGCCGCCGCGAGCGTCGTCTGGCCAGGGGGGCTCGCGATGAGCCTGACCGGCCGGATTTTCACCGAGCGCCGCGGCGTGGTGCTGCCGGTCCTGCTGCTGCTCGCCGTGAACATCGGCGTGCTGCTGCTGGGCGTGCTGCCGATGCAGACGAGCGTCGCCGGCCTCGAAACGGCGCGCGACAGCTCGATGCTGACGCTTTCGCAGGCCCGCAATATCGAGCGCAGCGCGAAGTCGACGCTGACCAGCCGTCAGCGCGCCGACGTCGAGCTGGCGAAGTTCTACGCCGAGATCCTGCCGCACGATCTCGTGACCGCGACCAAAACCACGAACCTGTGGATCCAGCACGCGGCCCGCGATGCCGGCGTGACCTTCACGGCCGCGGCGTTCGACTACGTGCCGCTGCGCGACAGCAAGCTGACCCGAGCCTTCGCGCGGGTCACGCTCAGCGGCCGGTACCCGAACATCAAGAAATTCCTCTACGCGCTCGAGACCGCCGAGGAATTCATCGTTGTCGAAAAAGTCGAGCTGACCGAACCGGGCGGCGCGAGCACGACGCAGCAGGGCATTCTCGAAGTGTCGATGACCGTCGCGACCTACTACCTCACGCCGCCCGGCGCGCCGTCGAGCGCCAGCGCGCGCACCGCGGCCGGTGCCGGAGTGACGCCGCGATGAAACTGCTGCCGCCGCCGGGACCGGAGCGCCGCTCGCAGCTGACGCGGCTCGGCGTGATGCTGGTCATCCTCGCCGCGCTGGGTGTGTATCAGTTCGGGCTCTCATCAAGCCCGGTGGCGCCGGCGACCGTGCCGCTGAACGTCGCCGCGCCGGGCGCGATCGCGCCAACGACCCAGCCGACACCCATCGGCCTGGAGAAGCTGGAAATCGTCGCCGAGAACGCCGCCGCGGGGCGGAACCCTTTCGGGTACGGGCAACCTCCGCCACCACCCGCGCCGCCGCCCATGCCGGCGCCGCCGCCGCCGGTGCAGACCGCGCCGCCGCCACCGCCGGTGCCGCAGGCGCCCGACATTCCGTTGAAATTGATCATGCTCGGCCAGATCGTGACGGGAGGGCCCGCGGTCGCGACGCTGAAGGACACCCAAACCAACGCGCTCTATCTGGCGGTCGAGGGGCAGATCATCGACGGACGGTACAAACTCGCGAAGGTCGGGCAGACGTCGGTCATCGTGTCCTACCTCGACGGCAGTGGTCAGAAGATGTTGCCGCTCGGGTGATTCGACTTTTCGTCTCGGGAATTCGTCTGATGGACGCCGGGTCCTGCACCCCGGCACGAGGTGAGTGCGTGAAGATGCGCAGATTGCGGTGGGGAAGTCTGGCGCTGGCCGTCGTCATGGCGACCGGCTGCGCGACCTCCGAGGCGATCAAGAACGCCGAAAAGGCGACGCAACGTGGCGATCACGATGCCGCCGTGGCGTACTATCGCACGGCGCTCGGACGCGAGCCGGAACGCGTCGAGCTGAAGATCGCGCTCGAGCGCGCGACGCGCCGGGCGGCCGCCGAGCACATTCACCGCGCGCGCGACCTCGAGGCCCAGGATCAGCTGGCCGGCGCGGTCGCCGAGTACCGGCTGGCCGCCGATCTCGACGTCACCAACACTCTGGCGTTGGGAAAGGCCATCGAACTCGAGCGGCGCATGCGCGCCGCCGCCGACGCGGCCCGCCCCCAGCCGCGCATCGATCAGCTGCGTCAACAGGCGCAGCAGCAGTCGGCGATTCCGCGGCTCGATCCACGGGTACAAGTGCCGCAGATCCGCATGCCGAACGTCGCGTTGCGCGACATCCTGACCGCGATCTCGCGGTTGACCAACATCAACATCACCTACGATCAGAATCTCGATCAGTTGCTCCAGCGCAACCAGTCCCTGGAGATCCAGGGCACCAGCCTCGAAGAAGCGCTCAACCAGCTGATGGTGGCGAATACGCTGACCTACAAGGTCGTCAGTCCGACGACCATCTTCGTGTACCAGGACAACCCGACCAACCGGCAGAAATACGAAGATCAGTACACGCAGACGTTCTATATCTCGCACGCCGATCCGGCCGAGCTGGTGCAGATTCTCAACCAGCTGCTGGCGCAGACCACGTCGACCCGGCCGATCATCTTCCAGAACAAGACGACCAATTCGATCGTCGTCCGCGCGACCGCGCCGGTGATGCAGGTGATCTCCGACATCATCGATTCCAATGACAAGGCCAAACCGGAGGTGATGGTCGAGGCGGAGATTCTCGAAGTCGATCGCAACTTCCTCCGCAAGCTCGGGCTCGACCTGACCAATTACGCGATCGGGCTGACGTTCTCGCCGGAACTCGCGCCGCCCAACACCAGCGGCGGGCTCCCGCCCGCGAGTCCACCGCCGTTCAACGCCAACACCGTCAGCAGGGGCGTGAGCTCCGGGGATTTCTACGTCCAGTCGCCGACCGCCGTGATCCAGCTGCTCGAGTCGAACACCAACACCAAGACGCTCGCCAAATCGCAGTTGCGCGGCCGCGACGGCACGCCGATGTCGCTCCGGCTCGGCGACCTCGTGCCGATTCCGCAGACGGTGTTCTCGGCGGCGGCCGCCGGCGGCGTCGCCAACATTCCGTCGACGCAGGTGCAGTACCAGCCGGTCGGCATCAACCTGTTGTTCACGCCGCGGGTGACGCAAGAAGACGAGATCGTGCTCGAGGCGCTGACATTGCAGAAGAGCGGCCTCGGCAACAACCTCAACATCGGCGGGCAGATCTTTCCGACGATCGTCGAGCGCACCGCGGTGAGCGCGGTGCGCCTGCGCGACGGCGAGGCCAACATGCTCGCCGGCCTGCTCCGTGACGACGATCGCAAGTCGATGGAAGGATTTCCAGGCATCAACAAGATCCCGATCATCCGATCGCTGTTCGGCAACAGCGACACCCAGGTGGATCAGACGGACCTGGTGATGATCATCACGCCGCACATCATCCGCGGCCACGATCTGAAGCCGTCGGACCTGCGGCCGCGATTTATCGGCACCGGCCAGAACATCGGCGGCGGCGCGCCGTCGCTGCTTTCGCTGGACGCGCTCAGCGGAGTTCCGTCCGGGCAGGGCCAGTCGCCGACGCTGACCCCCACCGGCGGCGCGCAAGGCCAGGCGCCCGCCGCAGGGGCCGCGGGCGCGCCGGCGGCCGCGACGCCACCGGCTGGCGGCCAGACGCCGCCGCCCGCGGCCCAGACGCCACCTCCGGGCACAACGGGCCAGCCGGCTCAGCCGCCGCGGGCGCCCGCCGCCGTGCCGATTCAAGCGGTGCCGCCCGGCGGCGCCGCCGCAGAGCCGCCACCGACGGCCGGCCGGATTACGGTGACGGTGCCGACCGGCCCGGACGGTACGGTCGCGGCCGGGAGCGGCCCCTACACCGTCCCCGTGCAGATCAGCGGCGTCTCAAATGTTGGGACACTGTCGCTGTCGATTAGCTACAACCCGGCCGTGCTGCGGGCGCTCGGCGTCAACCCGGGCACGTTCATGACTCAGGGCGGCGTCACGGCGACGTTCGTGCCGAGCATTGATCAGACGGCCGGACGTATCGACATCGCCATCTCACGGCCGACCGGGCAGACGGGCGCCTCCGGCACGGGACTCGTCGCGTCGATCACGTTCCAGGCGGCGGCCGCCGGCTCGGCGACGATCAGCGTCTCGGGTGTGGCGTCGGCGCCCACCGGCGCGACGGTTCCGCTACTGTTCACGCCGGCGAACGTCGTAGTGAAGTAGGCTGCCGGCTGCGGCTGGCGGTCTACGGGAAGTGCATATGCGCAATTGGCTGAAGCGATCCTCACCCGGGTTCACGTTCATCGAGCTGCTCGTCGCCACAGCGGTAATGATGGTGCTCGCCTCGGCGGCATTGCCGGTGGCGCGGGTCTCGATTCGGCGGCAACGCGAGAGCGAATTGCGCTACAACCTCAGGCAGATGCGCGCCGCGATCGACTCGTTCAAGGATTGGGCCGACAGCGGCCGGATCGCGTCGACCGAACTCCGGCTCGGCAGCGAAAACTACCCGCCGAGCCTCGACGTGCTTGTCGAAGGCGTGTTGCTGGCCAACGACTCGAGCGGGAAGAAGAAGAAGTTCCTCCGCCGCGTGCCGATGGATCCAATCACCGGCAAGACCGAGTGGGGGTTCCGCGGTTACACCGACCCGCCCGACTCCGCCGTCTGGGGCGGACAGAGCGTCTACGACGTGTACTCGAAAGCTGAAGGCCGCGGCCTCAACGGCACGAAGTACCGCGACTGGTAGGGGAGACCCTCATGCGATCACGCCGCTTCCGCCGATTGCTCCGTCGCGACGCCGCCGATCACGGCTGGACGCTGATCGAACTGCTGGTCGTCATCTCGCTGGTGATGATTCTCGCGTCGCTGGCGCTGACGCAATACCGAAACAGCATCCGCTCCGCCAAAGAAGCGGCGCTGCGCAGCGACCTGTTCCTGATGCGCGAGGCGATCGATCAGTTTTACGCCGACAAGGGGAAGTACCCCGACTCGCTCGACGCGCTCGTCTCGGAGCGCTATCTGCGCGCCATCCCGAAGGATCCGATCACCGATCAGACCGACAGTTGGCAGACCGTGCAGGCCGATCCAGAGCCGGGGAGCGTCTCGGCATCCGCCGGCATCTACGACGTCAAGAGCGGCTCGAACGACACCGCCCTGGACGGCAGCCGCTACGCCGACTGGTACTAAAAAAAGCCGTCGGGTGGCTTTTTACGTAAAT